>DATBEM010000213.1:0-28747 GCA_036276115.1 Trebonia sp.
CCTGCTCCATCCAGTCCATGGTGGCGGCGCCATCATGGACCTCACCGATCTTGTAGTTGATACCGGTGTAGAACAGGATGCGCTCGGTCGTCGTCGTCTTGCCCGCGTCGATATGCGCCATGATCCCGATGTTGCGGACCAGCGCGAGGTCGGTTGCGGTCTGGGTGGCCACGATAAGCGTCCTTCGTTCGTATCCTGCGAATTACCAGCGGTAGTGCGCGAAGGCCTTGTTGGACTCCGCCATCTTGTGAGTGTCCTCGCGACGCTTGACGCTGGCGCCAAGGCCGTTGCTGGCGTCGAGCAGCTCGTTCATGAGCCGCTCGGTCATCGTCTTCTCGCGGCGCTGCCGGGCGTACATGACGATCCAGCGCATCGCCAGCTGGGTGGACCGGGAGGCGCGAACCTCGACCGGCACCTGGTAGGTCGCGCCACCGACGCGGCGGCTGCGGACCTCAAGGGTGGGCTTGACGTTGTCGAGCGCGCGCTTCAGCGTCACGACCGGGTCGTTGCCGCTCTTGTCGCGGCAGCCCTCGAGCGCGCCGTACACGGTCCGCTCGGCAAGGGAGCGCTTGCCGTCCTTCAGGACCTTGTTGGCGAGCGCGGTGACCAGCGGCGACCCGTAGACCGGGTCGGTGACGAGCTGCCGCTTTGACGCGGGACCCTTACGCGGCATGTCAGCTCTTCTCCCTCTTCGCGCCGTAGCGGCTGCGAGCCTGCTTGCGGTTGCGGACGCCCTGCGTGTCCAGCGAGCCGCGGATGATCTTGTAACGAACACCAGGCAGGTCGCGGACCCGGCCACCGCGCACGAGCACGATCGAGTGCTCCTGGAGGTTGTGGCCAACCCCCGGGATATAGGCCGTGACCTCGATCTGGCTGGTCAGCCGGACGCGGGCGACCTTGCGGAGCGCCGAGTTCGGCTTCTTCGGCGTAGTCGTGTAGACGCGCGTGCACACGCCCCGGCGCTGCGGGCTCTGCTTGAGCGCCGGCGTCTTGTTCTTCGACACCTTGTCCTGGCGGCCCTTGCGGACCAGCTGCTGGATCGTGGGCAACCCAGTGCCTTTCCGTCGTTACGTATGTCAAGCATCTAGTGTCCGGCCCGCGCTTGCCCCGGAGTCCGGAGCGCGCACAGGCGGATTCGTTTCTCGCCGGTTTCCCGTCGGTGCTACCCGTTTGACCTGCAGGTTTTCCCCGTCCGCCGACCCCCGAGGTCGGGTGTGTCGCTCTAGGCCTAATGCCCAGCGACGATCACCGTTCAGGGATCAAGCGAAGGGATTCCACTGCGCCGACCGCAGCTACCGCGCAACCCGGCACTCCCGAACCCGGGAGGCCAGACGCCTCACTACCTGCCGACACGCAGAGGCCCGCACGGTCACGGGCACGAATGTTAAAGGTACCATCCGCATGCCCGTCAACCAAATCGACGATCCAGTCGCCGCACGGCTTTCCTCGTAGCCAGTCTACCCGCTGGCACGGGGCGCCCGTGACGAGATTCACGAGCGTGAACGATGCCCCCGGTCACCTTATTCCGCTGCCTGCCCCGGGCACGGCCTGGAAAAGCAAGGCGGCCGGGTCCCGAACGGGACCCGGCCGCCTTAGCCTGCTACCGGGATGGCTACCGGTTGTAGGAGCCGAAGTCGTACTCCTCCAGCGGGACGGCCTCGCCGCTGCCCTGGCCGAAGGGGTAGCCCTCTCCCTCTTGGTACTGCGCCGCCGGGTACGCCGCGCCGCGGGCGTCGTCGGTGGGCTCGACCCGGATGTTCCGGTACACCTGCATGCCGGTGCCGGCCGGGATGAGCTTGCCGATGATGACGTTCTCCTTGAGGCCGAGCAGCGAGTCCGACTTGGCGTTGATCGCCGCGTCGGTGAGCACCCGCGTCGTCTCCTGGAAGGAGGCCGCCGACAGCCACGACTCAGTGGCCAGCGACGCCTTGGTGATGCCCATGAGCACCGGGCGGCCGGAGGCCGGCTGCCCGCCGTCGTTCACCACCGCGCGGTTGACGCCCTCGAACCGCAGCCGCTCGACGAGCTCGCCGGGCAGCAGGTCGGTGTCGCCCGACTCCAGGACGTTCACCCGCTTGAGCATCTGGCGGATGATGATCTCAATGTGCTTGTCGTGGATCGACACGCCCTGCGACCGGTACACGTCCTGCACCTGGGCCACGAGGTGCTGCTGGACCGAGCGCGATCCCTGGATGCGGAGCACCTCGTGCGGGTTGACCGCGCCCGCGATGAGCTGCTGGCCCACCGCTACCCGAGCGCCGTCACGGACCCCGTCCATCAGGCGGGACCGCATCGGGACCGGGTAGGCGACCTCTTCCGACCCGTCGTCGGGGACGACGATGATCTTCCGGGTCTTCTCGGTCTCCTCGATCTTGATCCGGCCCTCGACCTCGCTGATCGGGGCGAGGCCCTTCGGGATCCGGGCCTCGAACAGCTCGGTGATGCGGGGCAGGCCGTGGGTGATGTCGGCTCCCGCCACGCCGCCGGTGTGGAAGGTACGCATCGTGAGCTGGGTGCCCGGCTCGCCGATGGACTGCGCCGCGATGATGCCGACGGCCTCGCCCACGTCCACCCGCTTGCCGGCGGCCAGCGAGCGGCCGTAGCACTTGGCGCAGACGCCGACCTTGGCCTCGCAGACCAGGACGTTGTGCACCCGGATGGTGTCCACGCCCGCCGCGACCAGCTGGTCGATCATCGTGTCGGTCGTGTCGTCGTCGACGCGCGCGAGCACGACCCCGTCGACCTCGACCTCCTCGGCGATGGACCGCCCGGTGCCGCTGTTCTCGATGTTGTCCAGCTTGCGGAGCGTCCCGTCGGACCCGCGCTCGGCGATCTGCATGGGGAACCGGCGGTCGGTGCCGCAGTTCTCCTCGCGGACGATGACGTCCTGCGCCACGTCCACCAGGCGCCGGGTGAGGTACCCGGAGTCGGCGGTCCGCAGGGCGGTGTCGGCGAGGCCCTTACGGGCGCCGTGGGTGGAGATGAAGTACTCCAGGACGGTCAGGCCCTCGCGGAACGAGGACTTGATCGGGCGCGGGATCGTCTCGCCCTACGGGTTAGACACCAGGCCGCGCATGCCGGCGATCTGCCGGATCTGCATGGGGTTACCACGGGCACCGGAGTTGACCATCATCCAGACGGGGTTCGTCGCCGGGAAGGCCTTCTCCATGTCCTGGGCAACCTCGGCGGTCGCGTGGGTCCAGATCTCGATGAGCTCCTGACGGCGCTCGTCGTCGGTGATCAGGCCGCGCTCGTACTCGCGCTGCACCTTGTCGGCGCGGCGCTCGTAGCCGTCCAGGATGGTCTTCTTGTTCGGCGGCGCGACGACGTCCTCGATGCCGATGGTGACCCCGACCCGGGTGGCCCAGTGGAACCCGGCGTCCTTGAGGGCGTCGAGAGCCGCGGCCACCTGGACCTTCGGGTAGGTCTCGGCGAGCGAGTTGACGATGACGGACAGCTGCTTCTTGCTGACGTTGTAGTTGACGAACGGGAAGTCCGCCGGCAGCGCCTCGTTGAACAGGACCCGGCCGATGGTCGTCTCCAGCCGCAGCGGGGTGCCGGGCTGCCAGTCCTCGGGGACCTCGTAGTCCTTCGGCGGCACGACGTGGTCCAGCCGGATGCTGATCTTCGCCTGCAGGTCCAGCTCGCGCTTGTCGTAGGCCATCATGGCCTCCGACAGGTTCACGAATGCCCGGCCCTCGCCCACGGCCCCGTCGTCCTGCCGGGTCAGGCAGTACAGCCCGATCACCATGTCCTGGGTGGGCATGGTCACCGGCTTGCCGTCGGCGGGCTTGAGGATGTTGTTGGTCGACAGCATGAGGATGCGGGCCTCGGCCTGCGCCTCGGCCGACAGCGGCAGGTGCACGGCCATCTGGTCGCCGTCGAAGTCCGCGTTGAACGCGGTGCAGACGAGCGGGTGGATCTGGATGGCCTTGCCCTCGACCAGCTGCGGCTCGAAGGCCTGGATGCCGAGGCGGTGCAGCGTGGGCGCCCGGTTCAGCAGGACCGGGTGCTCGGTGATGACCTCTTCCAGCACGTCCCACACGACCGGGCGGGCCCGCTCGACCATCCGCTTGGCGGACTTGATGTTCTGCGCGTGGTTGAGGTCCACCAGCCGCTTCATCACGAACGGCTTGAACAGCTCCAGCGCCATCTGCTTGGGCAGGCCGCACTGGTGCAGCTTGAGCTGCGGGCCGACGACGATGACCGACCGGCCCGAGTAGTCCACGCGCTTGCCGAGCAGGTTCTGGCGGAACCGGCCCTGCTTGCCCTTGAGCATGTCGGACAGGCTCTTGAGCGGCCGGTTGCCGGGCCCGGTGACCGGGCGGCCACGGCGGCCGTTGTCGAAGAGGCTGTCGACCGCCTCCTGGAGCATCCGCTTCTCGTTGTTCACGATGATCTCGGGCGCGCCGAGGTCAAGGAGCCGCTTGAGGCGGTTGTTCCGGTTGATAACGCGCCGGTACAGGTCGTTCAGGTCGGAGGTCGCGAACCGGCCACCGTCGAGCTGGACCATCGGCCGCAGGTCCGGCGGGATCACCGGGATGCAGTCGAGGACCATGCCCATGGGGCTGTTGCGGGTGGTGAGGAACGCGGAGACGACCTTGAGGCGCTTGAGGGCGCGGGCCTTCTTCTGGCCCTTGCCGGTGCGGATGATCTCGCGCAGGTCGCTCGCCTCGGCGTCGAGGTCGAAGGTAGCGAGCCGGTCCTGGATGGCCTGGGCGCCCATGCCGCCGCGGAAGTACCGGCCGAACCGGTCCCGCATCTCGCGGTAGAGAACCTCGTCTCCCTCCAGGTCCTGGACCTTCAGGCCCTTGAACCGGGACCACACCTCGTCGATCCGGTCGATCTCCTTGGCGGAGCGGTCGCGGATCTGCTTCATCTCGCGTTCCGCGGACTCCCGCAGCTTGCGGCGGGCGTCGCTCTTGGCGCCGGCGGCCTCAAGCTCGGCCATGTCGGCCTCGAGCTTCTTCTGCCGGGCCTCGATGTCGTTGTCCCGGCGCTGCTCGAGCTGGGTGCGCTCGACCGTGATGCGCGCCTCCAGCGAAGGCAGGTCGCGCTGACGGGCCTCGTCGTCCACGTACGTGATCATGTACGCGGCGAAGTAGATGACCTTCTCCAGGTCCTTCGGGGCGAGGTCGAGCAGGTAGCCCAGCCGCGACGGCACGCCCTTGAAGTACCAGATGTGGGTCACTGGCGCGGCGAGCTCGATGTGGCCCATCCGCTCACGGCGGACCTTGGCCCGCGTGACCTCGACGCCGCAGCGCTCGCAGATGATGCCCTTGAACCGGACGCGCTTGTACTTGCCGCAGTAGCACTCCCAGTCCCGGGTCGGGCCGAAGATCTTCTCGCAGAAGAGCCCGTCCTTTTCCGGCTTGAGCGTGCGGTAGTTGATCGTCTCCGGCTTCTTCACCTCGCCGTGAGACCACTGCCTGATGTCCTCGGCGGTGGCCAGCCCGATGCGAAGGTCGTCAAAGAAGTTGACGTCTAGCACTGTGGTTTAACTCCCCCTTCGTGGGCTTGCGTAGGTCAGACCTCTTCGACACTGCTCGGCTCGCGCCGGGACAGGTCGATGCCGAGTTCTTCCGCGGCGCGGAACACGTCCTCGTCGGTGTCGCGCATCTCGATCGCGGCGCCGTCACTGGACAAGACCTCCACATTGAGGCAAAGCGATTGCATCTCCTTGATGAGGACCTTGAAGGACTCGGGGATGCCTGGCTCGGGGACGTTCTCGCCCTTGACGATCGCCTCGTAGACCTTCACGCGGCCGAGCACGTCGTCGGACTTGATGGTGAGCAGCTCCTGCAGGGCGTAGGCGGCGCCGTACGCCTCCAGCGCCCACACCTCCATCTCACCGAAGCGCTGGCCGCCGAACTGCGCCTTGCCGCCGAGCGGCTGCTGGGTGATCATCGAGTACGGGCCAGTGGACCGGGCGTGGATCTTGTCGTCCACGAGGTGCAGCAGCTTGAGGATGTAGATGTAGCCGACGGAGACCGGGTCGCGGAACTGCTCCCCGCTACGGCCGTCGAACAAGATGGTCTTGCCGCGGGAGCCGATCATCTGGTCGCCGTCGCGGTTCGGCAGCGTGCTGCCCAGGAGGCCGGTGATCTCCTCCTCGTGGGCGCCGTCGAACACCGGGGTGGCGACGTTGCTGTTGGGCCCGCTGGCGTCGGCCCCGATGGCCCGCAGCCGGTCCTTCCAGTCCTCGTCGTCGCCCTCGACCTGCCAGCCGGTCTTGGCCACCCAGCCGAGGTGCGTCTCGAGGACCTGGCCGACGTTCATCCGGCCGGGGACGCCGAGCGGGTTGAGGACGATGTCCACCGGGGTTCCGTCGGCGAGGAACGGCATGTCCTCCACCGGCAGGATCTTGGAGATGACGCCCTTGTTCCCGTGACGGCCCGCCAGCTTGTCGCCGTCGGTGATCTTCCGCTTCTGGGCCACGTAGACCCGGACGAGCTGGTTCACGCCGGGCGGAAGCTCGTCGCCGTCCTCGCGGGTGAACACGCGGACGCCGATGATCTTGCCCTCCTCGCCGTGCGGCACCTTGAGGGAGGTGTCCCGGACCTCGCGGGCCTTCTCGCCGAAGATCGCGCGCAGCAGCCGCTCCTCCGGGGTCAGCTCGGTCTCGCCCTTGGGCGTAACCTTCCCGACGAGGATGTCGCCGTTGACGACCTCCGCGCCGATGCGGATGATGCCGCGCTCGTCGAGGTCGGCCAGCACCTCGTCGGAGACGTTCGGGATGTCCCGGGTGATCTCCTCCGGCCCCAGCTTGGTGTCGCGGGCGTCGACCTCGTGCTCCTCGATGTGGATCGAGGACAGGATGTCGTCCTGCACGAGGCGCTGCGACAAGATGATCGCGTCCTCGTAGTTGTGGCCCTCCCACGGCATGAACGCGACGAGCAGGTTCTTGCCCAGCGCCATCTCGCCCTGGTCGGTGCAGGGCCCGTCGGCCAGCACCTGGCCGACCTCAACCCGCTGGCCCTCTTCCACGATGGGCTTCTGGTTGAAGCAGGTGCCCTGGTTGGAGCGGCGGAACTTCAGCACGTGGTAGGTGTTGCGGGTCCCGTCGTCGTTCATCACGGTGACGAAGTCCGCGCAGCACTCCTCGACCACGCCCGCCTTCTCGGCCAGGATCACGTCGCCCGCGTCGGTCGCGGCACGGTACTCCATGCCCGTCCCGACCAGCGGCGACTCCGAGCGCAGGAGCGGCACCGACTGGCGCTGCATGTTGGACCCCATGAGCGCGCGGTTGGCGTCGTCGTGCTCCAGGAACGGGATCATCGCGGTCGCGACGGACGTCATCTGCCGGGCAGAGACGTCCATGTAGTCGACTTCCTCCGGCCGGATCTGGTCGACCTCGCCGCCCTTGCGGCGGACCAGAACGCGGTCGGTGCCCATGGTGCCGTCCGGGTTGACCGGCGTGTTCGCCTGGGCGATGACGTGGCGGTCTTCCTCGTCAGCGGTCAGGTAGTCGACGTCGTCGGTGACCAGGCCGTCGGTGACCTTGCGGTACGGCGTCTCGACGAAGCCGAACGCGTTGACGCGGGCGTAGCTTGACAGCGAGCCGATAAGGCCGATGTTCGGGCCTTCTGGCGTCTCGATCGGGCACATCCGGCCATAGTGGCTAGGGTGCACGTCGCGGACCTCGAACCCGGCCCGCTCGCGGGACAGCCCGCCCGGGCCCAGCGCGGACAGGCGCCGCTTGTGGGTCAGGCCGGCCAGCGGGTTGGTCTGGTCCATGAACTGCGAAAGCTGGCTGGTGCCGAAGAACTCCTTGATCGACGCGACCACCGGCCGGATGTTGATCAGGGTCTGCGGGGTTATCGCCTCGACGTCCTGGGTAGTCATCCGCTCACGGACAACGCGCTCCATGCGGGCCAGGCCCAGGCGGACCTGGTTCTGGATAAGCTCCCCGACCGTGCGCAGGCGGCGGTTGCCGAAGTGGTCGATGTCATCGGTCTCGACCGGGATCGTCACCTCGTCGGTGACGGAGTGCTCCTCCTCGCCGGCGTGTAGCTTGACGAGGTACTCGATCGTGGAGACGATGTCTTCCTCGGTAAGCGTGCCCTGGCGGATGGGCTGGTCGAGCCCGAGCTTGCGGTTGACCTTGTACCGGCCGACCTTGGCCAGGTCGTAGCGCTTCGGGTTGAAGTACAGGTTCTCCAGCAGCGCCTGCGCTGACTCCCGCGTCGGCGGCTCCCCCGGGCGCAGCTTGCGGTAAATGTCCAGCAGCGCCTCGTCCTGGCCGGCCGTGTGGTCCTTCTCCAGGGTGGCGCGCATCGACTCGTAGTTGCCGAAGCGCTCCAGGATCCGGTCATCGGTCCAGCCCAGGGCCTTCAGCAAGACCGTGACGCTCTGCTTGCGCTTGCGGTCAATACGGACACCGACGCTGTCGCGCTTGTCGATCTCGAACTCCAGCCAGGCACCACGGCTCGGGATCACCTTGCAGGCGTAGATGTCCTTGTCGCTGGTCTTGTCGACCTGGCGGTCAAAGTACACGCCGGGAGACCGGACGAGCTGGCTGACGACGACGCGCTCGGTCCCGTTGATGATGAAGGTACCCTTGCGGGACATGAGCGGGAAGTCGCCCATGAACACCGTCTGGCTCTTGATCTCACCGGTGGTGTTGTTGATGAACTCCGCCGTCACGAACATCGGGGCGGAGTAGGTCATGTCCTTGTCCTTGCACTCCTCGTCGGAGTACTTGGGCGGCTCGAAGCGGTGGTCGCGGAACGACAGGGACATGGTGCCGGAGAAGTCCTCGATCGGGCTGATCTCCTCGAAGATCTCCTCAAGGCCCGACTGCTCGGCGATGTCCTTGCGTCCCGCTTCCTTGGCGGCCTGGATACGTGCCTTCCACTTCTCGTTGCCGAGCAGCCAGTCAAATGACTCGGTCTGCAGGGCCAGCAGATCCGGAACCTTCAGCGGCTCGTTGATCCGCGCGAAGGACACGCGGCGTGGACCAAGATTCGTGGCGGAGGCGCTGCGCGATGCTGCCAACAGGGGTCCTTCCGAACTTGTCGCGGTTGCGATCCGCGCACACACCGTCGCCCTGCGGTCAGGAAACCCCGTGTACAGACTCGTAGGTGAACCGCAGGCGTAAGAGTGCAGCGCAAATGGTCAGTGTAGCCAAAGGCTGCACTGCTTGTCAACGCCACGCCGTTATGAGGTTCACCTTGTCCGCAGCATCTCCTGTTGAGAGCGAAACGTCAAGCCGAAACAGCCCGTTTTCAGCCCGTTCGGCAAAGTGATCGATGCCACATGTGCGCAGATGTGTGGGGTACAACACCGCCGGGTATGGTTCCTATTCCGGCCTCAGGCGCTGACCAGTTCGGCGATCGTTTTCGAGTCCGCGTTCGACGGCCCCATGACAGTCATGACATGACGCTGGGCGCCGCCGGGAAGCCCGGCGACGCCCAGTATCGGGTGTACTGCTGCTACTTGACCGTGACGGAGGCGCCAGCGCCCTCCAGGGCGGCCTTGGCCTTCTCCGCGGCTTCCTTGTTGACCTTCTCCAGGACGGTCTTCGGCGCGCCGTCGACCAGGTCCTTGGCCTCCTTCAGGCCCAGGCTGGTGAGCGAGCGCACCTCCTTGATGACCTGGATCTTCTTGTCGCCAGTGGCCTCGAGGATGACGTCGAACTCGTCCTGCTCCTCGACCTCTTCGACCGGGGCGGCCGGGCCACCCGGGACGGCGGCAACGGCCGCGACCGGGGCGGCGGCCTTGACGTCGAAGGCCTCCTCGAAGGCCTTCACGAACTCGGACAGCTCAAGGAGGGTCATCTCCTTGAAGGCGTCGAGCAGTTCAGTGCTGCTGAGCTTCGCCATGTTGTTTCTCCCTTACGAAGTTCGGTTAGTCTTCCGCGGTCTCGACCGCGCTGGTCTCTGCTTCCGGTACTGCCGCTGCTTCCGGGGCATCCGGGGCCGGCTCGGCCGCGGCGGGGGCGCCCGCCTCGACCTTGGCCCGCAGCGCGTCGGCCAGCAGCGCCATCTGCGTCGGAAGCGCGTTGAACGTCGCCGCCGCATTGGCCATGGACGCCTTCATGGCGCCGGCCAGCCTGGCCAGCAGCACCTCACGCGGCTCCAGGTCGGCGAGCTTGCCAACCTCGGCCGGGGTGATGGTCTTGCCGTCGAGCACGCCGCCCTTGATCACGAGCAGCGGGTTCGCCTTGGCGAAGTCCAGCAGGCCCTTGGCGGCCTGGGCGATGTCCCCGTCGACGAACGCGATCGCGGACGGCCCGGCCAGCAGCGCGTTGACGTCGTCGCCGATCCCCGCCTCGCGAGCCGCGATCTTGGTCAGCGTGTTCTTCGTGACGGCGAAGGTCGCGTTGCCCTTGAGCGAGCCGCGCAGTTCCGACAGCTGGGCCACCGTCAGGCCGCGGTACTCGGTCAGCACCGCGCCGCTAGAGGTGCGGAACTTGTCGGTCAGCTCGGCGACTGCGGTCGCCTTCTCTGCGTTAGCCATGAGCCTCCTCTCCCTCATGTCGTCCCTGATGTGGGTGGTTGCCGCAGACGCCCGGAGCTGACGTGCCCTCTAAAGCAAGAGGGCCCCGGTGCGCAGGGCACACGGGGCGGCGACCACTCCCAGGTCCCGGAAGGGGAGGCAGGAGAGGGGCTAGCTCACATGATCACCTGCGCGGGATGTCCGTCTCCGGAACCTTCGACTGGGCTCGCGCCCAGCATCCAGCGGTCTTCGGCACTATCAATGTACCCGCACCGGACGCCTTCACCAAATGAGCGCGCCCCGCGGGACTGCTCCCGCGGGGCGCGTCGTGCTAGCTGGCGCCTAGGCGTTCGCTGCCTGGTCCTCGTCGATGAAGGCGCGGGTCTTGTTCGGGTCGACCGGGATGCCCGGGGCCATCGTGGTCGTGAACGTCACCTTCTTGACGTACCGGCCCTTCGCCGCGGCCGGCTTGAGCCGCATGATCTCGTCCAGGGCGGCGCCGTAGTTCTCCAGCAGGGCGTTCCGGGAGAAGGACGCCTTGCCGATGATGAAGTGAAGGTTCCCGTGCCGGTCGGTGCGGAACTCGATCTTGCCGCCCTTGATCTCGGAGACCGCGCGGCTCACGTCGGGCGTCACGGTGCCGGTCTTCGGGTTGGGCATCAGGCCACGGGGGCCGAGCACGCGGCCGAGGCGGCCGACCTTGCCCATGAGGTCCGGGGTGGCGACGACCGCGTCGAAGTCGAGGAACCCGCCCTGGATCTGCTCGATCAGGTCGTCCGAGCCGACGTAGTCGGCGCCGGCGGCGGTCGCCTCGGCGGCCCGGTCACCGGTCGCGAAGACCAGCACGCGGGCGGTCTTGCCGGTGCCGTTGGGCAGGTTAACCGTGCCGCGGACCATCTGGTCCTGCTTGCGGGGGTCCACGCCGAGCCGGAGGTTGACCTCGACGGTCGGGTCGAACTTGGTCACCGTGGTCGCCTTGACCAGGTCCACGGCCTCGGCCGGGCCGTAAAGGCTGTCGTGGTTGATCTTGGCGTCCGCGTCCGCGTATGCCTTGCTGCGCTTCATGAATCTGCTCCCTGCATGGAAGTCGTGGTCGTGAGGACCCGCGCGAGGTCCTGCCACAGATGTTGTTGCCGTGCCCGAGGCGACCGGCGTCGGTTGCCCGAAGGGCATCGGGGGTTCCAGGGGGTCGTCCCCCTGGGCTAGCACAGGCGGCGAGGCCGTGGCGAAGGTGCGCTAGCACCGAGCACGCCGAACCGCCGGCAGGCCTAGCCCTCGACTTTTATGCCCATCGAGCGGGCGGTGCCGGCGATGATCTTCTCGGCGGCCTCGATCGTGTCGGCGTTCAGGTCCGGCAGCTTGGTCTGGGCGATCGCCCGCAGCTGCTCGGCCGTGATCGAGCCGACCTTCGTCTTGTGCGGCTCCGGCGACCCCTTGTCGACGCTGGCGGCCTTCTTGATCAGCTCCGGCGCCGGCGGCGTCTTGGTGATGAACTCGAAGGACCGGTCCTCGTAGATCGAGATCTCGACCGGGATGATGTTGCCCGCCTGGGCCTCCGTGGCAGCGTTGTACTGCCGGACGAAGTCCATGATGTTGACGCCGTGCGGGCCGAGGGCAGTACCGACGGGCGGGGCCGGGGTGGCCTTGCCCGCGGGGAGCTGCACCTTGACGATGGCGCTGAGCTTCTTCCTTCTTGGCGGCATTGCTGAACTTTTCCTCTCAGATCTTCGCGACCTGGTCGAATGAAAGCTCGACGGGGGTCTCGCGGCCAAAGATGGACACGAGCACCTTGAGCTTCTGGGTGACCGAGTTGACCTCGTTCACGGTCGCGGGCAGCGTCGCGAACGGCCCGTCCATAACCGTAACCGACTCGCCGACCTCGTATTCCGGCGTCTTGGCCTTGGCGACCTCGGCCGGCTTGGAGCCCTCAGCAGGCTCCGGGGCCAGCAAGCCGGCGACCTCCGACAGCGGCAGCGGAGACGGCTTGTTCGACAGGCCGACGAACCCGGTGACGCCCGGCGTGTTCCGGACCACGGCCCACGACTCGTCCGTCAACTCCAGCCGCACGAGGATGTAGCCCGGCAGCACCTTCTCGTTGACGATCGTCTTCTTGCCGCTCTTGATCTCGGTCACCTGGTGGGTCGGGACCTCGATCTGGAAGATGTAGTCCTCCATGTTGAGCGACGTGATCCGGCTTTCCAGGTTGGTCTTCACCCGGTTCTCGTAGCCGGCGTACGAGTGGATGACGTACCAGTCTCCTGGCATCATCCGCAGCTCGCGCTTGAACTCCTCAACCACGTCGACCGGCTCGCCGTTCGCGGCCTCGCCGTCGGTGCCCTCAGCGTCGATGCCCTCAGCCTCGGCGTCCCCGGCTTCGGAGTCCTCACCCGCGGCGTCGCTCAGCCCGGCGTCGCCGGCTGAGTGCTCATCGGACTTATCGTCCTCGTCGGGCTCGTCCCCGTCCGCGTCGTCCTGCGAGCCGTCCTCGAGCTCAGCGTCGTCAAGCCTGCTGGCGTCCGCCGGGTTTGCGTCCTCGTTGTCGAGGTCGTCGAACTCGGGAGTCTCGTCAGTCACTTCGGCTGCCTCCATCCACTGCGCTGGTAGCCCGGTACTCATCCACGTGCAGTTGGGACTCGGGCACGTTCATCCGCTCTGTTCTGTGTTCGGTGATCATGGTGCCACGAGCAGTACCTGCACAGGTAATCAACGCGCGGCACGCTCATGGCGTGCCGCGGGATCTCCCCGTCGCGAGCCGGCCAGGGCCGCCGGCTAGCCCCCTCCGGACTCAGCCGAAGATGTAGAACATCAGCTTCGTGAACCCGTAGTCGAGGCTCGTCACCAAGGCGACCATGATGATCACGAACACCAGCGCCACGGTGGTGTACGTCCCCAGCTCACGGCGCGTGGGCCAGATCACCTTCCGTAGCTCTGCCGCCACTTGCCGGATGAAGACGGCGGGTGTCGTCCTCGTTTCCCGCTTGTCGGCACGCCCGGACCCGCTTCGTCGCTCTGCGCTCTGGCCTGTCTGGGTCGCCATGTCCTCACCTGTGCAGCACTAAACGGACCTACTCGCACGGACCGACCGGACCGCGCTGGTCCAGCGGCCAGCGCTGGCAGGGCAGGAGGGACTCGAACCCCCAACCGCCGGTTTTGGAGACCGGGACTCTACCAATTGAGCTACTGCCCTATGGATTGCAATCACCAGAGTGTACCCAGGCCGCCCTCCATCCGTCGAACCATACCGCGAGACAGGCAGTCCTGGCGACTCCGGCGGTGCCTCGACCCATATCAGTGCGACGGCGCGAGGCCAGGGATGTCACCATGGACGCATGCCAACCACGAGAATATCGGCCCGCGTCTCCGCTATCTCCGAATCCGCGACCCTGGCCGTTGACGCGAAGGCCAAGGCGCTGAAGGCGGCCGGCCGGCCGGTTATCGGGTTCGGCGCCGGCGAGCCTGATTTCCCGACGCCCGGCTACATCGTCGAGGCCGCCCAGCGCGCGGCGGCCGAGCCGCGGTTCCACAAGTACACCCCGGCCGCCGGGCTGCCTGAGCTGCGCCAGGCGATCGCCGACAAGACCGCGCGCGACTCCGGCTACCAGGTCACGGCCGACCAGGTGCTTGTCACCAACGGCGGCAAGCACGCCGTCTACCAGACGTTCGCCACCTTGCTCGACGAGGGTGACGAGGCCATCGTGCCCGCCCCGTACTGGACCACCTACCCGGAGGCGATCTCGCTCGCGGGAGGCAAGACGGTGCAGGTCGACACGGACGAGACCACCGGCTACCTCGCCTCCGTCGACCAGCTGGAGGCGGCCCGCACGGACCGCACCAAGCTCCTGCTGTTCGTCTCCCCGTCCAACCCGACCGGCGCGGTCTACCCGCCGGAGCAGGTCAAGGCGATCGGCGAGTGGGCCGCCGAGCACGGCATCTGGGTCGTGACCGACGAGATCTACGAGCACCTCGTCTACGGCGACGCGCAGTTCTCCTCGATCCCGGTGCAGACTCCCGCGATCGCGGACCGGACCGTGGTCCTCAACGGCGTGGCCAAGACCTACGCGATGACCGGCTGGCGCGTGGGCTGGATGATCGGCCCGAAGGACTTCACCAAGGCAGCGACCAACCTGCAGAGCCACGCCACGTCCAATGTGGCGAATGTCTCACAGGCCGCCGCCCTGGCCGCCGTCTCCGGGAACCTGGACGCCGTCATGGAGATGAAGAAGGCGTTCGACCGCCGCCGCCAGACGATCGTCGGGATGCTCAACGAAATCCCCGGCGTGGCCTGCCCCGAGCCGCAGGGCGCGTTCTACGCCTACCCCAGCGTCAAGGGCGTGCTCGGCAAGGAGATCCGGGGCAAGCGCCCGCAGACCTCGGCCGAGCTGGCCGCCCTGATCCTCGAGCAGGCCGAGGTCGCGGTCGTGCCGGGCGAGGCGTTCGGGCCGCAGGGCTACTTCCGGCTCTCCTACGCCATGGCCGATGCCGACATCGAAGAAGGCGTGGGACGAATCGGCAAGCTTCTCTCCGAAGCCGAGTAACTCAGCAACAATGAGCGGATGTTCCATCCGAGCGCAGTAGCCCCACCCGTGCCCGCTGACTCAGCGGCGGGCACGGCCCGGGACCTGGCGGCACTGCCCAAGGCGCACCTGCACCTGCACCTGACGGGCGCGATGCGCCACTCCACCATGGTCGAGCTGGCCGCCCAGCACGGGGTGAACCTTCCCCCGGCCCTGACTGAGGAGTGGCCGCCGCAGCTGTCCACCGCTGACGAGCGCGGCTGGTTCCGCTTCCAGCGGCTGTACGACACGGCCCGCTCGGTCCTGCGGGCCCCCGGCGACCTGCGCCGCCTCGTGCGGGAGATCGCCGAGGACGAGCGGGCCGAGGGCTCGGGGTGGCTGGAACTGCAGGCCGACCCGTCCGGGTTCGCCGCCCAGTTCGGCGGCATCACGAACTTCCTTGAGCTGGTCTTGCAAGCCGCCCGGGGGGCGCAGGAGGCGACCGGGGTCGGCATCGGCATCATCGTCGGGGCCAACCGGACCCGGCACCCCCTCGATGCCCGCACGCTGGCCCGGCTGGCCGCCCAGTACGCCGCCGACGGCGTCACCGGCTTCGGGCTGTCCAACGACGAGCGACGCGGCCCGGCGGGGGACTTCGAGCCGGCTTTCCGCATCGCGCAGCGGGCCGGCCTGCTGCTCGCCCCGCACGCGGGCGAACTGGTCGGGCCGCCGAGCGTCATCGCCAGCCTCGACCGGCTGCAGGCAGACCGGATCGGGCACGGCGTCCGCTCGGTGGAAGACCCCCGGCTGGTCGAGCGGCTGGCCCGCGAGCAGGTGACGCTAGAGGTCTGCCCGGCCTCCAACGTGGCCCTCGGGGTGGCCCCCTGCGCCCCCAAGGTCCCCGTCCGCGTGCTGTTCAGCGCGGGCGTGCGCATCGCGCTCGGCGCCGACGACCCGCTGCTGTTCGGCCCCCGGCTGGTCAGCCAGTACGAGATCGCGCGGGAGGTGCACGGCTTCACCGACGCCGAGCTCGCCACCCTGGCCCGGATGTCGATCCAGGGATCGGCCGCCCCCGCCGCGCTCCAGGGCCGCCTGCTGGCCGACGTGGACGCGTGGGAAACGGCCGTGCCCCGCTAGGAAGCCACTGCCCCGCTAGGAGGCCGGTGCCCGCCTCGGTGAACAGTGGCCGGCTAGAGCGCCACGCCAACCAGGATGGGCTCGGGCTCCAGCGTGACGCCGAAGGCCTGGCGGACCCCGGCGACGATCTCCCGGGCCAGCGCGAGCAGGGTTTGCGTGGTCGCCGCGCCGCCGTTCACGAGGGCCAGGGTGTGCTTGGCCGACACGCGGGCGCCGCCCGGGGTGCCGTAGCCCTTGGCGAAGCCGGAACGCTCGATGAGCCAGGCGGCCGGGAGCTTGAAGTGGCCGTCGCCCGCGTCGAACCGGGGCACCGCCCCTAGGCCCCTGCCTTCGGCGATCGCCTCGACGCGGGCGATCTGGGCGGCGTCCACGACCGGGTTGGTGAAGAACGAGCCGGCACTGCGGCTGTCGGGGTCGTCCGGGCTGACGACCATGCCCTTGCGCCCCCGGATCGCCAGCACCGCCTCGCGGGCGTCGGCGCAGGGCACCCGGTCCCCGGTCTCGACGCCGAGCGTGGCCGCCAGCTCGGCGTACCGGACCGGCCGCGACAGCTTCTCGTCCGGCAGGGCCAAGGTCACCGCCAGGACCAGGTACCGCCCGCTAGCTCGCTTGAACATGCTGTCGCGGTAGGAGAACTGGCAGTCGGCACTGGTGAGGAGGGTGATCTCCCCGGTTCGCCGGTCCAGGGCGCGCACGCTCGTGATCGCGTCGGCCACTTCCTGGCCGTAGGCGCCAACGTTCTGGATCGGGGTCGCGCCGGCCCGGCCGGGGATGCCCGACAGGCACTCCAGGCCCGCTAGCCCCTCGGCAATCGTGGCCGCGACGACGTCGTCCCAGTTCTCGCCGGCGGCGACCGTCACCTCGACGATGCCCGCGCGGGCGGTGCCGCGCGCGTAGGAGATCCCGCGGGTGTCCACGTGGACGGCGGTACCGGGGAACCCGTCGTCGGCGATGACCAGGTTGCTGCCGCCACCGAGGATGAGGACGGGATCGGCGGCCGTGTCGGCCACGCGGACGGCGTCGATGACCGCGTCGTCGCTCGCGGCGGTGATGAGCGTCCGGGCGGGGCCGCCGAGGCCGAGGGTGGTGTACTGCGCGAGCAGTGTCATGAGGGTCAGCGTAGGCGAACGACCGCGCGGGAGCGGCTAAGGACCTTGGCGCCGCCGCTGCGGGCGGTCAGGTCAACCGCGACCCGGTTGTCGTCCAGCTTCGCCGCGATCCTGCCGCTGACTTCAACCGTGGCACCCTCGTCGTCGTCGGGGACGGGGACCATCGCGGAGAACCGGACGCCGAACTCCACGACCGCCCCGGGGTCGCCGGCCCACTCGGTCACGAAGCTGCCGGCCTGCGCCATGGTGAGCATGCCGTGGGCGATGACGTTGGGCAGGCCGACCGACGTGGCGACCCGCTCGTTCCAGTGGATGACGTTGAAGTCGCCCGACGCGCCGGCGTACTTGACCAGGTTGACGCGCCGCAGCTGGTAGCTCTTCGGCGCGATCTGCGCGCCGACCTCGACCTCGTCGTAGCTAGGCATCGGGCTCCTGCTTGCCGCGCTCGACGATGACGGACTTGGCGGTGCACACGTGCTCGCCGTCCACTGTCGAGATATCGGTGACGGTCGTGAGCATGGCTATGGCGCCGATCGCGCGGATCGACTCCACCCGGGAGGTCGCGACGACGACATCGCCGGCGTGCAGCGGCCGGGAATAGGTGAACGACTGCTCGCCGTGCACGACCATCGAGTAGTCGAGGCCGAGCTCGGGATCCTTCTGGATGCGGTGCGCGCTGGCCATGCTGACGACGATCGCGAACGTAGGCGGCGCGATCACGTCCGGGTAGCCGGCCCTGACGGCGGCCTCCCGGTCCCGGCACAGCGCACTGACCTCGCCGACCGCGTCCGCGAACTCCGCGATCTTGACCCGGCTTACCTCATACGGCTCGTCGGCCGGGAACACCCGGCCGACGAACTCCTGGTTGAGCGCCACGGTGCTATCGAGCGGACCGGCTAGCGGGTCTCGCGGTGATCGGTGTGCCGACGGCAGTTCGGGCAGTACTTCTTCATCTCAAGGCGATCCGGGTCGTTACGCCGGTTCTTCTTGGTGATGTAGTTACGGTGCTTGCACTCCTGGCAAGCCAGCGTGATCTTGGGCCGGACATCGGTGGCAGCCACGATGGAGTGCCTTTCTCTACAGGTGTGGGCAGAAAGCGGGCCGCGGCCCCCGGTCGGAGAACCCCCGAGTTGTGGGCGTAGCCCCCCATCGGGGGTCTGGAGGTCGCCCCCCAGAAGGGACCCAAGCACGGGAAGCTGCCCTAGCAGCGAACATGCTTAGTCTCGTAGCGGAGACCGGACTTGAACCGGTGACACAGCGATTATGAGCCGCTTGCTCTGCCGACTGAGCTACTCCGCCTTAGGTGCTCTGCAAGGTTACCCGATTCTGGAAGCGTCGGGCTCCCTCCTCGGCATGAGGGCCAGAACCAGGGAGAGAGGCGCTTAATTCCCGGGGGCGGTGGCGGTCGCGAACATGCGGCGCAGCAGGGCGAAGCGCTGCAGCGACCTGAGGCCCTCGTCGTGCAGGGACCGCAGGGCAGGGTCGTCGCCCGGGTCGAGGGCGACCGCCTCTTCCCACATCGACCGCTCGCGCGCCCGCCAGTCCGGGCGCTCGGTGACTTCGATGTCGGTGAACCCGGCCCCGGCCAGCCCCGCCTGCAGGTCAACCGCGCGCAGCCGGGGGCTGAGGTCCTCGTCGGCCCGGTCGGTCACCTCCCAGCACGTCAGCGCGACCCGGCCGCCCGGCCGCAGGACCCGCCGGATCTCCCGGTAGGCGGCCGCCGGGTCGTCGGGGAACTGGATGGCGTCGGTGCACAGCACGGCGTCCGCCAGGCCATCCGGCAGGCCGGTCGCCTCGAGGGTGCCGACCGTGAACTCGCCCCCGGCCACGCCCAGCGCGGCCGCCTGCTCACGCGCCTCGGCGAGGGCCTGGGCGGAGAAGTCGACCCCGCGCAGCGTGGCCCCGGTCTCCCGCGCGACCAGCAGCCCGTAGCCGCCCCGGCCGCAGGCCAGGTCGAGCAGCACGGCCCCGGGAGCCAGCCGCAGCGCGGCGACGAAGTCGCCGATGGCCGTGGCCGGCACCACCCCCGCCCGCAGGTCGCCTGGCAGGCCCATGTGGCGGTTGGTGATCTCGGCGACCGTCGTGGTCGCGACCTGGTTGGCGTACCACTGGTCGAAGTACTCGGCGGATAGCGGCTTCGCGGTCACCGCTTCATGATGGCGGGCTCGCGGTGCGAGGCGGCCAGTTTGGCGAACTCGGCGATCAGCGGGGAGCGCCGCGACGACGGCCACGCGAGGCAGGTCCCGGCGAGCGGGAGGTCGGTAACCCGTGCCCAGGCGACGCCGGGCCGCTGGTAGTAGCGGGCAGCCGACTCGGGCAAGACGACGATGCCCTGGCCGACCGCGACCCGCTCCAGCTTCTCCTCCATGGCGTGGGTGACCCGGACGATCCCCGGCGGGGCCGGGGCGTCCGGCCAGCCCGGGACCAGGCCCGGCGGCTGCAGCAGGCGCTCGCCCGCCGGCTCGTCCAGGGCCAGGGCCTCCTTGCCCGACTGACGGCGTGCGGGCGGTCCGGGTCGACGCGGCCGGGAAGCTCCGCGTCCTGTGGCAGGCGCCGTCCACCGTCGCGGGCTCGCCCGTCATCGGCGGCGGGCGGGTGTGGGCGCTGGACCAGAACGCCGGGGTCTTGCATGCCCTGGACCCGGCGACCGGCCGCAGCGCGGGACAGGTGACCGCGGGCGAGACGAGCCGCTTCGCCACCCCCGCGATCTACGGCGGCCTCCTGGTCGTCCCGACCCTGGCGGGGGTGACGCTCGTTCGCGCCTAGCCGGCCAGCGACTGGCGGAACGCGGCGGCGGCGGCGGTGATCCGGTCGGCCGCGCCGGGGATGCCCGACCAGTGCAGGTGCAGGTAGGAGGCGTGCACGCCGCCCGCGACGAAGCCCTCGGTGACGCGGGCGGTGCGGGTCCGCCAGTGCCAGGCCGGGCCGCTCCCCGCGCTCCCCTCGATGGCCGTCCGGTGGAACTCGTGGCCGTGGACGCGCGTGCCGGCCGGCCCGAGGGGCGAACTGGCCGCGGCGACGGCCTCCCGGTAGCCGAGCGTCAGCGACCCGGTCATGGCGGCGTCGGCGTCCAGCACGCCGCACATCGGGTGCCCGTCCAGGGACCGGGCCAGGTACAGCAGCCCCGCGCACTCCGCGATGACCGGGGCGCCCGCCCGGGCGAGGGCCGCGACCTCGGCTCGCAGCCGCGCGTTGGCCGAGAGCTGGGCGGCGTGCTCCTCGGGGAACCCGCCGCCGATGATGAGGCCGTCAATATCGGCCGGGAGCCGCTCGTCGCGCAGCGGGTCGACCGGGACGACCTCGGCCCCGGCCGCCGCCAGCAGCTCCGGGTGCTCGGCGTAGCCGAACGTGAAGGCCGGGCCGCCCGCGACCGCGATGCGGGCAGCCGGGCGCGACAACCGGTCCCCGGCCAGCCCCGGCCCGGCGGGAACCAGGGGCCGGGCGCCGTCCACGGGCTGGGCGCGCCCCAGGGGAGGCCCGGGAGCCAGCAGGGGCGGGGCGCTCCGGGCGAGGGCGAGCAGGGCGGGCAGGTCCACGCTGGCGGCGACGACCCCGGCCAGGGCGTCGACGGCGGCTCGGGCCGGGGCGCCGAGCTCCAGCGCGGGGATCAGCCCCAGGTGGCGGGAGGGGACGGTGAGCTGGTCCTGGCGGCGGATCATGCCCAGGACCGGGACCCCGGCTGCCTCGGCCGCCTCGCGCAGCAGTTCCTCGTGGCCGCGCGAGCCGACCTTGTTGAAGATGACGCCGCCGAGCCGGGTGGCCGGGTCGTACGTCGCGAACCCGTGCAGCAGGGCGGCGGCCGACAGCCCGGTCCCCGAGGCGTCGGCCACGAGCACGATCGGGGCCGCCAGCAGCCGCGCCACGTGGGCGGTGGAGGCGAAGTCGCTGGCGCCCGACTTGCCGTCGAACAGCCCCATGACGCCCTCGATGACCGCCACGTCGGCCGGCCCGGGGGTGCTGGCGCCGTGCGCGAACAGGGCCGCGACCTGATCCTCGCCCACTAGCCAGGGATCGAGGTTGCGGCCCGGGCGCCCGGCCGCGAGCGCGTGGTAGCCGGGGTCGATGTAGTCCGGGCCGACCTTGTGCGGCGAGACCACGTGGCCGGCCGAGCGCAGGGCGGCGAGCAGCCCGGTGGCGACCGAGGTCTTGCCGTGCCCGCTGCCGGGGGCGGCGATGACCACCCGGGGGATCGTCACCATTCGATGCCGCGCTGGCCCTTCTGGCCGGCGTCCATCGGGTGCTTGACCTTGGTCATCTCGGTGACCAGGTCGGCCGCGGCGACCAGGGCGGGGTGGGCGTCGCGGCCGGTGATGACGACATGCTGGTGCCCGGGCCGGGACGCCAGGGCGGCGACCACGTCGGCGACCTCGATCCAGCCCCACTTCACCGGGTAGGTGAACTCGTCCAGGACGTACAGGTCATGCCGTTGGGCGGCGAGGTCGCGGGTGATCTGCGCCCAGCCCTCCCGGGCGTTGGCGGCATGGTCGTCGGGGTCGCCGCGGGCGATCCAGGACCAGCCCTCGCCCATCTTGTGCCAGGCGACCTCGCCGCCCTCGCCGGTCTGCTCGTGCAGTCGGCCAAGCGCCCGGAACGCGCTCTCCTCCCCCACCCGCCACTTGGCGCTCTTGACGAACTGGTACACCCCGATGCTCCAGCCCTGGTTCCAGCCGCGCAGCGCCAGCCCGAAGGCGGCGGTGGACTTCCCCTTCATCTCGCCGGTGTGCACCATCAGCAGCGGCCGGTTGCGGCGCTGGCGGGTGGTCAGCCCGTCGTCGGGGACGCTGGACGGCGTTCCCTGGGGCATGTCAGGCCGCCTTCCGGTAGGCGCGGACGGAATCGGCCAGCGCGCCGGCCGACAGGTCGCCGAGCTCGGCCAGGCTCAGGTACCGGGCACCGAGCCGGGCCGCCAGCGCGACCGCGAGGCCCAGCCGGACCGGGCCGGCCTCGCAGTCAACGACGACGCTGGCGACGCCGTCGCCGCGCAGCCGGGCGGCGCCCGTGCTCGGGTCGTCGCCCTTGGTGTGGCGGCCGTCGGTGACGATCACCAGCAGCGGGCGGCGCCGGGGATCGCGCAGCCGCTCGCGGGCCAGCGTGGCGTAGGCCTCCGCGAGCCCGGCCGCCAGCGGGGTCCGCCCGCCGGCCGGCATGGTTTCCAGCCGCCGGGCGGCGGCGTCGACCGAGGAGGTCGGGGGCAGCAGCACCTGGGCGCCGCTGCCGCGAAAGCAGATGAGGCCGACCTTGTCGCGCCGCTGGTAGGCGTCGAGCAGCAGCGACAAGACGGCGCCCTTGACCGCCTCCATCCGGCGCCGGGCCGCCATCGACCCGCTCGCGTCGACCAGGAACAGCACGAGGTTGGACTCGCGGCCCTCGCGGCGGCGCTCGCGGATGTCGCCCGCCGCGATGCGCAGGCCCGGGCCACGCCGGCCCCGGCGGGCCTGGTGCGGGGCGGCGGCCATGAGGGTGGCGGTGAGGTGCACGTCCCGGGGCGGCCCGGGCGGCTCGATGGCGCCGACGGTGCGGCCGCCGTCGGTGTAGGCGCGCGAGCGGCGCCCGCTGGCGCCCTGCCCCTTGCCCGCGACCTCCAGCCGCCGGGCGCGGAACGTCGCCCCGCTGGCCGTCACCGTCTCCCGCCCGGTCCCGTCGTCCGGCCTGGGCGGGTCGCTCGCGGCCGGGGGCAGCGCGGGCTCGCCGCCGGGCGGCTCCTGCTCGTGGCGGGGGCCCGGGCCGCGGTCGCCGGGGTCTCCCTCGCCGGGGCCGCCGTCATCGCCGGGGCCACGGTCGCCTGGACCGGTGCCCTCCGGGCCTGGGTCGTCCGGGCCTGGGTCGTCCGGGCCCGGGTCGGGGCCGTCGTCATCGTCGCCGAGAGCCTCGTCCAGCTGGCGCTCGTCCAGCCCGGGGGCGTCGAACGGGTTACGGCGGCGCCGGTGGGGCAGGGCGAGGCGGGCCGCGGCGCGGATGTCTTCCCGGGTGACCGCGTCCCGGCCCGACCAGGCCGCGTGGGCGGCGGCGGCCCGGGCGATGACGATGTCGGCCCGCAGCCCGTCCACGTCGAAGCGGGCGCACACGGTGGCGATCCGCTCCAGGGCCGCGTCGTCCAGGGCGACCGAGGACAGCCGCGCGCGGGCGGCGGCGATGGCGGCCGCCAGGGCGCCCTCGGCAGCCGCGAACCGGGCGGCGAACGCGTCTGGCCCGGCGTCGAACTCGATGCGCCGGCGCACCACCTCGGCCCGCGTCTTCGGCTCGCGGGGGGCGCTGGCCTCGACGGTCAGCCCGAACCGGTCCAGCAGCTGCGGCCGCAGCTCGCCCTCCTCAGGGTTCATCGTCCCCACGAGCAGGAACCGGGCCTCATGGCGGACCGAGACCCCGTCGCGCTCGACGTAGCTGGTGCCCAGCGCGGCCGCGTCGAGCAGCAGGTCCACCAGGTGGTCGTGCAGGAGGTTCACCTCGTCCACGTACAGGACGCCCCGGTGCGCCGCCGCCAGCAGGCCCGGCTGGAAGGTGGTGACGCCCTCGGTGAGCACCCGGCCGACGTCCAGCGACCCGGTCAGCCGGTCCTCGGTCGCCCCGACCGGCAACTCGACCAGGCGCGCGGGCCGCTCGTGGCCCGCGCCGGGGGCGCCGGGCGGGTGCGGGCCATCCGGGCAGGCCGGGTCGGGGGCATGCGGGTCGCAGGAGAACCGGCAGCCGGCCACCACCTCGACCGGCGGCAGGACCGACGCCAGCGCCCGGACGGCGGTGGACTTGGCCGTCCCCTTCTCGCCGCGGACGAGCACCCCGCCGATGGCGGGGGAGACGGCATTGAGGATGAGCGCTAGGCGCATGTCATCCATCGCGACGATGGCACTGAACGGAAACTGGGTCACCAGGCCCGGCTCCTCACCCGGCGGGTGTCCGCGCCCGCCGACGGCGCTGACCGCGCGGGCGGCAGCCCGGCGGCTCGGGTGCCGAGGGTCTGGCTTCCCGCCCGCGCGCGGGCGAGGTGACAGTGGCGGGACCGCCCCGGATTCGCACCGGAGTTCCTTGGCAGCCAATCGCCCGCAATCTTCTCATAGACGTGCGGCAAACTGTACGGCGTGCCCTCCGAGATCGTGACCGTGGCCGGCATCGGCGCAGATGGCTGGCCAGGATTGACGCCGCTTTCGAAGGCGGCCATCGAGCGAGCGGCCGTGCTGGCCGGCGGTTCCCGGCAGCTCGCGCTGGTGCCGCCGCAGATCGCGGCCGCGCGCGTGCCGCTGCCGTCGCCGCTGCTGCCCGGCCTGCCCCGGCTGCTCGGCGAGCACGCCCGCCGTGGCCTGGTCGTGCTCGCCAGCGGCGACCCGATGTTCTACGGGATCGGCTCGACCCTGGTGCGGCTGCTCGGGCCCGGGCGGGTCCGGGTGCTGCCCCACCCGTCGTCGGTGTCGCTGGCGGCCGCCCGGCTCGGCTGGCCGCTGGACGACGTGGACATCGTGAGCCTGGTCGGCCGCCCCCGCGAGCTCCTGCACCCGCTGCTGCAGCCTGGCCGCCGGGTACTGGCCCTGGTGGCCGAGCCGGACGCCGCCGCCGAGGTGGCGGCGCTGCTGGCGGCCCGGGGGCTGGGCGGCAGCCCGGTAACGCTGCTGGCCGACCTCGGCGGGGCGGGCGAGGTAGTGCGGCCGGCCGGCCGCGAGCCGCACAGCCGCCTGGCGATCCTCGCGATCGACTGCCGCCCGCAGCCGGGGGCAGCGGTGCTGCCGAGGGTGCCCGGCCTGCCCGATGACGCGTTCGAGCACGATGGCCAGATCACCAAGCGGGAGGTCCGCGCGGTCGCGCTGGCCGCCCTCGGCCCGGTCCCCGGCCAGCTGCTGTGGGACGTGGGGGCCGGCTCGGGCAGCGTGGGGATCGAGTGGATGCGGGTGCACCCGGCCAGCCGCGCGATCGCGGTCGAGCCGCGGGCCGAGCGCCGGATGCGCATCGCCCGCAACGCGGCCGCGCTCGGCGTCCCGGCCCTGCGGGTGGTGGCCGGCCTCGCCCCGCAGGCACTGGCGGGGCTGCCCGGGCCGGACGCGGTGTTCATCGGCGGCGGCGTGACCGGCGACGGCGTCGTCGAGGCCTGCTGGGCGGCCCTCGCGCCGGGCGGGCGGGTGGTCGCCAACGCCGTCACGATCGAGGGCGAGCAGGCCCTGGCCCGGTGGCACGGCCGCCTGGGCGGTACGCTGACCCGGCTCAGCGTGGAGCGCGCGGCCCCGCTCGGCGGCTTCACCGCCTGGCGGCCCGCGTTGCCGGTGACCCAGTGGGCCGCCACCAGGCCGTTCCCCGCCGCTGACCCCGACCTTGCCGCTAACCCAGGGCTTGCCGCTGACCCAGGGCTTGCCGCTGACCCAGAGCCCGGCCGTGCGCCGGCGTCCAGGGAGGACCCGTGACCGTTCACTTCGTTGGCGCCGGGCCCGGCGCGGCCGACCTGATCACCGTGCGGGCGCAGCGCCTGCTGTCGCGGTGCGCGGTCTGCCTGTACGCGGGCAGCCTGGTCCCGGCCGAGGTGCTGGCGCACTGCCCGCCCGGGGCGACGCTGGTCGACACGGCCGACCTGACGCTGGATGAGATCATCGCCGCGATGGCCGGGGCCGACGCCGCGGGCCAGGACGTCGTCCGGCTCTGCTCGGGGGACCCGGCGGTGTTCAGCGCGATCGCCGAGCAGGCCCGCCGCCTGGACCGGGCCGGCATCGCCTACGACATCACGCCGGGCGTCCCCGCGTTCGCGGCGGCGGCGGCCGCGCTGCGCCGCGAGCTCACCGTCCCCGGCGTCGGCCAGACGGTGGTGCTCACCCGGATCGCCCGGCGGGCCACCCCGATGCCCCCGGGCGAGGACCTCGCCAGCCTCGGGGCGACCGGCGCGACGCTGGTCCTGCACCTGGCCGTGCAGCGGATCGAGCAGGTCGCGGCCGACCTGCGGCCGCACTACGGCGGCGACTGCCCGGCCGCGGTCGTCGCCTACGCCAGCCAGGAGGGCGAGGTGCTGCTGCGCGGCACCCTCGGCGACATCGCCGGCCAGGTGCTGGCGGCCGGGATCAGGCGCACCGCCGTCATCATCGTCGGCCGGGTCCTGGCGGCCGAGGGCTTCACCGACAGCCACCTGTACTCCGCCGCCCGCGACCGGCCGGCAACAACAGGGCCAGTCACTGGCATCGGCCCCGCTGGGCCTCCCCCATGATCGCCCGCCCGGCCGTGGCCCGGACGTGGCTGTTGGAGGAGGCCGGGGAGCCGAGGCTGTCTCCCGGTACCTCGAAGTAATGCCGGGTCAGGGCGCTGTCCGGCAGGCGCACGAGGGCGTCCCGCACCCGCTCCAGCAGGCCCGGGCCGAGGGGGGGCGCCGTCGGCCTGCCCTGACGGCGGCGTCTTGCACCTCCTGCGGCATGGCCGCCCCCGGGCAGCGCGGCGTTAGGTCGGGGGCCATGACTACTCGGCCTCGACCGGGATCCCGTGCCGGGTGCCATCGGCGGCGACGCCGTCGCCGGGCATGAACGCGGCCAGGAAGTGCGTGTCCAACTGCACCGGCGACACCGCCGTGAACCCGCACGCGCAGGCGAGGTCGTCCATCTCCTCGTGCACCAGGCCGTCCTTGCCCCGCATGCTGGCGGGCGTGAAGACCCGCTCCAGGTGATCAACCAGCGACTCATCAGCCTGCTCAGTGAACCCGCATAGGCACAATGGGGCACTCACGTCAGTCTCCTTCGTTGGTGTTCTCGGCGTGCCAACCGGGATTGCAGTCGATTGGACGCACATATGCGGCTAATCAACGGCAATCAGGGCCAGCGGCGGGCCGTCCTGGGCCGCCCAGCGCACGTCGAACCAGGTGCAGCGGCCATCGGGGAACCGGACGGTGCCCCAGTCGTCCGCGATCTCCGCCACGAGCGGCAGGCCGCGCCCGCATTCCCGCGCCCAGGCCGGGACGGCGGGGCTCGCCTCGACCTCAAGGGACCCGGCCGCCAGAGACCCGGCCGCCAGGGACCCGGGCGAGCCCTGGTCCTCGATGACGACCCGGGCCCGCTCCGGCGACCACTCGATATGGACGCTGAACCGGCCGCCGGGCAGGCCGCTGCGCGTGTGCACGACGGCGTTCGCGCACAACTCGGAGGCGAGCAAGAGCACGTCCTCGCGCGGCTCGCAGTCCGGCAGCAGGCCCTCGATCCAGCGCCGGGCCGCCCGGACCTCGAAGGCGCGGCCCGGGAAGTCCCGGGCCCACAGCAGCACCGGCGGGCTCTCGGTCCTCACGCCAGCCCCCCGAGTATCCAGTTCCGCGAGTCGTCCTTGACCGCGTCCAGCAGCAGGGCCGGGGTGGCGGCCCGGAGGGTGACCTGCCCGTCGCGGCGGCGGGCGGCGTAGGGCTGGTCCGGGTGGTCGTCGGGATCGTGGCTGAAGGCGTACTTGTCGCCCCAGGACTGCTCGGCCTTCTCCAGCCCGAGCGTGCCATCTTCACTGGTCACGGGGGCCTCCTTCCAGGCGGGGAGCTACTAGTGACCCTGGCGGCCGACCCTCGCCGACGCACGTCGCAGCGCGCTTGTCAAGAGTCGTGCCTAACCGAGAGTCGGGAACGTGTGGCAACGATGACATGCGGGGCGTAGCTTTTACTACCAGTAAGCGCTCATCCCGAAGCAGTAGCGGGCCGGGCCAAATCCCCGTCGGCAGTCCCGCGATGCCGGAACGAAGGGCGCGACGTCATGAATGGATCCCCGTCCGACGACAAGGGCTGCCGCGATTTCGTCGCCAACCTGGCGCGGATGCTCCAGGCCTACAAATGGAAGCAGGCCGACCTCGCCCGCGAGAGCAAGTACAGCGCCTCGGTCATCTCCGAGCTCATGTCGTTCAAGCGCTGGCCCGACATCCAGCACGGGCAGGCGTTCGACGCCGCCTTCGGCCTGATTGGCATGTTCGAGGCGAGAGCAAAGGAGATCCGGGGTGGCAAGGCGTACGCGGAGGCGTTCAAGGACTTCCCCGCCCACGAGGCGACCGCGCACTGCATCCTCATTTACCAGCACTCGGTCTACCCGGGCCTGTTCCAGACCGAGGGCTATGGCCGGTCATTGCTGTCCACCTGGCCGAACATCACCACCGACGAGGTCGACCGGAAGTGGCAGGGCCGCCTGGACCGGCAGAAGATCGTGCACCGCACCGACCCGCCGCCCCCGCACATCTGGGCGCTGATCGATGAGGCCGCCCTGCGCCGCCCGGTCGCGCCGCCCGTAGTGATGTACGAGCAGTGCATGCACGCGATCGAGCTGGCCCGGCTGTCCCACGTGTCGCTAGCGGTGGTCCCGTACGACTCCCGGGGGCACTTCGGGCCGCTGGGAGCGTGCACCATCGTCGAGCGCGACGGCATCGCCCGCGTGGTGAACCTAGAAGACTTCGTGGACGGCCGGGTGACCGAAGACCCCGCGCTCGCGCGGGAGGCGGCGGTACGCTTCAGGTCGCTACAGGGTGAGGCCCTGCCCACCGGGGCCTCCCTGGACCTGATGGAGAGGCTGGCAACAGAGCTATGGACGGGCTAACCGCCAACTGGCGCAAGAGCACCTACAGCGGCGCGAACGGCGGAGACTGTGTCGAGGTCGGCAC
>DATBEM010000214.1:0-2141 GCA_036276115.1 Trebonia sp.
GAGGGCGGCCAGGGCGAGCAGGGCGGCCACCGCCTCGCGCCAGTTGCCGATGGCGGCGACGGTGACCGCCCAGGCCACCGAGGCCACGACGATCGCCGCGAGGATCCCGCCGACGAATCGGGCCAGATGGCGCCGGGCGAAGGCTTCCACGCTGAGCATGATCAGCGCCAGGCCGGCCAGCGCGTCCAGGAGCGCCCCGCCCTGGCCGAGCACGATCACCGCCAGGCCGGCCAGCAGGAACGACGCTGAGATGGCCGACCACGTGTGCAGGACCCGCCGGCGGGTGCGGCCCGGGTCCACGTTGGGCTGGGCCCGGTGCCGCAGGTGGGCGTGCGGGTCCTCCAACGGCAGGCCGAGCACGGACGCGCGGGCCAGCGCCTCACGCTCGCCGGCGAGGGCCCGGCGGCGCAGGCGCAGTTGCTCGGCGGAGGTCTCCAGCGACGCCAGGGGGGCCGGGTCGCCCCGGATCCCTACGTCCCCGAGGGCGCGGGTCCCGGCCCGGACACGGCGCAGCTCGTCCCCGACGGCGGCCAGCTCCTCGGCGGCGGCGGCGATCTGGGCATCTAGCTCGGTCATCCGGCCCTCGACCGCCTCCTGCTCCGCCTTGGGCGTGGGTGACTCCTTGTCCAGGCCCGCCCATCCGACCGGATCGGACCAGCAGGCCCGCACCGCGCCGGTGCGTTCGTAGCGCGGGCCGGCCGGGGCGCGCTCGCCGCCGAACGGGTCGCCGGTGTCGAGGCCCCACAGCCCCCGGTAGTCGCGCAGCCACGGCGTCGTATCGTCCACGAGCACCGGATCCCACTCGCGCTCCTCACCCGGCCCCACGCCCGGGCCGTCCCCGCGGCGGTAGTCGATGAACGGGATGCCGAACGCGGTGCCCTGATGGTCGCGGGTCCAGGGCAGGAGCAGCCGGCTCAGACGCCGCGCGGCGCCGAGCACGCGCCGGAGCGCCGGTGGCTCGACCGTGACCAGGTAGTCCCCGGGCAGGTAGGCGCCCGAGTGCGAGCCGGCTCCCGCGAAGACGACCGGGTGGGTGCCCCGCCACTCGATGTCGGGGTCGTCGTGCCGGCGGCGCAGGTCGTCCCCGGCCTCGTCGTGGGAGGAGAACGCGACCCAGGCCGGCCGGTCGCCCGGGTCCGGGGGATCGGGCAGGAAGAGGGTGACCTGCTCCCAGTCCGCCTCGTGGTCGTTGACGCCGCCGAACGTCGATCGCCAGTCGTTCATCGCGTACAGGAACCAGTACTGCAGCGCGACGAAACCGCGATCCCGGGTGACGTGGCCGTAGTACGGGCACCGGGCCGGGCCGGCGTGGGCCCGGTAACTCTGCTCGGCGGCGGCCGCCGTGCCCCCGGGCACCCGCCCGCGGACCAGCAGTGAAAGCCGCATCACCGCGTCAATCAGCCGGCCGACCAGGCCGACCGCGGCGAACCGGCTGCTTGCCCGGGCCAGCCGGGGCCGCCCCGACGTACGTCGCCACACCCGGTACTCACGGCGGTTGAGCGCCCGCTCCACATAGCGCAGCGAGAGATCCCCGGCCCCGGACGCGGCACCCGCCTGAGCCAGCCGTTCCGGCGTGACCTCTCCCGGCGCGCAGACCCCCTCGCCGGCACTGCGCCGCCCCCGGGTGCGCCCCGAGCCGACCGAACGCCACAGCGCGCACGTCTCCAGGTAGGCCGGGACCGGCATCGGCAGGAACAGCTCGCCGCGGGTGAAGCGCAGCACCGGCTCGTAGCGCCGCAGCAGCCGGAGGTCTTCCGCTGCGAACGAGTGGTCTGCGGCCACGCGGTGCCCCCCGCCGACGATCCAGCTCCGGGTACATTGCTCTGGCCACCTTAACCCGGCGGGCTCCGCCCGCTCCCGTGTCGCTTACGTTTCGCTATCATCCTGCTACGTTACGTATATGAGGATCATGGGCTGGAGCTGGCACCGCCGGATGGGCCTGGGCATGGCGGTCGTGGGCCTGCAAGCCGCACTCGGGGCCGGCCTCGCCGCCACCCCGGTGGCAGGCCTGGCGAGCGCGTCGCAGGCGTACGTGCCGGCCCAGTTCATCGCCAAGCAGTACACCGAGGGTCTCGGGCGGATTCCGGACCAGCCGGGCTGGCAGAACGCGGTCAGCTACTTCACCCAGCATGGGTGCACCG
>DATBEM010000215.1:0-2326 GCA_036276115.1 Trebonia sp.
CGCGGTCACCGCGGGCCACGTCGGTCATGACGCGGCGCGCGGGGCGTAGGCGAGGTGCACGACTCCGTTGTCGTAGGTGTCGGACCCGGCCAGGGCGAACGTCGTGGCCGGCCCGCCGGCCGCGAGCAGGTGCTGGCCGGCGCCGCGGGCCACCGGGTAGGTGAACAGGTGCAGCTCGTCGACCAGGCCGTCGGCGAGCATGGCCCGGACCAGGGTGCCGCTGCCGCTGACGTAGAGGTCGCCGTCGACGCGGTCCTTGAGGTCGCGGATGGCGTCCGCGCGGTACGGGCCGATGACGGCGGAGTTCTTCCACTCCACGGTCGCCGGCGACGCCGAGACGACGTACTTGGGCGAGTCGTTGAAGAACGGGGCGCCCGGGTCGTCCTCCGGCTTCCGCTCCGACCACGCCGGGGCGAACATCTCGAACGTCCGGCGCCCCAGCAGCAGCGCCCGGCACGACCCCGTGATCGCCCCGATGGCCTCGCCCATCCGGGGGTCGAACCCGAACTCGAACGTCCACGACGGGTCCTCGAACACGCCGTCCATGGCGATGAACTCGTGCACCTTGATCGCGCCCATGATGGTCAGCTCCGTTTCTTCCAGCCGCCTGCCTGCCTGTCGCCCCCTACACGAACGGGCCCGGGCCGGATCGACAGCGCGGCCGGGCGGACGTACTGAGCTGCCGCTACTGGGGGGCCATCGGCGGGCAGTCGGCGGGGTCGGCGACCACCCGGACCGGCGATCCGGCCAGGTAGGCCGCGACGTCCTCGGCCATCCGCGGCCAGGCGGTGCGCCAGCCCTGCTCGGTGACATAGCCGGTGTGCGGGGTCAGGACGACGTTGTCGAGCGACCGCAGCGGGTGGCCGGCGGGCAGCGGCTCGCGGTCGAACACGTCGAGGCCGGCCCCGGCCAGCTGGCCGGAGCGCAGCGCCGCCACCATGGCCGCCTCCTCGACGATCGGGCCGCGGGAGATGTTGACCAGGATGGCGCCGGGCTTCATCCGGGCGAAGTCACCGGCGCGCAGCGTGTTGCGGGAGCGCTCGGAGAAGACGAGGAAGACGCCCAGGACGTCGGCGGCGGCCAGCAGCTCGTCCTTGCTCGCCCGGGTGACGCCGAGCTCGGCGCAGCGCTCGGCGGTGAGGTTCGGGCTCCACGCCACGACGTCCATGCCGAGGGCCCTGGCCACGGGGACCATGGCGCCGCCGAGGCGGCCGGCGCCGAGCAGGCCGAGCGTCTGGCCCGCCAGCGGGACCGGGAACCCGGTCTGCCAGCCGCCCGCCCGGATGACCCGGTCCTCGAGGCCGGTTCGCTTGGCGACGGCGAAGGTCAGGGCCCAGGCCATCTCGGAGGGCGCCGGGAGGCCGGGCCTCGTTTCGGATCCGGAGGGTCCCGCGGGGGAGCCGGGAGTCATGTCGGCGGTGCCGCAGAGCAGGATGCCGCGCTCGATCCGGGCCTGATGGTCGATGACGTTGCTGGTCCGGCCGTTGCAGACGATCAGCTTCAGCTGGGGGAGGGCCTCGAGGACGGCGCGCGGGAAGCGCGCCCGCTGCTGGGTGATGACGACGACCTCGTAGGGCGCGAGCTCGCCGGCCAGCCGCTCGGGCGGGATCGCCTCGCGGTAGACGGTGAGCTCGGCGTCCTCGGGGAGCGCCGGCCAGTCGCCGTACTCCAGGGCCACGCCGATGTAGTCGTCAAGGATCGCGATCTTTCGCACGGGCCTCAGTATTCCACCGCGATCCTGGCCGCATCGTCAGGTGGCGGCCGCTGGGCCGGCCCCGGTCACCTCGCGCAGCAGCTGGCTGACGGCCGGCTGGCGCCCATCATGTGGCTGCACCAGGGAAGCGCCAGGTTTCGCGGCGCGGGCGGCGCCCGCCGCCCGCCGGGCGGGGCCAGGGGCGGGCCAGGGTCGGGCACGGGCGCGAACGGGCCGCCGGGAGCGTGACCATGAGCATCAGGGGAGCCCTGGTGGCATCGGCGCGAGCCACTGACCCGGACAGAGAGGCACCCAGCGATGGACTACAAGCTCGAAGTGGTAGTGCTGCCCGTCTCCGACGTGGACAAGGCCAGGGACTTCTACCTGGGCCTGGGCTGGCGGCCGGACGCCGACTTCCGGGCCGGCGACTTCCGGGTGGTGCAGCTGACGCCGCCCGGCTCGGCCTGCTCGGTCATCTTCGGCGCCGGCCTCACCTCGGCGGCCGGCGGCTCGGCGGAGGGCCTGCAGCTGACCGTCACCGACATCGACGCCGCCCGGGCCGACCTGATCAGCCGCGGCGCCGAGGTCAGCGAGGTGTTCCACGACGCGGGCGGAGTGTTCCACCACGCCGGG
>DATBEM010000216.1:0-52588 GCA_036276115.1 Trebonia sp.
CCCAGGACGGCACGGCGCTCACGCCCCGGGCGTGCACCAGGGTGGTCCACTCGGCCAGCAAGACGGCGGTCCGGTCCTTCGCCACCCGCAGCGCCTCCGGGCCGCTCGCGCTCGGCGTGCCCAGCTCGCCCGCCAGCACCCGCAGGACCAGGTCGCGCAGCAGCGGGACGAGGCCATCGGCCACCCGGGCCAGCTTCGCCGCGCGCGTCCCGCCCCGGCCGGCCCCCGCGTCGCTCGCGAAGGCCGCCAGCGCACGCCGGGAGCCGTCGAGCGCGGCCTTGGCCCGGACGAGGTCAGCCGAGGCCACCGCGGCCGGCGACCACTCCCGGTTCGCCACGTCAAGGACGAGGTCCACCAGCGCCCCGGCCGCCGTCACGGCGCCTTCAAGTCCCATCTCGCGGCGCGCGGCGCCCGGGCCGCCCCGCGCTGGGACGCGCTGGGCGGGGGCGGCCAGGCCCGCGAGGAAGGCCGCCGGGCAGCGGGCCTCCACCTCCGGCCGGTACGCCGCGCTGCCGCGGCGCCCCATCTCGCGCTCGGTCGCGATCAGCCGCTCGCCCACCACCGGAATCGGGTCGCCGCCGCGGATGGCCCCGCTCGCGACCCGGTGGATGGCCGTCTGCTCGCCGGCCGAGGCAGCGCCCCGCCCAGCCGGCACGGCCGCGCCGGCTGCCTCGAACTCGATGCCGGCGTTGCGGACCAGGGCGAGCTGGTTATCCGTGAGGTCGCTCAGGCCGCCATCGACGTTGGCGTCCCGCAGGACCTGGTCGACGAGCTCGCGCAGGTCCCCCAGCGCCTGGCCCGCCTGGGCGGCGAGCCGGGGGGCGTCGTTATCGCCCCGCCGGAGCAGGCCGCCGAGGCGGCCCTGCCGCTCAAGGGAATGGGCGGCAGCGCGGTCCAGTTCATCGACCCGGCCGCGGTAGCGGGCCAGCGGGCTTGCCTCGGCGAGCCGCGCGCCGCCCGCGTGGCTCGGCAGGAGCTGCGGGAATGGCCCGTCCAGGCCCGGGCCGGGCTCGCACACCCGCCGGATGGCCACCGCCAGCGCGCCGGCGAAGGTGGCGGACTCATCGTCTTCCCCCGCCAGCCACAGGCCCGGGCTGGCGACGCGGCCCGGCATCCCCTCCAGGAAGGCCTGGTGGACCCGGTCGAACATCTCCGCCACCGACAGCAGCCCGATCAGCGGGTGCCGGTCGGCGGTCGTGGGGGTGAACCCCGGGTGCCGGTTGGCCATCAGGGCCTTGTTCAGCGCCCAGTCGATGCCGCCTAGCCGGCTCAGCCACAGCACCGGCGAGCCCTGCACGCCACCGAGGTTGCCGGGCAGTTCCAGCTTCAGCCCGTCGCCGGGACGGGGCCCCACCGTGACGCAGATCATCGCCCCGACCCGGTGCGAGGTGTCGACCTGCTCGTAGACGTCGAGGTGCTCGGTCAGGCGGCTGGTGTCGTCAACCACCAGCAGCCGGTCGAGCCGGTCGGGGCCGCCGCTGTCGATGTCCAGCAGCGCAGCGGCCGCATGCCCGGCCTCGGCCGCCGACAAGCCGGACAGCGACAGGGTCTCAACGCTCATCCAGCTCCCCGGGCTCGATAACCTGCTCAAGCTCGCGCAGGCTGGCCGCGGTCGGGGAGTCCAGCTGGGTGAACTCCTGGTCCAGCGCCGCGGGCAACGTGTCCACCCAGAACGAGCGCATCTGCGCGGCCCGGGACTGCTGGCTGGCAGACTGCCGCTTCATCATGTCGTCCAGCAGCTTCACCTGCTCGTCGGCGATGGAGCGCAGCACCAGGTACGGCTCGTGCGGTGGCTCGGGCCGGCCGCGCAGCCCGGCGGGCACCTCCTCCATGAGCTTGCCGGAGAAGGCACGGTGCATGTCGTCGTCGTCCAGCGCCCACAGCTCGTAGGCGCGCAGCAGGCTGCCCCACGAGGACGCCTTGCCCAGCGGGGCTAGCGGCAGCGTCATCGTCACCCCGCCGCCGAGGCGCACGTTGAGCCGGTCGGGCGAGGACTCCGGGCCGATCGCCTCGGCCTTCCCGTTCCACAGGGCGGACAAGATCCGGTGCAAGATCTCGACCCGGTGGTGCTCGCGGGTGGCCAGGTAGCCGAAGTCGTAGCCGGTCCGCTGCCGCCAGCGCAGCAGGTCGGTGGAGCGCGGCTCGTCCAGCGCGCGCGCCCACAGCCGCAGCACGTCGCGGACCTCGTCCACCTCGGTGACGCCCATCGCGGTCCGGAACAGGACGACCGAGATCGACTCGGTGTCGGTGAACCGGAAATCGTTGGTCACCCGGGGACCGCGCGGCAGGGCCAGCGACCCGCGCAGGTAGTTCTTGACCGCCTCGCTCTCAGCGTCGGCCGGGTAGGTGATGAGCACCTTCATCTGGCCGCCGCCCTGGGGGGCGAAGTTGGCCGGGAGCAGCCCCGCGAGCTTGCCGCGGAAGCCCTCCACGTACTCGGGGTCGATGGCCGGGCCAAGCCCGCGCCCGTGTCCCGCCGCCTCGATGAGCAGGTCGTGCAGCCGGGGCAAGATGGGCTGCTCGCCCATCGGGGCGGTGCGCAGGAGCTTCTTGACCTCGGTCTTCACCCGTTCCCGGAGGAAGGAGACGGCGTTGTCGGGCGACTGCTCGATGCTGGCCCGGAACGCTTCGGGCCAGGTCTCGCCGCCGACCAGCGCGCGCAGCACGTCGGCGACGTTCGAGTTGACGTCGATCGCCCGGTCGGCCGCCAGCTGGGTCCGCAGCCGCCGCAGGACCTGCTGGTAGAACTGCTCCATCCCGCCTGCCCCCGATGGCAGCAGGTAGGACACGCCGACCCGCTTGCGGTACAGCTCGGCCGAGCGGCGCGCGAAGTCTTCCACGTCGGACCGGGCGAAGTCGGTGAGCGCCCGGGTAAGGCCGCCGATCTCGCGCTGGACCTGCTCCAGCGGCCGGGTCCACTGGGGCGTATGAGCATCCCACGCCTGCGCCCAGACCACCTTGGTCTGCCAGTCGTACCAGATGCTCTGCGCGTTGCGGGCGGCCGTGGGCTCCTCGGCTGCCCACTGGACCTTGCGGCCGAACGACCGGTCCTTCAGCTCCGGCGACCCCGGCGGGTTGGCCCCCCAGCCCTGCTGCGGTGGCGGCGGCGCGGCCCGGCGGTGCTGCAGCAGGCCCCGCACCCCGCCCCGGTCGATCTCATCGCGCAGGGCCTGGTGGCCGGCCACCACGCGCTGCAGCCGGAAGACGTCCATCTGGCTGAGCATGTCGCGGGCGGCGGTGCCCGGGTCGAAGCGGCCGACGAGCTGGGGGACATCCTGGCCAAGGCGGCTGCGCAAGGCCTCGATGGCGATGCGCATCGAGTCACGGCGCTTGTTCAGCGCCGTGGTGATCTCCTTGGCCCCGTTGACCGAGGCCGGGTCGGAGAACTCGACCTGCTGCCGGGCCAGTACGGGGTGCACGCCCGAGCGGGTGAAGAACTCCTCGATGGCGTTGCGGTTCGACTCCAGCCTGCCGTCGGCTCCGGCGATGTAGTCAATGGCCTCCCGCAGCAGGCGCGAGCCGACGACGCCGGCCAGCTCGTCAACCGGGATGGTCAGCGACGCCACCAGCGCGGTGGACACCCCCCGGCCGCCGATCGCGTTCTCGGCGGCCACCTGCCGCTGCGCCGCCTCGTTGACGAAGCTGTCGGCGAACGACTGGTGGTGCTCGCCCGTACGGTCCTCGTCCGACGACAGCTCGGTGCCGACCAGCGACAACATCAGCGATGCGATCGACCGGTGCATGTCCTCGCGGCTGGCCCCGGCCGGCTGGGAGAACAGGAAGCCGGTCTGCATCGTGCCCGGCGTCATCACCAGCCGTGAGTGGTCCGGGTAGATGACGGCCACCTCATCGGCGCCGGCGGGCTTGCGGTCGCTGGAGCCCCGCAGCAGGAGGTCGGCGTCGGCACCGTTCTGGTTGTCCACCAGCCGGAACAGGTCCAGCAGGGCCCGCCCGGCGTTGAGCTGGGCGGCCCGCCCGCCGCCGAGCCCGTCCGCGAACGCCGACGGCATCAAGACCAGCGGGTAGATCTTCACCCGCATGCTGCTGTGGCGCGCGACCGTGTCGGCGATGATGTGCAGGTAGTCGTAGAAGATCCCGGTACCGGTGCCGCCGGCCACCGAGAACGCGACGAACACGTCCACGGCCTGGGCCGGCTTGCCCCCCATGGCCTGGAGGTCCTCTCCCGCCGTGACCAGCTTGCCGACGGCCCGCTGGAGGTCCCGCTCGACGGGAGCGGTTCCCTCCAGGAACGTGCCGAACAGCGACGCGCGCCCGATCGTCGGGAACTGGCCGGCCCCGCGGTGCAGCGGGTTCACCTTCGGCTCATCGCGCGTCGCGGGCGGCAGCCACCCCTCGATCACGTCCTCGGCCCGCAGCCGTAGCCGGGCGGCCAGCTCGGGGTAGCTGACGATGTCGGGAACCAGGCCGTTCACGTAGTGCGCGGTGAGCCCGGCGGCCGGGACGTGCTCCGGGCCGGGGACGACCCGCCGGGGCAGCCGGTCGAGCTCGGCCTGGTTCATGTCCGCGTAGACGAACTGGATGCAGGCCGGCAGCTGGTAGGCCAGCATCCGGTCCTTGTCGCTCTTCTTCCTGAAGTCGTTGCCGTCTGGGCCGCAGATCTCCTCTCGCAGCCGCCGCTCCAGCTCAGCGCCGACGTCGCAGCCGGTTCCGCCCAGGCCGACGAACAAGACAGGCTGGTACAGCTTCATGAGGCACCCTCTCCTCGGAGTCTGCTTTCCACTACATCCACGGGTCGTCCGTCGGGGGCGGCGGCGGTGGCGGGCTTGCCTGGTGCCGCGTCTCGGTCGGCGTCGAGCCGGGGTCGTAGTCCGGTCGCGACTGCTGGCCTGCCTGGGGGTCCGGCGGGGACATCGTCACGGTCGGCGTGCCGCTGCCGGACCAGTCCTGGGTACCGCTCCAGCCGCCCGACCCGGCCCAGTCGTCCAGCGTGGCGCCGGCGTTCCCCGACAGCGTCCCCGACTGGGCGGTGGTGGCCACCAGGTCCCCGGAACCGGACCCGGTCCACTCCGGGTGCCGGGTGTCGCGGAACGACAGCTCCAGCCCGCTGTCCAGGCGCAGCCCGGGGCCGCCGACCTCGATCTCGTAGGGCCGCAGGCCGGTCGGGGTCGTCAGCCTGACCAGGCCGCGCCCGGCCCGGCTGACCTGGTAGACGCCACCGGTCGCGGACTGCGGCGGGTGGTCCAGGCGCGGGGCCGCCGACGTCTCGTCGCGGATGATGAAGGGGAAGGCCTCGGCCCACTTGCCCTCGTACTCAAGGCCGCCGCCCGCCGGGGTGCCCGGCCGCCGCAGCGTGACGACGAGGTGCCGCACGTCCCGCCGGTTACGGCGCGCGAGCCAGGCCGCGAGCCAGGCCAGGAAGGCCAGGATGATGACGACGACGATGACCACGATGACCCACCAGTACCGGTCCAGCCAGGACGGCGGCTTGGTCACCGTGAAGTACTGCTCGGCCGTGTTGTAGACCTGCCCGGTAGCCGCGTCAACCGCCTGCACCTGCAGCAAGGCGGCGCCCGGGGGCGAGTCGGGGGCGACCGAGATCGTGAACGGGACGGCCGGCGGCTGGCCCGACGCGACCGTGACCGGCCCGCCCGGGCTGGTCAAGGTGGCGTGCGCCGAGCTCTGGTTGACCAGGACGAGCCGCACCTGCCGGGATGAACCGGTCTGGTTGGTGAAGACGACCTGGCCGTTGACGGTGCCGCCGTCCTGCACGCTCCGCTGGCCGCCGAATCCCGGGGTAGCGGTGAACCCCTGCGTCTGGGTGCCGACGCTGACCGTGGCCGGTACCTGCGTGGTGTACAGGCCGTAGCCCGCGGCGGTGCCCGTGACCGTCACGGTGGTCGGCTGCCGCGGCACCGCGAACGTGCCGGTGTAGTGGCCGGGCTGCCCCGGCGCGGCGGCCACCGGGACGTTGACCGTGCCCGACAGCCCGTTGCCGGCGACCGCGACCCGCACGATCATGCTGCTGAGGGTGGACGGGTCGGTGATCGGCCCCGACGGCCCGAGGACGTCGAGGGCGACGGCGACCTGCTGGCCGAGCTTCGCGCTGGACGGGTTCGCGGTGATGAGCGCCCGCACCGCGCCCTGCCAGAACACCGTGGCCCGCACGACCTGGTTCGCGAGGTCAGGCGGCGCGGTCAGCCGGACCGTCCACGTCCCCACGTCGGCCGCGGTGACGTTGTAGAGGTGGAGCACTTCCACCGGGGAGTCCTGTCCGCTGACGGCCGAGTTATCGGTCCAGGCCTGGCCGTCGGGCATCTGGAAGGAGACCGTAACGCCCGGGTTCCCGCGGGCGACGCTGATGGCGGCGGCGCTGGCGATCTGCGGGATGCTCAGGATGAGCGGCTTGCCCGCCGTCCCGACCTTCGGCTCGACGCCCACGCAGGCGGCGTCGGCGTAGAGCTGATCGAGGGCCGAGATCGCGTCGTCGGGGTTGTTCACCCAGGTCGCGTGGGGCTGGTTGACGGCGTGCTGCTGGTCGCACACCGCGGGCGCCCCGCCGTGGGCCAGGGCGTTGAGCTTGCCCAGCGCCTGCGGCTCGGTCAGGCCGCTGCCGATCTGGGTGCCGAAGCCGAGCGGCCAGACCTGGACGCCATCCTGGCGGGCGGCGGCCAGCTGCGCGCTGATCGCAGTCTGCTCGCCCAGCTGCCAGTCGCTCCCGTACTGCTGGGCGTCATGGCTGACGTCGGCGGCGCCATCGGTCATCATCAGCACGATCTTGATGGCCCCGCTGGGGGACGGCGGGGTGGCGGTGCTGGACGGGCTCAGGAAGCTCATCGCCTGGCCGAGCGCCGCCGCGTAGTCAGTGTCGTTGCCCTCGCTCGCCGTGCGCTGGTGGACCTTGCCGACGCACGAGGACAGGTAGGCGAGGTTCGCCGCGCCGCTCGCGATCGTCGGCACGCAGGCGACGTCGGTCGGCACCTGGTTCGGCGTGTCGTGGTTCACGCCGCCGAAGCCGACCACGGTGACCCGGCTCGACTGGTTCAGCAGGGACGGGACGATCGTCCCGACGGTCGTCTTCTCGTCGGCGACCTTCTGCGGCGTCTCGCTCCCCGACTCGTCAACCAGGACCACGACGTCAATCAGGGCGAGGCTGGTCTTCTCGGTGGCCGCGGTCACCGAGGGGCTGGCCGCGTGGACCGGCCGCGCGGCCGGCACCGCGGCGACCAGCGCCATGGCTGCCCCCGCCGCGACCGTGACCGCGATGCGGGCCACCCGCGACCGCGTCTCCCTTACCGTCGCGCGTGCGCGACCTTGGCTGCTAGCAAAGCGCGAAATACGCTGCACAGTCCCCCCACGCCACAGAGCAATTGCCACCCGCAGTTATCCGGCGTATGTGGCAACGAGACTATCTCCTACCGGACTGAACGAACGACGCGTACTTCGCGTTTCATGATCTTCGGCCAGCTGGCCGAAGATTTGAGCTGCTCACGCGACTCAGCCGGCACCATAACAACAGCGCTCTCGCCTACGACGCGAGATCCTGGGTCAGGCCCAGGCGGGCGATCTGCTGCTCGTCGGCCAGGGCGATGGCGAGCTGGCCCGGCGCGTTGGGATGCATCGGGGCCGGGTCGGCCGGGCCTTGCACGTACGGGCTGGGGTCGCATAGCTCGTGGCCGGCGAAGCGCGGCTGGACCACGCTGAACTGGAACGCCTCGGCCCCCTGGGCGAGGACGGTGTTGAGCTGGTCAAGGCGGGACTCCAGGGCGCGTGCCTTGGCCTGGGTCATGTTGTAGCCCGAGAGGCAGCTCACCGAGCTCCCGAATGGCGTGTAGTACTTGTTCACCAGGATCTTGGGGTGCCACGGGAGGGTGTCGAGCTGCGATAGCAGCTCGTAGTAGTTCCTGGTGAAGGTGCTCAGGAGCTGGTTGAAGTAGGCGCCCGACACCTTGTCGTTGCAGACGGTGCTCGCCGCGCACAACTGGGTCATGACGCCCCACTGCAGGTCGTCGGCCCCGACGCTGACGATGATGAGGCCAGCGTGAGTCGCCTGCTCGGCGATGGCGAGCTGCGGGGCCGCGATCTGGTCGTTGTACAGCACCTGGGCGCCAAGCAGGCCATCCGGGATGGTGGCGCTGCCGCAGGCCAGGTTCAGCACGTTCACGCTGTTGACGTTGGCCAGGTCGGCCGCGAAAGATTCCGCCGAGCGCCCGCAGCCCTTGTCCAGCGCCGAGGGCGAGGCGCCCCAGGGCAGCCCCCAGCCGGACGCGGTGGAGTCCCCCATCACCACTACCTGGGCGTTCGGCCGGGCCTGGACCGGCGCGGCGGGCGGCGCGACGGTGTCCACCCCGACCAGGTCGTCCAGGGTGCGCACGCTGGACAGCAGCCTGGGGGTGCTCGACGCGGTCAGCGCGATGCCGCCGACGTTGATCAGGCAGGCGGCCACCACCCCGCCGGCAACCATCTTCCACGCCACGGGCCTGCGGCGGACCGCGTACACGACGACGAGGCCGAGCGCGGTGAACCCGGCCGCGATGAGCGTCTCCCACAGGAAGTACCGCTCCCAGCCCGCCGCCAGCTGCTGGCTGAACGTCAGCTCGACGTGGTGCGCGCCCGCGGCCCGCAGTTGCCGCACGACCTGCGGGGTGATGCTGACGTGGTCGAGCTCGAGCCGGGGCCGGATCGGCCCCGTGAACCGCAGGCGGGTCGGGACCACCTGCCCGAACAGGTCCAGCTCGCCCGGCCCGGACAGCGAGGGGGCGGTGAGCGATGGCTCGGAGCCGCCCACCCGGGCGACCTGCCCGGCGGCCGAGACGGTCTGCAGCGGGGTGACGCGCAACGCCAGCCAGGTGGACCCGGCCACGATGACCAGCAGGCAAAGCGCGCCTAGCGCGGCAAGCCGGGCCCGCCGCGCAAGCTTCCCCACCCAAGCCGGCCCGCGCACTGACGCAAGGTTAGCAACTGATTCGGCCGCCATCGAATCAAGACGCCCGGAAACCGCCTTTTCACCTGGGAAAATGGCATCTGGCGGCAAATCTCCGTGCAATCCTGGTGCACAGCGGACCGCGATCCCGGGTGGGTCGCGCGCTCAAAGGCAGGCGGCAGGCGATGAGCGAACCAGGCTCGGCGAAACAGGCGGCGGCACCGGCAGCACCGCGAACGGCGCCGGCGGGGGCAGCGGCGGCCGCGACCGCCATGACCGCCCTAGACGCCGTGCTGGCCGAGATCGGGCCGGGCGCGACGGCGGCGCTGGCGGCGGCAGGCACCAGTGCCCCTGGCCGCGAGGTCGTCGCCGGGATCGCCCGCGAGGCGGTCGGCGCCTGGCTGGCGGCCGTCAACGGGGACGAGGCGGCGCTGCTGGCGGCGGGCGATCCCGACACGGTCGGGCAGCTGCTGCGCCCGCTGCGCAAGGACTGGGTGATCGCCCCCGGCCCCGAGGTCAGCGCGATCACCGTCTCGCGCCTGGACCTAGGCGGCGGCGAGGCCGGGATGGACGTGCGCTGGCGCTTCACCGCCAGCCAGCGCTACGGCGGCCCGGTCATCCCGCCCGGCTGGCTGCCCGCCCTTGACGGGAAGTACGCCGGCTGGGTCACCCTGGCACTAGCCGTCCCGCCCGCAGCCGAGGACACGGACGCTGAGGACACGGACGCCAAGCCCGCTGACACGGCACCAGCTGACACCGGGGCAGCTGACGGGCTGCTGGCCGACGCGGTGCCGCTCCGGGCAGCGGCGGCGGGGGCAGAGCCAGCCCAAGCGCCGCCAGCCGGACCAGGCCGGGCAGGAGCAAGCCCCGCCGGAACTGAACTAGCGGACGCCGCGCCTTCCGCCGACGCCGAGCCTTCCGCCGGCGCTGAGCCTTCCGCCGGCGAGGCGGCCACCATCAGGCTCGCCGCCGTCCAGCCGGCCGAAAGAGAGCCCGAGGCAGCCTCGCCCGCCGGGCCGAGCTCCGAGGCAGCCAGGGCCACCGGGCCGAGGCCGGAGCCAACCGGGATAGCAGGGACTGGGGCGACTGGGGCGACCGACCCGGCCGGCACTGATGCCGCCGCAGCCGAGGCAACCGGGACCCCGGCAACCGGACCCGCCGAGGCGGAGACCGGAGCCACCGGGCCCGTTGCCACCGGGCCCCTGGCAACTGGGCCCCTGGCAACTGGGCCTGCACCGGCCTGGACCGCCGCAGCCGAACCGACCGGGCCCGCCGGGGCACGGGCCGAGCTGGATGCCGAGCCTGCCTTCGGCGCCTGGCGGCTGGTCTACGGGGCCGTGGAGACAGAGGACGAGTACTACGGGTACACGTTCACGACCCGCGACGAGAGCGCCGGCGATCACCAGCAGCGCACCGGCCTGGCGGTGAGCGCGGCGGCGCTGGTCCCGTCCGGGACCTACCGCCTGGTGGCCTCGTTCGCTGAGCACGATCACCGGTTCGGCGGCGAGGCGGCAGCCGACGTTGACAGCGACAACGCCCCGGGCCGCGACGAGGCCGAGCGGCTGGTCCAGGATGCGGTCGACGCGGAGGCCCGGCGGCACCTGGTCGCCATCTACCCCCGCGACGGGGCCACGATGGAGGCCCGGCCGTCGCTGAGCTCGCTGGCGGTGATCCGGCTGCTGGACCTGGCCCCGCCGGTCGAGCCGGTCCTCGGGCTCGGGGACACCACCGGCGACACCACCGGCGACGCTGGCGGCGAGGCGGGCGCGAGCGCCGCCGTGGATGAGTTCGCGCGCCGGTACGCGGCCAGCCGCCGCCTCACGTTCACGGCCAACCGTGCGCCCGCCTGGCGCGATCCTGGCCCCTGGTTCCTGGCGTCGCTCGACGTTAGCCGGGCGCGCGGCCTGGTGTGGGGGTCCGTCAGCGGCTTCCCGCCGGGGGATGCCTGGTTCGCCGAGTCGGCCGCCCGCAGCCACGGCGCCCGCCAGCGGTGGACGGTCGCGCACTTCACGATGCCGCCGGCGCAGCGGGCCGGCGGCATCGCCCTGGCCGTCCGCCGGGGCCGCGCGCCCTGGCACGGCAGCCCGCTGCCGCGCGGCCTGGCCGAGACGCCGACCGGCAACCAGGAACTGGACCGCCAGTACGCCGTCGGCATGGCCGGCGGGGACCAGCTTCCCGGCGACGGCCCGTGGGCCGAGCGCGTCTTCACGCCGGAGTTCACCGCCTGGCTGGGCGACCAGCCGTACGGCGAGCAGGGCGTGGACGCGACCTGCTTCCAGTTGCAGGGCGGCCTGCTCTGCGCCTACACCCGCGGCTGGCTGACGACGCAGGAGTCCCTGGACGCCTTCCGCGAGCGGGCCGCCCGCATCGCCGCCACCCTGGAGCACGCCACTCGCCTGATCGTGATGTAAGCCTGGCCCCCGGGCTTATCGCGGAAGACTTGCCCCGCCAGGGCCGTATTTTCCGCAACCGGGAAATCTGACTGGAAGCAGCGTGCCGCGCGTGTCCGGCGTGACGGCGGAGCCGGAAGATGCCGCCGGGATTGGCTGGCAGCGGCGCAGGAGAGTGGCGCGGCGTCCGGGCGGGCAACCGCACCAGCCTGCCCGGCTCATCCCGGCCCCATCGCCTCCAGTTCGCCGACTAGCGCGCGGATCTCGCGGGCGACGCGGGCCGGGTCGGTTAGGAGGGCGAGGTGGTGGGCCCGGATCGATCGCACCGGCCAGCCGAGGTCGCGGGCGCGGGCGTCACCGTCTCCAGTTCCCGCGCGACCGGCGCCCAGGCCTGGCGGCCGGTGAGCGGGCTGTGCACGAGCAGCAGCCGGGCCTCCACGACGCGGCCCTACCGGCTGGTCGCGCTAGGCCGTGTCCGGCCGGTCCATGACAGCCTGGTGATGGTGGCGAGGATGGCGCGGTTGATGCTGGCAGGCGCTGGCCTCCGGGGGAAGAGGCGCCCGGGCGAACGGGCGGCGCCGGGCCCGTCGTCCCGGCTCCCGCACCCGTCCGCGCCCGTCCGCGCCGGTGCGCCGGCCACCGAGGATCGCCCGGACACGCGCTAGTCGGTGCCGGACTCCATCGCGGCCCGGTCCAGGAGCTCGCCGTCGGCGCCCGCGCCGGAGGAGGCGATCGCCTGCGCCCCGCCGGCGAGCGGGTCGCCGATCAGGGCGGCCGTGGCCGACTGGACCGCCTGGGACTGGACGGTCACGGCCGAGTTGGGCTGGCCGATCACGCCCAGGCTGGCGTACTGCTCCAGCTTCGCCCGGGAGTCGGCGATGTCGAGGTTGCGCATCGTCAGCTGGCCGATCCGGTCGACCGGGCCGAACGCCGCGTCCGCCACCCGCTCCATGGACAGCTTCTCCGGGTGGTAGCTGAACGCCGGCCCGGCCGTGTCGATGATCGAGTAGTCGTTGCCGCGCCGCAGCCGCAGGGTCACCTCGCCGGAGATCGCGGTGCCGACCCAGCGCTGGAGCGACTCGCGGACCATCAGCGCCTGCGGGTCGAGCCAGCGGCCCTCGTACAGCAGCCGGCCGAGCTTGCGCCCCTCGGCGTGATACGCGGCGACCGTGTCCTCGTTGTGGATCGCGCTGACCAGCCGCTCGTAGGCGATGTGCAGCAGCGCCATGCCGGGCGCCTCGTAGATGCCGCGCGACTTGGCCTCGATGATCCGGTTCTCGATCTGGTCCGACATCCCCAGGCCATGCCGGCCGCCGGCCGCGTTGGCCTCGAGCACCAGGTCGACCGGGGTGGCGAACTCCTTGCCGTTGACCGACACCGGGCGGCCCTGCTGGAAGCCGACCGTCACGTCCTCGGGCTCGATCTCCACCGCCGGGTCCCAGAACCGCACGCCCATGATCGGGTCAACGATCTCGATGCCGGTGTCCAGGTGCTCCAGCGACTTCGCCTCGTGGGTGGCGCCCCAGATGTTCGCGTCGGTCGAGTAGGCCTTCTCGGTGCTGGACCGGTAGGGCAGGCTCCGCTCCAGCAGCCACTGCGACATCTCCTTGCGGCCGCCGAGCTCGCCGACGAAGGTCGCGTCGAGCCACGGCTTGTAGACCCGCAGCGACGGGTTGGTCAGCAGGCCGTAGCGGTAGAACCGCTCGATGTCGTTGCCCTTGTAGGTGGAGCCGTCGCCCCAGATCTGCACGTCGTCGTCCATCATCGCGCGCACCAGCAGGGTGCCGGTGACGGCCCGGCCCAGCGGGGTGGTGTTGAAGTAGGTCCGGTCACCGGACCGGATGTGGAACGCCCCGCAGGCCAGCGCGGCCAGCCCCTCTTCCACGAGGGCGGCCCGGCAGTCAACCAGCCGGGCGAGCTCGGCGCCGTACGCCCCGGCCCGGCCCGGCACCGAGTCGATGTCCGGCTCGTCGTACTGCCCGATGTTGGCGGTGTAGGTGCAGGGCACCGCGCCCTTCTCGCGCATCCACGCGACCGCGACCGACGTGTCGAGCCCTCCGGAGAAGGCGATCCCGACACGTTCGCCGGCTGGCAGAGAGGTGAGCACCTTGGACATGGCTAAATTATATGCACAGCACTGCATATTCATGCAAGCGGCTTCGCCGAGAACCGGCGTTCGCCCGAGACGCCCGAACACGTGAAATAGTCCCTGGGGTGAGCCCGCGTCACCACGCGTACCATCGCCTCGATGACTCCTCCGCCCTCCCGGACGCGGCGGCTGGCCGAGCTGGCCGTGCTCGCCGCCCTGTCGGCCTTCGGCCCGCTGTCGATGGACATGTACCTGCCCGCCACGCCGACGATCGCCACCGACCTGCACTCCTCGCAGGCCCTGGTGCAGCTCACGCTGTCCGGGTGCCTGGCCGGCCTCGCGGTCGGCCAGCTGGTGGCCGGGCCGCTGAGCGACGGCTACGGCCGCCGCCGCCCGCTGCTGGCGGGCCTCGTGGCGTTCACCGTGCTGTCGGTCGCGTGCGCCCTCGCGGGCAACATCGCGCTGCTGATCGTGCTCCGCTTCTTGCAGGGCGCGGCCGGGGCGACCGGCATCGTCGTCAGCATGGCCATCGTCCGCGACCTGTACGAGGGCACCGAGCTCGCGCGCGTCCTCGGCTCCATGATGCTCATGTTCGGCCTCGCGCCAGTCCTCGCCCCGGTCATCGGCGGCCAGATCCTGCGGTTCACCGACTGGCGGGGCGTGTTCGGCGCGCTCGCCGCGATCGGGCTGCTGCTGCTCATCGCGACGTGCATCCTGCCCGAGACCCTGCCGCCCGGCCGCCGCGTCCCGGGCCGCCTCCGGCAGGTGCTGGCCGACGCGCGCGGGCTGGCGCGGGACCGGGTCTACGCGGGCAACACGCTGGCGGTCACCTGCGGCACGGCCGCCCAGATCACCTACATCGCCGCGATCCCGTTCATCATCGAGGACGGCTACGGGCAGAGCCCGCAGCTGTTCAGCGTGATCTTCATGGTCAACGCGGTCGGCCTGACGGCGATGGCCCAGCTCGGCACCCGGCTGACGCGCGAGTACCCGGTCGAGGCCCTGGTCGTGGCCGCGCTCGCCTTGATGGTCGCGGCCGGGGTGGCCCTCGTCGCGGCCGCCCTGACCGGCCACCCTCCGCTGATCGCGCTGCTCATCCCGTTGTTCGTGTTCGTCTCGGCCTACGGCATGCTGCGCCCCAACGGCGCCGCCCTGGCCCTGTCCGGCCAGGGCGCCATCGCCGGGACCGCCTCGGCGTGGCTCGGCGCGCTGCCGTTCCTGCTCGGGGCGGTCCTGTCACCCCTGGCGGGGCTCGGCGGCCAGGGCGGCTCGGTCCCGGCCGCGATCGCGATCGGCGTCCTGTGCGCCCTGGCCCTCGCCTTCCAGCGGACCGTCGCCCGCCGGCCAGCCAATGGCAGCGGCCCGGCCAATGGCAACGGCCCCGCCGGGACCAATCCGGACCCGGGCGAGGCCGTCAGGCGCGCGTAGCTCATACCTGCGCGCGGCTCGCGATCGTCGCCACGATCTCGGTGATCGCCTCGTCCACCGGGACGCCGTTCTTCTGGACGCCGTCGCGGTAGCGGAACGACACCGCCCCCGCCGCCACGTCGTCGGCCCCGGCCAGCAGCATGAAGGGCACCTTCTGCTTCTGGGCGGTGCGGATCTTCTTCTGCATCCGGTCGTCGCTGGTGTCGACCTCGACTCGCACCCGGGCGCCCGCCAGCTTCCGGGCGACCGCCTCCAGGTAAGGGACGTGCTCGTCGGTGATCGGGATGCCGACCACCTGGACCGGGGCGAGCCACGGGGGCAGCGCGCCGGCGTAGTGCTCGATCAGCACGCCCATGAACCGCTCGATCGACCCGAACAGCGCCCGGTGGATCATGACCGGCTGCTGGCGGGAGCCGTCCGCCGCCTGGTACTCCAGGCCGAACCGGGCCGGCTGGTTGAAGTCAAGCTGGATGGTGGACAGCTGCCAGCTGCGGCCGATGGCGTCCCGGGCCTGGACCGAGATCTTCGGCCCGTAGAACGCCGCCCCGCCCGGGTCCGGCACCAGCTGCAGCCCGGACGCGGCCGCGACCGAGCGCAGCGTCTCGGTCGCCGACTCCCACTCGGCGTCCGGGCCGATGAACTTCTCCGAGTCGCCCTTGGTGGACAGCTCCAGGTAGAAGTCGTCCAGGCCGTAGTCGCGCAGCAGGTCCAGGACGAAGGTGAGCAGGCTGGTGAGCTCGCCCTCCATCTGCTCGCGGGTGCAGTAGATGTGCGAGTCGTCCTGGGTGAGCCCGCGCACCCGGGTCAGGCCGTGGACCACGCCGGACTTCTCGTACCGGTACACGGTGCCGAACTCGAACAGCCGCAGCGGCAGCTCCCGGTAGGACCGCCCGCGCGCCCGGAACACCAGGTTGTGCATCGGGCAGTTCATGGCCTTGAGGTAGTACTCGGCCCCCTCCAGCTCCATCGGGGGAAACATCGTGTCCTTGTAGTACGGCAGGTGGCCGGAGGTCTCGAACAGCTGCCCCTTGGTGATGTGGGGGCTGTTGACGAACGAGTAGCCGGCCTCCTCGTGCCGCAGCCGGGCGTAGTTCTCCATCTCCCGCCGGATGACGCCGCCCTTGGGGTGGAAGACGGCCAGGCCGGAGCCGATCTCATCGGGGAACGAGAACAGGTCGAGCTCGGCGCCGAGCTTGCGGTGGTCGCGCCGCTCGGCCTCCTCCAGCAGCTTGAGGTAGTCGTCCTGGGCGCCGCGGGTCTCCCAGGCGGTGCCGTAGATCCGCTGCAGCTGCGGGTTCTTCTCGCTGCCGCGCCAGTAGGCGCCGCCGCTGCGCATCAGCTTGAACGCCGGGATGTTCCTGGTCGTCGGCACGTGCGGGCCGCGGCACAGGTCCTTCCAGCGCAGGTCGCCGGTCTTCGCGTCGAGGTTGTCGTAGATCGTCAGGCCCCCCGCGCCGACTTCGGTCGACGCCTCGTCGTCGGAGGCGGCCGAGCCCTTGATGCCGATGAGCTCGAGCTTGAACGGCTCGTCCTTCAGCTCGGCCCGGGCCTCGTCGTCGGCGACCTCGCGCCGGGAGAACCGCTGCCCCTGCTTGACGATGTCGCGCATCCGCGACTCGACCTTCTTCAGGTCCTCGGGGGTGAACGCCCGGTCCACCTGGAAGTCGTAGTAGAAGCCGTTCTCGATCGGCGGCCCGATCCCCAGCTTCGCCTCGGGGAAGATCTCCTGCACGGCCTGCGCCATGACGTGCGCGGTGGAGTGCCGGATGACCGACCGCCCCTCGGGCGACTCGGCCAGGACCGGCTCGACCTCGTCCCCCTCGGCCACCACCCACGCCAGGTCGCGCAACTGCCCGTTCACCCGGGCCACGACGACGTCGCGCTCGCCCGCGAACAGGTCAGCCGCGGTCGTCCCCGTCGTGACCTCGCGTTCGGCCCGCTGGGCATGGCGGTCGAGCACGGTCACGCTGATCTGGGACACGGCCTTCTGCTTTCTGTCGACGAGGTTTTCGCGCGGCGTAGAAACGCACCTCGATGCTACCGGTCATGCCTTCCGCCCCCCGCACGAATATCGGGGTTACAGCCAGGGCGGCAGGGGCGGAACGGGCTGGCCGGCGGCGTCGGCGAGGCCGGTGACCGGGCGGCCGGACAGCCACTGGGCCAGGGTCGCCAGCGGGGCCGCGACGCGGGCCGGGTCCCCCGCGCCGGTAACCGTCCAGGTGGCGCCGGTGTCGGTCGCGGTCGCGGTGACCGCCGGGCAGTTGCCGGCCGAGGAGCGGCGGGCGGTGACGTCGCCGGTGAGCGCGGCCAGGAACTCCGGCGGCAGGTCGGCGAAGGCCACCCCGGTGCCGAGGTCGATCGCGTGGATGCAGACCTCGCGGGCGCGCATCCACGGGATCTCCGACGCGAACCGGGTCAGCCCCTGCGCGGTCACGATGCGGGCCGACCAGGCCGGCGCCGGCAGCCCGTCGAGGTCAACCTCAAGGTCGACGGCGGTGGTCGCCACCCGGGCGCGCAGCTCGCCCGCCGGGAGGGCGGAGTCGCGCTCGATGTCAGCCGCGCGCTGCTCCTCGGACTCGTACATCCGGCGCCGCTCCCCCGTGCGCGCCCAGTAGACGAGGTTGCGCAGCGCGCTCGCGTTGTTGGCGACGTGCGACAGCAGGTGCCGCCGGTTCCAGCCGGGCAGCAGGGTCGGGGCGCCAAGCTCCGCGTCGCCCAGCTTCGACATGGCCGTGAGCAGCCGGGCGGTGCCGTCAGTCATCCACTCCAGCGCCGCCTGGGGACGCTCCTGCTCGCTGCTCATCGCTGTGGGCCTCCTGCCGCGTCGTCACGTCTGCCTCCAGTGTCGCAGCCCGCTCCCGGGCCAGACGGCCGGGCGCGCGCTCAGCGGGCCGGCACGATCGTTCCCGCCACCTCGCCGAAGCCGATCCGGCCGCCAGCGCTGCCGGGGGCGGTGGCGCTGATGATCACCTCGTCGCCGTCGAGCAGGAACGTCCGCTCCTCGCCCGCGACCGTCACCGGCTCGGTCCCGCCCCAGGTCAGCTCGATGAACGCGCCCCGCTGGGCGCGGTCGGGCCCGCTGATGGTACCGGAGCCGAAGATGTCGCCGGTACGGGCCGACGCCCCGTTGACGGTCATGTGCGCCAGCATCTGCGCGGGCGACCAGTACATCGCCCGGTACGGGGGCCGCGACACCTCCTGCCCGTTCCAGGCGACCGACACGTCGATGTCCAGCCCCCAGGGCTCGTCCGCGCGCAGGTAGGGCAGCGGCTCCGGCGACTGCCCCGGCAGCGGCACCCGGGCGGCCGCCAGGGCCGCCAGCGGCACCACCCAGGGCGAGACCGACGTGGCGAACGACTTGCCCAGGTGCGGGCCGAGCGGCACGTACTCCCAGGCCTGGATGTCGCGGGCCGACCAGTCGTTGAGCAGGAACGCCCCGAACACGTGGTCGGCGAAGTCCGCTACCGGGACCGGCGTCCCCAGGGGGGAGCCGGCCCCGACGACGAAGCCGAGCTCGGCCTCGATGTCCAGGCGGGTGCTGGGCCCGAACGACGGCTGGTCCTGCCCCGGCGGCTTGCGCTGCCCGTGCGGGCGGATCACGGGCGTCCCCGACACCACGACCGTCCCCGCCCGGCCGTGGTACCCGACCGGCAGGTGCTTCCAGTTCGGCATCAGCGGCGGGGCATCGGGCCGGAAGATGCGCCCGAGGTTGGCGGCGTGGTGCTCAGAGGCGTAGAAGTCGACGTAGTCCGCGACCTCGAACGGCAGGCTGAGGGTCACCGCGTCGAGTGGGCAGACCGCCTCGGGAGGCACGTTCCCGGTCGTGAGGTGCTCGGTGACCAGCGCCCGGACGGCGTCCCAGCGCTCGCGCCCCTCGGCCATGAACGGGTTCAGCGACGGCGCCCCGAACACCTCATCCCCCAGCAGCACCAGCAGGTCGACCACGCTGTCGCCCGCCCGCACGCCAACGCGCGGCGCCCCCGAGCGGGGCGTGAACACCCCGTACGGCAGGTTGTCCAGTCCGAACACCGATCCCGGCGGGATCTCGACCATGCCCATCGGCGCCTGCTCCTTCGCGAGAGTTCATTCACGTGCCCGCACCCTTCACGGGTCCTCCCCCTGCCCAGCCCGCCTGACCCTCATGCAACGGCCTTTACCGTCGCACTCCCTCCCGGGGCCAGCCTGCCGTGAGCAGATCCGCCGTTGGCAGCGCGCGCTGTCCCTGGCCGCCAGCCGGCCGCAGGCTGGAGCCATGGCAGAACAAGAAAGCACGCCGGCGTTCACCGAGCGCGCCCGCCAGTCCCTGGCCGACAAGCGCATCCTCGTCCTCGACGGCCCGCTCGACGACGACAACGGCACGCTCCTGATGACTCAGCTCATGCTGCTGGCGGCCGATGACCCGGTGACCGACATCGCCCTGTGGATCAACTCCCCCGGTGGCTCGGTGCCGTCCATGCTCGCCATCCGCGACGCGATGCGCCTGGTGCCGTGCGACGTGGCGACCCTCGCCCTGGGCCTGGCGTGCAGCGCCGGGCAGTTCCTGCTGTCGGCCGGGACGCCGGGCAAGCGCTTCGCGCTGCCGCACGCCCGCATCCTCATGCACCAGGGGTCGGCGGGCATCGGCGGCTCCGCCGTCGAGGTCGAGGTCCAGGCGGGCGACCTGCGGCACACCCGCGACACGGTGCTCGCCCTGATCGCGCAAGACACCGGCCAGCCGGTGGAGCAGATCTTCGAGGACTCGCGGCACGACCACTGGTACACCGCGCGCGAGGCCCGCGAGTACGGCTTCGTGGACGCCATCGCCGACTCGTTCGCCCAGGTGATGCCGGCCCGCAAGCGCCCGTTCGGCCTGCGCGGCGGCCCCGGCGCCCCCGGCACCCCTGGCGCCCCTGGCACCCCCGGCGGCCCCGGCACCCCCGGCGGCCCCGGCGGCCAGCAACCGGACGACACTACGGAAGGCGACAAGTAGCGATGAGCACCTACACGATCCCGAACGTGATCGCCGAGCACCCGCGGGGCGACCGGATCATGGACGTCTACTCCCACCTGCTGACCGAGCGGATCTTGTACCTCGGCACCCCGATCGACGCCGGGGTCGCCAACGCGCTGACGGCCCAGCTGCTGTACCTGGAGGGAGCCAGCCGGGAGCAGGAGATCAACCTCTACATCAACTGCGAGGGCGGCGACATGATGGCGATGCTCGCCGTGTACGACACCATGCGGTACATCAAGGCCCCGGTCGTGACGACGTGCGTCGGGGAGGCGATCGCGGCGGGCGCGGTGCTGCTGGCGGCGGGCGCCCCGGGCCGCCGCGGCATCCTGCCGCACGCCCGGGTGGTGCTGCACCAGCCGGTCGCCTCGGGCCGGGGCGCTATCCCGGACCTGATCCTCGCGGCCGACGAGGTGGTCCGCATCCGCGGCGACATCGAGTCGATCCTGTCCCGCCACACCGGCCAGTCAGTCCAGACGCTGCGAGCCGACACCGACCGGGACCGCGTGTTCACCGCCGAGGCAGCCCTGGCCTACGGCCTAGCCGACCAGATCCTGTCGGAGGACTCGTAGTCGGCCGCGACGAACGGCTCCCCGGCTGGCTCCTCTTGCTGTTATCAGCAGTGCCGCCCGAAGTGCCGTCGATTAGGCGCACCAGTGAAGCAAACCGACGGCAATCCGGCAGCCCGCGCTCCGCCGCAACCGCGCCGGAGCACCTATCTTGCTGTTATCAGAACGGGCGGGCCACGACCGCGCCGGGGCCCCTTATCTTGCTGTTATCATCTCCAGGTCCGGAGGAGCCGTCGGTTCGGCGCACGCATGGTTCCAATCGACGGCAGTTGCCATGAGCCGCGCCAGAAGCCGCCTCTGGCACGCCCTATCTTGCTGTTATCAGCACGCGGGCGGGTCGGCGCCTGACTTAGCCGTCGAGTTGGTTGGAAATCGGCCCGAAAACGCGGTTTTAGCAACCAACTCGACGGCCAAGTGGCCCCATCAGGAGGTTTTCTTGCTGTTATCAGCTGGTTCTGGCTAGGCCGCCACCGCGAGGAGGGCGACCGGCCCGGAGGCGCCGAGGCCGCCGCGGGACGGCTGGGACTGGGCGAGCTGGGACTGGAGCCGAACGTACTGCGGGTACTGGGCGTACTGGAGCAGGTCCCGGGTGACGAGGATGGTCACGTCGATCAGGGAGAGGCCGAACGCCCCGGCCAGGGCCGCGATCATCTCGCTCGACGGCTCCTTGCGGCCCCGCTCGACCTCCGACAGGTACTGCGGGGAGATCCCGGCCCGGGCCGCCGTCTCGGTCAGCTTTTCCCGCCGCTCGGTTCGCAGCTCCCGCAGCCGCTGCCCTAGCACCTCCCGCCACAGGGGCTCGGGAGCGCGCGGCGGCTGCGGGGCACGCCACGCTTCGCGGCCGCGCGGTGCCTCCGGGCCCCCCTGTGCCTCCGGGCCCCCCTGTGCCTCCGCGCTGGGCGGTGCCTCCGCGCTGGGCGGTGCTGCTGCGCTGGGCAGGGCCTCCGGGCTGCGGGGCGCTTCTGCGCTGGGCAGGGCCTCCGGGCTGCGCGGTGCCTCCGGGCTGCGCGGTGCCTCCGCGCTGGGCGGTGCCTCCGGGCTGCGGGGCGCTTCTGCGCTGGGCAGGGCCTCCGGGCTGCGCGGTGCCTCCGGGCTGGGCGGTGCCTCCGGGGTGCGCGGTGCCTCCGGGGTGCGGGGGGCTTCCGGGGGGCGGGCGGCGGGCGGGCGCAGGGGGGTGACGTCAGCGGCCATGCTTCCGATCGTAGGCAGGGCGGCCGCCGGTGGCCAGCGGGCTTCGCTGTGAGCAGATGGCGCCGGCGCGGCCTGCCCCCGGCGGGTGAGCAAGGGGCCGGGCCGCGAGCCTAGTGCCGCTTGCGGGCGATCAGGGACTGCACGGTGGCCAGCAGCTCGGCCGCCGGGACCGGCTTGGCGAGGTGGGCGTCCGGGTGGTGGTCGCCGGAGGTGGCCGGGACCATGTCGCGCGCGCTCACCAGGACGACCGACAGGGCCGGGTCGGCGCCCCGCAGGGCGGCCACCAGATCGGCCCCGGTCATGCGGGGCAGGTCGTAGTCGGTCACGACCACGTCCCAGGCTTGCCGGGCGACCATGTCGAGGGCCGTCGCCGGGTCGGGCACGTGGGTGACGTCGAGGCCGCCGCGCCGGGCGAGCACCTGAGTCAGGAACAGGGCCCCGTCGGGGTCATCCTCGACTAGCAGGACGCGCCCCGGGGGGGCTGGTGCGAGGTCGGATGACAGGGGATTCACACTGCTAAGCCTGCCTGCCCGGCGTGGCATGGCCGTGGCGGGCAAGGTGCGAGACGGTTGCGTCAGCTCCCGGCCCGCGGCCCGCGCGCGGCGCCGGAAGAGGCCCGCTCGGCCGCCCGGTACCGGTAGCCGAAGCCCCGGACCGCCTCGATCCGGGCGCCGGCAGCCGAGGCGCCGAGCTTGCGCCGCAGCCGCAGGACGCTGTACTTGACCCGCTCGGGGCCGATCCCGTAGGGGTCGCTCCACGCGAGCTCGAGGAGCTTCTCCGCGCTGAGCACTTGCCCCTGGTTGCGGACGAGCGCGGTCAGCAGCCGGAACTCGGTCGGGGTGAGGTCAACCGGGCCGCCGCCCGCGGTGACCTGGTGGGTGGCGAAGTTCACGGCGACGACGCCGTCGTCGAACACCTCCGGCACCTGGCCGCCGTCGCCGCCCGCGCGGCTCCCGGCCGACCGCGAGCGGCGCAGCAGGGCCTGCGCGCGGGCGCTGAGCTCGGCGCTCCCGAACGGCTTGAGCAGGTAGTCGTCGGCCCCGCCGGTCAGGCCGCGCACCTTCTCGGACTCGTGGCCGTGGGCGGTGAGCATGAGGATGGGCACGTCCGACAGGTCGCGGATGCGCTCCAGGACGGTCCAGCCGTCCATGCCCGGCAGCCCGATGTCCAAGATGACCAGGTCGGGGCGGAACTTGTGGAAGGTGCGCAGCCCGTCAGCCCCGTCGCGGGCGTGGCTGACCCGCAGGCCCCCGCGCTCCAGCAGCACGCGGATGCCGAAGGCGATGTCCTGCTCGTCCTCGATGAGGAGGACCCGCTCGCCGCTCACCGGTGCTCCGGCCCGTCGGCCGTATCGTCTATTTCAGCCGGGTCCGCCCCGTCAACCGGGAGGAAGACGCTGAACGTGGTCCCGGACCCCAGGACGCTGTGCACCCGCACGTGGCCGCCGTGCATCTCGGTGAGCACCCGGACGATCGACAGCCCGATGCCGCTGCCCGGCAGCCCGGCCGCGCGGGCGTTGGAGCCGCGGGTGAACCGGTCGAAGAGGTGCTCGACCTCGCCCGGCGGGATGCCGATGCCCGAGTCGGTCACGGCGATCCGCCAGGCCCCGCCCCGTGGCCCGCGGGTGGCGTGGAACCGGGCGGTCACCCGGACCAGGCCGTCGCGCTCGGAGAACTTGACCGCGTTGCCGACGAGGTTGTCCATGACCTGCATCAGCCGCCGGTGGTCGGCCTCGATGAGCGGCCCTTCGGACGTGTCGAGGTGGAGGGTGACGTCCTGCTTGGCGGCCCCGGGAGTGGCGGCCATGACGGCGTCGGCGCACAGCCGGGGCAGGTCGACCGGATCCAGGTCCAGCGGCAGCGCGCCAGACTCGATCCGGGCCAGCATCAGCAGGTCCGTCACCATCGTCAGCAGCCGGTCGGCGTTGCGCTCGATGATGTCGAGGTAGCGACGCCCATCGGGCGATAGCCCGTCCGCCTCGCCCCTGATCAGCTCACTGAACGAGATGATCGACGTCAGGGGCGTCCGCATCTCGTGGGACACGATGGCGAGGAACTGCTCGCGCTGCTGGTCAACCTTTCCCTCCGCGGCCATGACACGGTGCATTCCCATTGACATCAGTAGTCAAAACCGCCACTCGTGACACTCGGCAACCACGCTGCACCCGGTTGGGCCACGCGGCTGCCACTTGCCCGTCGCAGGCTTAGGACTGCGCCGGTCACCTAGGCCGCATCCCGAAGCAGAAGACGGACCAAGCGAAGGAACTGTAGCGATGAGCTTGCTTAACACGCACGGCATGATGCCGACCTCGGCATCGGCCACCGGGTCCGGCGCCGCCGCCGGCATCTCCACCGAGCTGCACGGGATGCCCGCCACGACGCTACGGGACCTCGGCATCGCCCTCCTCGTGCTGACGGTCATCTTCGCCGCGGGCGCGATCCGGGGCCTGCTGCCCCGCCGGGCGGAAACCAACGCCCGCCGCGAGGCAGCCCACCTGCAAGAACTCACCCAGCCGCGCGAGCGCACCCCGCAACGGATGGAGTCCTCATGATCGTCGCCGTCATCCCGGCCCACAACGAGTCCGAGTGGATCGAGAAGGTCGTCGCCAACCTGGCCGACCAGACCTGCCCGCCCGACCGGATCATCGTGATGTCCGACAACAGCACCGACGACACGGTCGGGCTCGCGCGGCGGGCCGGCGCCGAGGTGTGGGAGAGCGAGGGCAACACCCGCAAGAAGGCGGGCGCCCTCAACCAGGCCCTTGACCGGATCCTGGGCGAGCTGCACGACCTGGACTACGTCTTCATCCAGGACGCGGACACGATGCCGGCCCCGCGCTGGCTCGAGGTCGCGGGCGAGTGGGCGCAGGAGCACCCGGGCGCGATCATCAGCGGCCGCTACGCCAGCCCCCCGACCGGCAAGTCGCTGCTGCGGATCGTCCAGGAGAATGAGTTCGCCCGCGACGGCCGGGCCATCAACCGGCGCGGCAACAAGACCCGGATCGTGGTCGGGACCTCGGCCCTGCTCCCGGTGTCCACGCTGCGGGCCATCATCCGCGCCCGGCTGGAGGGGAAGCTGCCCGGCCCGCGCGTTGGCCAGGTCTACAGCACCGCGTCGATCACCGAGGACTACGAGCTGACGCTGGCGCTCAAGACCCTGGGCATCGAGACCCTGTCCCCGGCCGAGTGCGACGCGGTCACCGATGTCATGCCGACCCTGCCCGAGCTGTGGAACCAGCGGATCCGCTGGCAGCGGGGCGCGTTCACCGACCTGCGGACCTACGGGCTGACGAAGGTGACCCGCTGGTACTACGCGGCCCAGGCGATGTGGGGCTTCGGGATGCTGACGGTCGTCCTCATCGTCGCCCAGATTGCCCTCGTTGTCGGCCTGACTGGCCACTTCTCCCCGTCGCCGATCTGGCTGGGAACCTTGCCGCTGTTCGTCGCGCATCGCATCATCTCGGTGCAACGCACGGGTGCGAAGGGAATGCTAGTCGCTGCCACTCTGATCCCAGAGACCGCATACGACTTCTTCCGCTACGGCGTTTACCTGACGTGCGCGTGGCGGGCCCTGGTCGGGAAGGAGACACGATGGTTAGGCGCCGCCAGGCGAAGCACGGAGGCGAGCACGGTCGTGAAAACGACCCGAAGCAGCCCCGCAGGCGATTGCGACAGACCCGCCGCCGGATCCTCATCGAGGCCGGCGTCGGCGTCGTGCTGGGGGGGATTGCCTTCGCGGCCATCTGGAGCACGACCCGGACTTTCCTCCCGAAGTCGGACATAAATCCGTCGATCCCCCTGGTCAACGCCATCGGGGTACGCCCGGCCGCCAACGCCGGCCCGGCCCAGGACACGCCAGCGGCGAAGGTCGGGGCGATCCCAGTCCTGTCCTGGCACCAGATCGACAACGGCTGCGCGCCGACCGCCGCCCAGTGCACCAACCCCGGCACGCAGGCCGACAGCGTGTCCCAGAAGCAGTTCTACGACCAGCTGAACTGGCTGTCCACCCGCGGGTACCACAGCATCACGGCGGATCAGTACGTCAAGTGGGCGACCGGGCAGCAGGTCATGCTCCCGTCCAAGCCGGTGCTGCTCACGGTGGACGACGGCATCGTCAACTTCTACGCCGGCGGCACCCCCGTCCTGCAGCACTTCGGCTACACGATGGTCTCGATGGTCGTCTCCGGCTTCGCCCAGGGCGCCCAGGACGGGGCCAAGGACAACGTGGGCTGGGACGCCACCTGGACCCAGCTCACCAACCTGCCCGCCAGGACGTGGGAGTTCGCCTTCCACGCCGGGCCGCAGGGGCACGTCATCTCGACCAATCCCAAGTACAAGGACTGCGCGTACTTCTACCCGTGCCAGCGCCCGGGCGAGCCGACGGCGGCCTACCACGCCCGGGTGACGGGCGACATCAACACGGGCCTGGCGGCCGAGAACGACCACCTCGGGGACCGGTTCGACGACCAGATGTGGGCGGTCCCGTTCAACGACCTCGGCCAGGACCCGTCCCAGCCGACGTCGGGCACGGCCAATGCCAACTGGGCGGCCCAGATGGCGGACAAGAAGTTCAAGGTCGTGTTCGTCGACGCCCAGACCACTACCGAAAACCAGCACTACCGCTATGAGGTGCACGGCAAGGACACCCTCGGCTACTTCGCCCAGCAAGTGCAGCGCTCTGACCTGTTCGTCCGGAACCCCGAGGCCGCGACGGCCAACGCGCCCGCCGGCGGGGTCGGCTGATGCGCGCCCGCCCCCGGCCGCGGGCGGGACGGGCGGTCCTCGGGGCCACCGCGCTGCTGGCGTCCGGCGCCCTCGCGGCCGGCTGCGCCGCCACCAGCGCCAGCTCGTCCCCGGCGGGGGCCGCGCCCCGGCCGTCCACCGCCCCCGCCACCAAGCCGCCCGCCACCAAGCCGCCTGCCACCAAGCCCGCGGGGAGCACCCGGGCCGGCGGCGCGGTGCCGCTCGGGGTGTGGGAGCCATCCTCGGCCACGACGTGGTCCGGCATCGCCGCCTTCGGCCAGCAGGCGGGCCAGCCGGTCCGCTACGCGCTGACGTTCCTCAAGCAGGGCGACCCGTTCCCGCAGCGCCTGGGGCAGGAGGCGGCCGCGAACCACGCCGAGCTCATCGTGCAGCTGGAGCCATCGGCGAAGATGGCCCGGGTGGTGGCCGGCGGCGACGACGCGTACCTGGACGAGCTGGCGGCGCAGGTGCACGCCTACGGCCACCCGGTGATCATCAGCTGGGCGGCCGAGGCCAACGGCAACTGGTACTCCTGGGGCTTCACCAAGACCCCGCCGGCCGAGTACCGGGCCGCCTGGGCCCACGTGATGGCCCGGTTCCGCGCCGCCGGCGACGGCAACGTCACCTGGATGGCCACGATTAACCGGACGTATGAGGGAGCCGGGCCCACGAGTGACTACATCATCCCAGGGGTAGACATGTACGGCGTCGACGCCTATTATTCTTACCCTGGCGACACGTTCGCGCGAGTCTTCGGCACGACCCTCGCGCAGATCCGGTCAGCGCTGAAGAAGGCAGAGCCAACGGAGGCCGGGCCGACGAAGGCCGGGACCGATAAGCCCATCCTGGTCTCCGAGACTGGCATCGGCCCGGTCGCCGGCCAGGCTAAGTCCATTCCCGGACTTGTTCGGGGAGTGGTCAGTAATGGGCTGGCCGGAGTGGTTTACTTCAATCAGAGCCAAAATCAGGGCGTCTATCACCAGAACTGGACGCTGGCCACGGCCGGGATGAGCGCCTTGCGGGCAAGCCTTCAGGCTGCCCGCTCGCCAGCATCGTTAGAGAAGCGCCGCAGAGGCCACCGTTAGCACACGGCGAGTAACCGGCATTGGAATGCCGGGCAACGCAAAAGTTCCAAATGGCCCATAGCCAAGTGCCTGTCCTCCTGTTAACGTTCGCTCTTGTATGTCGCTGCCTAGACGCGGGGTCATGGGGCGGCCTGGTCCGTAATGCCCCGTGTCTGGCCGCGGCTTCACCTCTACATGAGCGGGTTACATCCCAGTGAGGCTAGGTAAGGCATGCCCAAACGCATGACAAGACGCTTGCCACAGGCACTCGTCCGGCGCAAGACGTGGACGACGGCCGCGATCGCGGGTACCGCGCCGGCCCTGATCATCGGCCAGGCACTGCTGGCCGGGACCGCGTCGGCCGCGCCGGCGGCAGCGAACGCGCTGACCGCGCCGATGACCTCGGCCATGGCGGCGCAGCTCTCGACGAACGTGAACAAGCACGTCATCGTGATCTTCAAGAACCAGGTCGCGCAGCAGCACGTCGGCACCACCGCCGCCAGCAAGCGCGCCGCCGCCGTCCTCGCCGGCCAGAAGCCAGTGGTCAGCGAGCTCGGCCAGGTGCACGCCACCCACGTCAAGCAGTACGGGACGATCAACGCCCTGGCCGCGACGGTGTCCTCCGGCGAGGAGGCCCGCCTCAAGGCCAACTCGTCGGTCGCTGAGGTCATCCCGGACGTCACCATCCAGGCCAGCCTCGGGCTGCCGACCCCGGCCGCGGCCGCCGCCACGACCGCCAAGCCGGCCACCGCCGCCGTGGCCTCCCCGAACGTCATCCCCGGGGCCTGCTCCACCACGCCCCAGCTGGCCCCCGAGGGCCTGTCGCTGACGAATACCGCGTCGGACAACCCGAACCAGCCGACCGCCGCGTCGCTCGGCTTCACCGGCGCCGGCGTCAAGGTCGGCTGGATCGCCGACGGGATCGACCCGAACAACGTCAACTTCATCCGCCCGGACGGCCACTCGGTGTTCTCCCCGGCCGTTGGCGGTGACTACCAGGACTTCACCGGCGAGGGGCCGACCGCGGTCACCGGCGGCGACGAGGCCTTCCTCGACGCCAACGCGATCGCCGGCCAGGGCCTGGTCACCTATAACCTCAACGGGTACTCGGCCCAGTCCTACCCGACCGCCTGCAACGTCCGGATCCAGGGCACCGCGCCGGGCGCGAGCCTGGTCGGCCTCAACGTGTTCGTTGAGGACTCCAGCGGCATCGCCACCACTGAGTCGAACTTCCTCCAGGCGATCAACTACGCGGTCCAGACCGACCACGTGAACGTCCTCAACGAGTCGTTCGGCAACAACGGGTTCCCCGACGTGACCTCCCTGGACGCGACCAAGGAGTTCAACGACGCGGCGGTCGCGGCGGGCGTTACGGTCGTGGTCTCCAGCGGCGACGCCGGCTACACGAACACGATCGGCTCCCCGGCCACCGACCCGAACGTCGTCGCGGTTGGCGCGAGCACCCAGGACCAGTTCTACGTGCAGTCCAACTACGCGCTGTCCCGGGACTTCGCCACCACCGGCTGGCTGAGCGACAACATCAGCAGCCTGAGCTCCAGCGGCTTCGACGAGGCCGGCGGCACCATCAGCCTGGTCGCGCCGGGCGACATCAGCGTGGCGTCCTGCACCCCGGACCCGAGCAAGTACACCGCCTGCGTGAACTTCCCGGGCACCGCGACCTCTGACATCGAGGAGAGCGGCGGCACCTCCGAGTCCTCGCCGTTCGTCGCCGGCGTCGCGGCCGACGTCATCCAGGCCTACCGCAAGGGCCACGGCGGCGCGAACCCGACTCCGGCCCTGGTCAAGCAGATCCTGACGAACACTGCCACCGACCTTGGCTTCACCGGCTCCGAGCAGGGCTCCGGCCTCGTCAACGCCTACAAGGCGGTTGAGCTGGCCGAGTCGATCAAGACCGCCGACGGCACCCCCGCCCCGGTTGGCTCCACGATCACGACCTCGGTCAACGCCATCTCCACGGTGGCCGCGCCCGGCACCTACACGACCACCCCGGTCACCGTCACCAACACCGGCGCCAAGCCGCAGACGGTGAACCTCGCCGGCCGTAGCATCGGCCCCGACGAGAACGTCCAGGTCGGCACCGTCAACCTGACCGACGGCACCAGCCCGTCCGTCCCTAACTGGGCGAACGTCCCGACCAACTACAGCACCTTCACCTTCCAGGTGAAGCCCGGCCAGCAGCGGCTCGACGCCCAGCTCATCTACCAGGCCCCCAACACCGCCCTCAACGCCCGCGTGCGCATGGACCTGATCGACCCGACCGGCAAGTTCGCCGCCCACTCGCTCCCGCAGGGCACCGGCAACTTCGGTGACGTCGACGTCCGCTACCCGGCCGCGGGCACGTGGACCGGCGTGATCTACAGCATCACGGCGGCCCGCGGCGGCACCAACGGCACCGTCACCTGGAAGGTCGCGACCGAGAAGTCGCAGTGGTTCGGCTCCGTCATCCCGTCAGAGATCACCCTGCAGCCGGGGCAGAGCAAGACCGTCCAGGTCAGCGAGACCAACCCGAACAAGCCGGGTGACGCCAGCGGCTCGATCGTCCTCGACGCCAGCGGCTCGCCGGACGCCACCTCGATCCCGGTTACCCTGCGCAGCGAGATCGACCCGTCCAGCGGCGGCTCGTTCCAGGGCACGCTCACCGGCGGCAACGGCCGCGGCGCGTACGGCGCGGACAACTACTTCGAGTTCAAGGTGCCCAGCGGCACCAGCAGCATCGCGGCGACGCTGTCGCTCGCGAACGACCCGCAGAACGCGGTCGGCCTCTACCTCGTCTCGCCCGATGGCAGCACCCTCGGCTACGGCGAGAACCAGGACCCGGAGACCGGCAACATCGGCACCGGCGCTTCCGCCTACACCCTCAACCCCGAGCCCGGCACCTGGACGCTGATCGCGGACTTCGCTGAGCCGGTCGCGGGCAACGAGTTCACCGACGCCTTCAGCGGCAAGGTGAAGTTCAACGTCACCTCGGCCAAGGCCAAGGGGCTGCCCGACAGCGCCAGCAAGAAGCTGGCGGCCGGCCAGGCCGTGACCGTCCCGGTGACGATCACCAACAAGGGCGTGTCGACGGAGGACTTCTTCATCGACCCGCGCCTTGACTCCACCACCTCGATCGCCCTCCCCACGCTGTCGACCGACACCGTCAGCCTCCCGGCGATGAGCGAGCCGGAGTGGATCGTCCCGACCGAGACGTCGGCCATCTCCATCGCGCAGACCTCCAGCCTGCCGGCGATGTTCGACTACGGCGTCTTCCCGGGTGACCCCGACCTCGCCAGCAGCGGCCCGCAGGGCCAGCTGTGCTCCACCTCGGAGACGGCGAACTACGCCCCGGCGGGCGGCTCGGTCACGGCAGGCGGCTGGTTCGCCCTGCCGAGCGAGTGCGGCCCGTACCCCGCCGCCGCCCCGGCGGGCACGGCCACCGACACGGCGACCGTGACGACCAAGGCGTTCGACCCGGCCGTCGTGGCCGAGGACTCGAGCGGCGCGGCCGTCACCGACCTGTGGAAGTCGGTCACTGATGGCTCGTTCAACTTCGGGTTCATCACCATCCCGGCAGGCGCGTCGGTCACGGTCAACGTGGTCATCACCCCGTCGGCGGCCACTGGCTCGGTCGTCAAGGGCAACCTCTACGTCGACACTGTCACCGGCGCGGTCCCGCCGTACGCGCAGATCGGCGGCGACGAGGTCCAGGCCCTGCCCTACGAGTACACGGTCGGCTAGCCGGCCTTAGCCACTACCGGCCGCGGGCCGTCCCCTCCGGGGGGCGGCCCGCGGTCTTTTTCGCCCGGGCGCCGCACAGTTCGCGGTCCGGCGTCGTCAGTACCGGGTATACGGCCAGACGATGAGGAGGCACCAGATGAAGATCGCGGTCGCGGGCGGGACGGGCGTGGCGGGACGGCACGCGGTGGCGGCGGTGACCGCCAGCGGGCACGAGGCGGTCGTCCTGGCCCGCTCCCGGGGGATCGACCTCGTGTCCGGGGACGGGCTGGCACAGGCGCTGGCCGGGGTGAGCGCGGTGATCGACGTCGCCAACATCTCGTCCCTGCGGGCCGGGCCGTCTTCGCGGTTCTTCGCGGCGGTAGCGCGCAACCTGATGAGCGCGGGCGAGCGGGCGGGCGCGGGCCACATCGTGGCCCTGTCGATCATCGGCATCGACCGGGTGCCGATCGGCTACTACCAGGGCAAGCTGCACCAGGAGGAGGTGCTGCGCGCCTCGCCGGTCCCGGTGACGGTGCTGCGGGCGGCGCAGTTCCACGAGTTCCCGGGCCAGCTCCTGGCCCAGGCGCGCGGGCCGGTCGCGATCGTGCCGCGCTTCGCGAGCCAGCCGGTCGCCGCCCGCGAGGTCGGGGCCGAGCTCGCCCGCCTCGCGGCCGCCCCTCCCCCGCACGAGCCGGGGGCGCACCGCGAGCTGGCCGGGCCGCGGGCGGAGAACGTGGCCGACCTCGTCCGGCAGGTGCTGCGCGCCCGCGGCGAGCGGCGGCGCGTCCTGGAGGTGACCCTGCCGGGCAAGGGCGGCAAGGCGATGGCGGGCGGCGGGGCGCTGCCCGGCGCCGGGGCCGCGCTCGGCACCCAGGCGTTCGCCGACTGGCTCCGCGAGCACCCCGACGGCACGTCTTGACGGCCCCGGGGCGAGCGGTCTAGTGTCCTGCTCAGAACAATTAGGAAAGTTTCTTAATTGTTTGTTTGTTCCTGGGGACTAGCAGAAGGATTCTCGCTTGAGACGCCTACTTTCCATCGCCCTCGTCACGCTGGCCGCCGCCGGCGCCACCACCACCGCCTTCGCGGGGGCCGCCAACGCCTCGCCCCTGCCGTTCGGCCATGGCGGGCTACCCGCGCACGTCTACGCCCCCTACGTGGAGACCTGGGACAGCTCCCAGGGCACCGTCGCCCAGCTCTCGCGCGAGTCCGGCGCGAAGTACGTGACGCTGGCCTTCCTGGAGACCGAGGCCTCCGGCTCCTGCGACGCCTACTGGGACGGCTCGACGAGCACCCCGATCTCCGCCACCGCCGCCGGCAGCTTCGGGGCCGACATCGCGGCGATCCAGCGCGCGGGCGGGGACGCGATTCCCTCATTCGGCGGCTACACCGCTGACACCACCAACACCGAGCTGGCCGATAGCTGCACCAACGTTGACTCGATCGCCAAGGTCTACGAGTCGCTGGTGACGACTTACCACATCTCCCGGATCGACCTCGACATCGAGGGCGACTCGGTTAACAACACCGCGGGCATCGAGCGCCGCAACCAGGCGATCGCGGAGGCCGAGAGCTGGGCGGCCAAGCGCCACCTGCCGCTGTCGTTCTCCTACACGCTGCCGACGTTCCCGACCGGCCTGCCGGCGGCCGAGCTCGCGGTCCTGCAGAACGCGGTCGCCGAGCACGCCAAGATCGCCGTCGTCAACCTCCTGACGTTCGACTACTACTACGGCACGACGCAGGACATGCTCGCCGACGCCGAGGGCGCCGCTACCGGGACCGAGGCGCAGCTCGCGGCCCTGTACCCGCATGAGCCGGCATCGGCCCTGTGGGGCATGGTCGGCATCACCGAGATGCCGGGCATCGACGACTTCGGGGCACCCGAGACGTTCTCGACGTCGCAGGCACTCCCGTTGCTCGGCTTCGCCGCCAGGCACGGCCTCGGGGAGCTGTCGGTCTGGGCGGTGAACCGCGACAACGGCACCTGCCCGGGCACCAAGGGCGCGAGCGACTGCTCCGGCGTGACCCAGCCGTCGTGGTTCTTCGACCACGTCTTCGAGCCGTTCAGCTACCTGCCCGCGCGCTGGTAGCCCCTCAGCCAGCGTGACCCGACCGCCCCTGGCCGCCTGCAGCATGGCCAGGGGCGGTCTCATGCCCGCCGGGCGCCCGTCACTAGCCTGGTGACCATGGCTGAGCTGTCGCGCACTACCGCTGAACTGATCGTCGAGTGCCTGGAGAACGAGGGCGTCACCCACGTCTTCGGCATTCCCGGCGAGGAGAACATCCGGCTGATCGAGGCCCTGTCGAAGTCCTCGGTCGAGTACGTCCTGACCCGGCACGAGCAGGGCGCCTCGTTCATGGCCGAGACCTACGGGCGGCTGACGGGCAAGGCGGGCGTGTGCTCGGCCACCCTCGGGCCGGGGGCGATCAACCTGCTGCTCGGCACGGCCGACGCCACCACCAACTCCACCCCGCTGATCGCCCTGTCGGCCCAGGTCGGCATGCAGCGCAGCTACAAGGAGTCGCACCAGTGGGTCGACCTGGTGCCGATGTTCGCCCCGGTCACCAAGTGGTCGGCGCTGATGGCGACCCCCGGGGCCGCGCCGGAGATGATGCGCAAGGCGTTCAAGCTCGCCCAGACCGAGCGGCCCGGCGCCGTCTACCTGGCCGTCCCCGAGGACGTGGAGGAGGCGGTGGTCCCGGCCAGCCTGGTCCCGCTGCGGGTGAACACGCCCCGCCCCGACGACCCGTCGGCCCTGCAGGTGTCGCGGGCCGCGCAGATCCTGCGGGAGGCCCGCAACCCGGTCGTGCTGGCCGGGCACGGCGCCGCCCGGGCCGGGGCCAGCGAGGCGCTGATCCGCTTCGCGCAGGCGCTGAACATCCCGGTGGCGACCACGTTCCACGGCAAGGGCGTGTTCCCCGACGACCACCCGCTGGCCCTCGGGACGGTCGGGTTCATGCGCCACGACTACGTCAACTTCGGGTTCGACCAGGCCGACGTCATCGTCGCGGTCGGCTACGAGCTGCAGGAGTTCAACCCGGTCCGGATCAACCCGGCCGGGGAGACGAAGATCATCCACGTCCACCGGTTCCCGGCCGAGGTCGACGCGCACTACGACGTCGCCGTCGGCCTGTTCGCCGACATCAGCCACAGCCTCGACGCCCTCGCCGCCGCCGTCTGGCGCAAGGCGCCCGCGGCCGGGGAGGAGCGCATCCGGGAACTGCTCGCCTCCGAGCTCGAGCGCGGGCGGGCCGACGACCGGTTCCCGCTGGCCCCGGCCCGCATCGTGGCCGACACCCGGGCCGCCCTCGGCCGCGACGACATCGTCCTGGTGGACACCGGCGCGCTGAAGATGTGGATGGCCCGGCTGTACCCGACCTACGCGCCGAACACCTGCCTGATCTCCAACGGGCTGTCGACCATGGGCTGGACCGTGCCCGGCGCGATCGGCGCGAAGGTCGCCCGCCCCGAGGCCAAGGTGATCGCCGCGACCGGGGACGGCTCGTTCCTCATGAACTCGCAGGAGATCGAGACCGCGCTGCGCATGCGGCTGCCGTTCGTGATCCTGGTCTGGGTCGATGACGCCTACGGCCTGATCAGCTGGAAGATGGACATGGAAATCGGGCACAACGTGGACACCCGGTTCGCCAACCCCGACTTCGTCGCCTACGCGATGAGCTTCGGCGCCAAGGGGTACCGCATCTCGTCGGCCGCTGAGCTGCTGCCGACGCTGCGGGCCGCGCTGGACGACGACACCGTCTCGGTGATCGCCTGCCCGGTCGACTACACCGCCAACAGCGAGCTGATCCGCACCCTGGGCGACCTGGACGAGTCGCTGTCGTAAGGGCCGGCCGCGCGCCCCGGCGGCACGCAGCGCAGTGGTCCCATGACCAGCTGATCATTGACTTAGGTAAGCCTTACCTAATTTAATGAGGCCATGGAGCTTGATGTACTCCCCGGCCGGCGCTGCCCGAGCTCGCCCGCACGGCCCTCGCCCGGGCCGCCGCCGCCCTGGCCGGCGAGGCCGGCCCGGGCCACGCGAGAAGCCGGCTGCCGCCCAGCCCGGTCCCCGTCCGCACCCGCCGCGACGGCAGCCCGGCGCTGCTGCCGGCCGTCGGCTCGCCGTCCGCGGGTGAATAGCGGGGCAACGCGGGGGTTGACAGCGATGCGCGAGCCCCTGTTAGGTAAGCCTTAGTTAGGCTTGCCTATCCTAATCTTCCACGTACTTACCGGGCATCTCCATGCCCGGAACCAGGCCAGAAGGAGGACGACACAGTGCTGCCCACGTTCGTCATCGGGTTGCGCGAGGGCCTCGAAGCGGCGCTGATCGTCGGGATCATCGCCGCCTTCCTCGGCCAGCAGGGCCGCCGCGACGCCCTGCGGCAGGTCTGGATCGGCACCGGCGTCGCCGTGGCGATCTGCATCGCCATCGCGATCGCGCTCCAGGTGATCTCCTCCGATCTCCCCCAGCGGCAGCAGGAGGGACTGGAGACCGTCGTCGGCGCGCTTGCCGTCGTCATGGTCACCTACATGATCATGTTCATGCGGCGCCACGCCCGCGACCTCAAGGGCGAGCTGGAGGGCGCGGCCGCCTCGGCCCTGGCGGCCGGGTCGAGCCGGGCGCTGGTGGTGATGGCGTTCCTGGCCGTGCTGCGCGAGGGCTTCGAGACGGCGGTCTTCCTGCTCGCCACGTTCCACGCCTCGGGCGACGCGACGACCTCCTGGCTCGGCGCGGTGATCGGCATCCTGCTCGCCGCCGCGATCGGCTACGGCATCTACCGGGGCGGGGTGCGGCTGAACCTCGGCCGGTTCTTCCGGATCACCGGCCTCGTCCTCGTCGTCGTGGCGGCCGGGCTGGTCATGACCGTCTTCCACACCGCCAACGAGGCCGGCTGGCTCAGCGCCGGGCAGGTGCAGGCGTTCGACCTGTCCTGGCTGGTACGGCCGGGCACCCCGCTGTCGTCGCTGCTGACCGGCGTGCTGGGCATCCAGCCCTACCCGGTGTGGATCGAGGCCATCGCCTGGCTGGCCTACCTGGTGCCCATGATCGCCATCGTCGCCTGGCCCGCCCGCCGCCGGCGCCCGCCGGCCCCCGCCCCGACTACCACCGCGACACCGAATGAAGAAGCAGAAGAAGAAGGAGCGCAGCTCAGTTGAAGCACACCGACGGAACCACTGCCCGGCGCCGTGCCCTCCCGCCCGGCCCGGGGCCGCGCGGCCGGCGGCTCGCCACGCGGGCGGCCCTGCTCGCGGTCGCCGCCGGGCTCGCGCTCGCGACGGCGGCCTGCTCCAGCTCGCACTCGTCGTCCGCCTCGACCACGTCGAGTACCGACAAGACGACGGCGGTCACCGTCAACCTGACCCCGCAGGGCTGCGCGCCCACGCCGGCCACCATCCCGGCCGGCGAGGCCGACTTCACGGTGAACAACAAGGGCGCCGACGCGGTCTCCGAGGCCGAGCTGCGCACCTCTGACCTGTCGAAGATCCTCGGCGAGCAGGAGAACCTCACCCCCGGCCTGTCGGGCGGGTTCTCGCTGACCCTCCAGCCGGGCACCTACACCGTCAACTGCCCGGGGGCCGCCCGGCAGCACTGGACGTTCAAGGTCACCGGCACCCAGGAGGGCCCCGCCTGGCAGGCCAACCCGCGGCTGGCCGCCGCCGTCCCGGGCTACGGGACCTACATCTCGGCCCAGACGGCCGACCTGGTCACCCACACCCAGGCGTTCTGCACCGCGATCGACCAGGGCAACCTGACCCAGGCCGAGATCCTGTACCCGCAGGCCCGCGTCTACTACGAGCGGATCGAGCCGGTCGCGGAGGTCTGGGGCAGCCTCGACACCCAGATCGACGGCCGCTGGGAGAACCCGGTCACCGTCGCGTCCCAGTTCATCGGCTTCCACCGCCTTGAGCAGCTCCTGTGGGAGGACAACACCCTCAAGGGCGCGCCCGCGCTGTGCACCGGCCTGCTGGCGAACGAGAAGCAGCTCCTCACCCTGGTCCGCTCGGCTCAGTACAACCCGCTGGAGATGGCCAGCGGCGCCACCGACCTGGTCAACGAGGCCGGCACGAACAAGGTCAGCGGCGAGGAGGAGCGCTACTCCAACACCGACTTCCCGGTCTTCCAGGCCAACATCGATGCCGCGATGGAGGTCGTCACCCTGCTCAGGCCGTACCTCCAGGCGAGGGACCCGAGCCTGCTCACGCAGGTCGCCCAGCGCGACGCCGCGATCAACGCGCTGCTGGCTAAGTACAAGGCCACCCCCGGCTACGACGACACCGGCTACGTCGAGTACTCCACCGTCCTCGACGACCAGCGCAAGCAGCTCTCGACCGCCGTGAACGCCTTCGCCGAGACCCTGTCCAAGCTCTCGGTCCAGGTCAGCGGCTGACGATCGGGCACACGAGCGAGCGCGACGCCGGCTGCCGGGGGGCCAGCCGGCGTCCGCACGCCCCGGACCAGGCCGCCCGCGCGGCCGCCGACGCGGAAGGGAACCAAGCATGACCAGGCATGGGCAGGCAGGGACCGGGGCCGGAACCGGAGACGGGGCTGAGCCCGGAACCGGGGACAGGGCCGGGAGCGGCCCGCGGTCGCCGTCCCGGCGGCGGCTGCTGACCGGGGCCGGCACCGCCGGCGTGGCGGGCCTGGTGGCCGGCGGCCTCGGCGGCTACTTCGGCCGCGACGCCCAGGCGGCCAGCCCGGCCGCCGGGAGCGGCGCCGCCACGGGCGCCGAGACGACGACGGTGCCGTTCTACGGCCCGCACCAGGCCGGCATCGCCACCGCCGCCCAGGACCGCCTCGCGTTCGGCTCGCTCAACGCCGTGGACGGCGCGACCCGGGCGGACCTGCAGGACCTGCTGCGCCAGTGGACGAGCGCGGCGGCGCTGATGGCGGCGGGCAAGCTCGTCGGCGAGGACACGCAAGGCTTCGCCCCGCCGGTCGACACCGGCGAGGCGGTGGGCTCGCCGGTATCGCGGCTGACCATCACCATCGGCTACGGCCCCTCGCTGTTCGACCACCGGTTCGGCCTGGCCGCGCGCAGGCCCGCCGCCCTGGCCGACCTGCCGCCGCTGCCCAACGAGAACCTCGACCCGAACTACACCGGGGGCGACCTGTGCGTCCAGGCGTGCTCCGATGACCCCCTGGTCGCGTTCCACGCCGTCCGCAACCTCGCCCGCATCGGCATGGGCGTGGTCGGGCACAACTGGATGGAGCTCGGCTTCGGCCGCACGTCAACGACGACGGCCAGCCAGCAGACGCCGCGCAACCTGCTCGGCTTCAAGGACGGCACCCGGAACATCCGGGCCGAGCAGGCCGACCTGATGAGCGGCTACGTCTGGGTCGGCGACGAGACCGACCAGCCGTGGCTGCGCGGCGGCAGCTACCTGGTCGCCCGCAAGATCCGGATGTTCATCGAGAACTGGGACCGGGACTACCTGCAAGACCAGCAGAACGTCATCGGGCGGGCCAAGACCTCCGGCGCCCCGCTGTCGGGCGGCAGCGAGTTCACCACGCCCGACTTCACCACCGCCGGCCCCGACGGCCAGCCCGCCATCCCGGCTAACTCCCACGTCCGGCTGGCGAGCTCCGAGCACAACGGGGGCACCCGGATCCTGCGCCGCGGCTACTCCTTCACCGACGGCATCGACCCCCAGGCCGACACCCTGCTGGGCGGGCTGTTCTTCATCGCCTTCATGAAGAGCCCGGCCCAGTTCATCAAGCTGCAGACCGCGCTGGCGGGCGACGCGCTCAACGAGTACATCCACCACACCGGCAGCGCGGTCTTCGCCTGCCCGCCCGGCCTGCGCCCGGGCGAGCACTTCGGTGATGCCCTATTCGCCTAGCGCGCGCAGGCGGGGCAGGATCTCGGCCCCGTAGAGGCGGAGGAACTTCTCCTGGTCGGGGCCGGGGGCGTGGAAGACCAGGTGGTTGAAGCCGAGGTCGAGGTAGGACTTGATCTTCTCGACGTGCTCGTCGGGGTCGGTCGAGACGATGAAGCGCTTGGCCGTCTGGTCGACCGACAGCTCGTCGGCCAGGCGCTGCATCTCGACCGGGTCCTCGACGCCGGCCTTCTGCTCCTGGGACAGGCCGAGCGCCCCCCAGAACCGGGTCGCCTGCATGGCCTCGTCGCGGTCGTGGTCGAAGGAGACCTTGACCTCGATCATCATGTCGAGGTCCTTGACGTCGCGGCCGGCCTTCTCGGCGCCCTCGCGCACGGCGGGCAGCAGGGTGTCGGTGTACAGCTCGGGGGCCTTGCCCGAGGTGGTGATGTAGCCGTCGCCCGCCCGGCCCGCGTAGCGGGTCGCGGCCGGCCCCGACCCGGCCAGGTAGATCGGCACCGGCCGCTCGGGCCGGTCGTAGATCGTCGCCTTGTCGGTGCGGTAGTAGGTGCCCTCGAAGGTGACCCGCTCCTCGCTCCACAGCTGCCGGATCAGGCCGACGGCCTCGCGGAAGCGGGCGAACCGCTCCTTGCCGTCGGGCCACTCGATCCCCAGCGCGACCTCGTTCAGCGACTCGCCGGTCCCCATCCCGAGCACCACCCGGTCGGGGAACAGGCAACCGAGCGTCGCGAACGACTGGGCGACGATGCCGGGGTGGTAGCGGAAGGTCGGGGTCAGCACCGAGGTGCCCATCACGATCCGCTCGGTCCGCGCCCCCAGGGCCCCGAGCCACGACATCGCGAACGGCGCGTGCCCGCCGTCGTGCCGCCACGGCTGCAGGTGGTCGCTGACGAAGACCGAGTCGAACCCGCACTCCTCGGCCAGCACGCCGTAGCGCAGCAACTCCGCCGGCGCGAACTGCTCATTCGACGCCTTGTAGCCCAACTTAAGCACGGGAGATCTCCTCGTCCGGGTCGTCATCTCGCCGGGAAAGGCCGCCGTGGCCTTCCCCGCTACACCGTTCGGTCATGCCACTAGTCTCTAAGCCGGAAACCGCCCGAACGCTTCCCCTCACAGGGCCCCGGCGACGGCCTGCCGCCCGGCCTTGCTGGCGGCGAGGTAGCCGTAGGTGCCCTGGTCCCGCAGCTCGGCGGCCGCGGCGGCCAGCGCGCTGACGGCGGCGAAGGCGAAGGCGCCGCCGACCGAGATCCGGCTCACGCCGGCCGCGGCGAGCTCGGCGACGGGCGGGACCCCGGCCGTGGCGAGGACGTTCACCGGCCGGTCGACGGCCGCGACGACCCGCTGGATGTCGGCCAGCGCGGTCAGCCCGGGCGCGTAGAGGACGTCGGCCCCGGCCGCCTGGTAGGCCTGCAGCCGGGCGATGGTGTCGTCCAGGTCGGGCCGGCCGTGCAGGTAGTTCTCGGCCCGGGCGGTGAGGACGAGGCGGGCCGGGCCGCGGTGGGCGGCCTCGGCGGCGGCGGCGACCCGCTCGGCCGCCAGCGCGGCGTCGTAGACCGGGCTGGCGTCATCGCCGGAGTAGTCCTCGACCGACAGGCCCGCCAGGCCGGTCGCCGCCGCGAGGGTCACCGTCTCGGCGACCCCCTCAGGGGCGTCGGCGAAGCAGTTCTCCAGGTCGGCCGAGACCGGCAGGCCAGTCGCGGCGACGATGTCGGCGCAGTGCGCCAGCGCCTCGTCCCGGCTGACCGAGCCGTCGAGGCGGCCCAGGGTGAAGGCGAACCCGGAGCTAGTCGTGGCCAGCGCCCGGAAGCCCAGGGAGGCCAGGATCACGGCCGACCCCCGGTCCCAGGGGTTGGGCAGCAGCAGCGGCTCCCCCGGTCGGTGCAGGTCAAGGAACTGGGCGGCTTTCTGCGGCTGCGTTGTCATGACTCGACGCTAGCGGGGCGCTCGAGCCTGGCTCGAGCCGGGCGGATGTTGCCCGGTTCACCCTTTCCCCGCGGCGGGTAGTTAGGGTAGCCTAACCATACTCACCCCACGAGAGGAGCGGCCAGGCGTGTTCGCGTGCATCTGCCGTGCCGTCACGAGCGACCAGGTCACCGCGGCGATCGACGAGGGCGCGGCCACGATCCAGGCCGTGGCCCGGGCCACCGGAGCCTGCACGGCCGGCCGCTGCGGCCACTGCCGCGAGCGCATCGCGGGGATGATCGGCGAGCGCGCCCAGGCGTGCGCGCTCATGGCGGCGCTGGGCGCGCCGACCGCGGCCGCCGAGGCCGCAGCCGCCTGAGCTAAGCGAGTCGCTGCCGACGCGCGGCCTTCGGACTAAGGTGGGCACATGCGCGGAGACGATCGGGTTATCGAATTCCTGAACGAGCAGCTTACCGCTGAGCTGACGGCCATTAACCAGTACTTCCTGCACGCGAAGATGCAGGAGAACTTCGGCTGGGTGAAGCTGGCCAAGCACACGCGGGCTGAGTCGATTGACGAGATGCGGCACGCTGAGCGGCTGACCGACCGGATCTTGTTCCTGGAGGGGCTGCCCAACTACCAGCGCCTGCTCCCGCTGCGCATCGGCCAGACCGTCACCGAGATGCTCGAGGCCGACCTCGCGGTGGAGCTGGAGGCGGTCGCCCGGCTGCGCAGCGGCATCGAGTACATGCGCCCCATGGGCGACATCACGAGCGCGAACATCTTCGAGGACATCCTCGCCGACGAGGAACAGCACGTCGACTACCTGGAAACCCACCTGGGCCTGATCGCCACCCTCGGCGAGCCGCTGTACCTGGCCCAGCACATCCAGCAGCCCGACAGCGACGACTGACTGACTGCGGCCCGGCCGCGCCCGCCCGCGCCTCCCGCCGGCCGCTGTCCCCATTAGGGTTGGACAGTGGCACCGGACTGGGACAATTACGCCCTCATCATGGGGGGCGCGGCGGGCGCGCTGACTGGGCTCCTGTTCGTCGCGGTCTCCCTGAACCGCGATCGCATCGCCGGGCACAGCGGCCTGCGCCGCATGGCGGCCCACACGCTGGTGCAGTTCATGATCCCGCTGCTGCTGTCGATGGCGCTGGTCCTGCCGGGCATCAGCGCCACCACGCTGGGCGTCCTGCTCCTCATCCTGGCCCTGCTGACCGGGGCCTACATGCTGGCCGGGGTCGGGCGGGGCAGCGCGCTCACCGGCGACACCCTGGAGGACCGGCTGGCCCGCCTCCTGGACCGGGTCAGCCCGAACGCGCTGGTCGTCCTGCTCATGGCGGTCGCGGGATGCCTGCAGCTGGCGGGCGCCGACGGCCTGTACTGGGCGGCCGGCTCCGGCGTGGTGGCCCTCGTCGGCGGGGTGACGAGCGCCTGGCTGTTCCTCACCCACTCCTGACCCGCCGCCCGCCGCCGCGCCCGTCTGGGCAGCAGGTAATAAACTGTCCCTAAATGGTGCAATCGCCATTCTCGTCACTTGCGGCCCGGATTATCGCGCCCTATTGCCAGGTCCCTGTTCACCGGAAAGCGAGTACGCTATGCGAGGCAGGCAAAGGCACGCGTTCTGCCGCAGGTAACCGCATAGGCGCCATACCAGAAGGACCGGGTCATGACTAGCAGCACGTCACCGAGCGGCGAGAAACGCTGGGCAAAGCTCGACGCCACCGTCGCGCATTCGGCCCGGGTCTGGAACTACCTGCTGGAAGGCAAGGACAATTTCACGCCCGACCGCGAGGCCGGCGACGTCATCGTGCGGATGTTTCCCGGAATCGCCCATCTCGCGCGATTGCAGCGGCAGTTCCTGGTCCAGTCGATTCGCTACCTGGCAGGCGAGGCGGGCGTGCGGCAGTACCTCGACATCGGGACCGGGCTGCCCACCGCCGACAACACCCACGAGGTCGCGCAGGAGATCGCCCCCGCGGCCCGGATCGTCTACGTCGACAACGACCCGATGGTATTCGCGCACGCCCAGGCGCTCCTGCTCAGCGCGCCCGGCGGGGTGACCGACTACATCGAGGCCGATGTCCGCGACCCTGCCACCATCCTGGAGCAGGCGGCCGGCACCCTGGACTTCAGCCAGCCGGTCGCCCTGGTCATGCTCGGCATCATGGGGCAGCTCCCGGACTCCGAGCAGCCGCACGCGCTGCTGCGCCGCTACCTGGACGCCCTGCCCGCCGGGAGCTACCTGGCGCTGTGCGACGGCACCAGCACCAGCCCGGCCCTGAACGGCGCGGTCGACTCCTACAACAAGAACTCCGCCAGCTCCTACCACCTGCGCAGCCCCGAGCAGGTGGCGGCCTTCTTCGACGGCCTCACCCCGGTCGCGCCGGGGGTGGTGCCCTGCTCGCAGTGGCAGCGCGCGGGCACCCCCGCCATCGACGTCACCGACGCGACCATCTGCGGCGTCGCCGTCAAGTAGCGCCTCGCCCGCGGTCGGCAACCTCAAGGGACCGGACACGACTGACATGGCGATCATCTGGTGACCCGGTTACGGGGTCCCGGCGGCCCCGTCCAGGTAGCCCGCGAGGTGCGCGATCACCTCGCGGGCGTCGTCTTCTATCCCGTAGATGAACGTGGACTTGCGGCGGCGCAGCACCGGCAGGCCGAGCGCGTACAGGCCCGGGCTTTCGGTGACCACGCCGCCGTCGTGGCGCAGGTTCCCCTTCGCGTCCACGGCTGGCACGTCCAGCCAGCCGTAGTCGGGCCGGAACCCGGTCGCCCACACGACCGCCCCGATCTCCCCGCTGCCCAGGTCCAGTCGCCAGCGGGGGGACGCGGGGACGCCGGTCGGCTCGAACCGCTCCGGGGCCCTGAGCTCGCTGCCGCGGCCGGACGCCGCCGCCCACTCGTCGAACGTCCCCAGGAGCCGGTTCATCTTCAGGTCGGCCAGCGCGAACACGTTGCGCAGGCCGCCGGAGAACAGGGCCTTGCCGTCGCGGGCCATCGACCAGCGGCCGACCAGTTCCACCCCGCGGCTCGCCAGCACGTTGAGGTCCAGCGTGGAACGCCCGGGACTCCCCACGAGCTGGGGCGACGGCAGCCGCCGGGCGCGGTCGAGGTCCTCGACCTCGGTGTAGCGCTGGTCCCAGATGCCGGCCGCGTCCATCCACCACAGGATGTCCCGGCCGCGGTAGGTGCGCGGCAGCCGGACGTGCTCGCCGACCGACAAGATGACCGGGCGGCCGGACCGGGCGATCTCGGCCGCCAGCTGCACGCCGGTCGCGGACGCGCCGACCACCAGCACGCCGCCGTCGGGCAGCTTGGCCGGCCCCTGGTAGTCGTGCGGCGTCACCTGCTCGACGCCAGCCGGCACGCCCGCGCTCAGGGCCGGCACGACCGGGCGGTTGCAGGCGCCGCTGGCGATGACGACCGCCCGGCAGGCGATCTCGCCCTGGCTCGTCGTCACGACGTACCCGCCGCCCGTACCGTCGCCCGGGCCGGCCCCCGAGCCGCGCACCGACGTGACTGCCACCCCGGTCCGGACGGGGGCCGCCGTCACCGCCGCGAACCGCTCGATGAGGTCGGCGACCTCCCCGGCGGTCGCGTACCCGTCCGGGTCGGGGCCGTCGTAGGGCAGGCCGGGCAGCCGGGTCTGCCAGTTGGGGGTCAGCAGCCGCAGCGACTCCCAGCGCTCGCGCCGCCAGGAGTTCGCCACCTCCCCGCGCTCCAGCACGACGTGGTCAACCGACCGCTCGCGCAGGAAGTGACTGGCGGCCAGGCCCGCGTGCCCCGCGCCGATGACGACCGTGGTGACGTGCTCGATGACTAGTCCCTCAGGCGACTTCGACGGTGACGTTGGTCGGGTTGGTGAGGGCGTCGAAGACGGCCGAGCGCTTCTGGGACTGGGCCACCAGCGCCTCGATGTCCTCCCTGGACGCGTCGGCGTCGATGTTGAACGTCACCGTGACGTCGTTGAAGCCGTTGCGGACGTCGGGGTCGGCGCCGAGGATCCCGCGGATGTCGTGGTTGCCCTCGACCGTCGCCTCGACCGAGTGCAGCTTGATGCCGCGGTTCTCCGCGACCGACGCCACCCCCGCCGTCAGGCAGCTCGCCAGCCCGACCAGCAGGTACTCGATCGGGGTGATGCCGTCGTCCTCGGCCGCGAACACCGCCGGGTGGTCGGCCTCGAACACCGACTCCTGCTTGTGCGCCTGCTCCTCGCCGAGGCCGAAGAAGTTGCTCACCTTGACCTGCGTGTGGACGCCGTGGGTCCACGTGGACGACGCCCGCCAGGTGAACGCGGCCGCCTCCGGCGCCCCCTTCAGTACCTCGCGCGCGCCCAGTAGCGCCTCGACGTTGACGCCATTGACAACCGTGGTCATGTCGGCTGGTCCCCTCTCGCTTATTTCCCGCTATTCCATACGGAGTTTATTGACAATACACCTAAGCTCCCCCGTTAAGATAGTCCCATGTCAGAGCCAGTCCCGGCGTCCGCCGGCGTCGTCGAAACGCAGTACCTCGACCTGCCGCGACCGGTAAGGCTCGACTGCGGCCGGGACCTGCACCCCGTCCGCATCGCCTACGAGACGTACGGCACCCTGTCGCCCGCCCGCGACAACGTCATCCTGGTGTGCCACGCCCTCAGCGGCGACGCCCACGCGGCCGGCGTGGCCAGGACGCCGCCGGCCGAGAGCACCCGGGACGGGTTCGGGGCAGCCGACCGCGACGGCACCGCCGCCCGGGGGCTCGGCTGGTGGGACGGGATGATCGGCCCGGGCAAGGCGTTCGACACCGACCGGTACTTCGTCGTGTCCACCAACCTGCTCGGCGGCTGCCGGGGGACGACCGGGCCGTCATCGGCCGACCCGGCGACCGGCCAGCCCTACGGCCCCGACTTCCCGGTCATCACCGTGGCCGACATGGTCCGGGCGCAGCGCGCGTTCCTCGACGTGCTCGGCATCGGGCGGCTGGCCGCGGTCGCGGGCGGCTCGCTCGGCGGGATGCAGGCGCTGGAATGGGGAATCGCGTACCCCGGCCAGGTGGACGCGATCGTGGCCATCGCCAGCACCCACGCGCTCCAGCCGCAGGGCGTGGCCTGGAACTTCATCGCCCGCGACGCGATCATGCGCGACCCCGCCTGGCAGGGCGGCCGCTACTACGGCACTGGCGCGGCCCCCGAGGCGGGCATGGGCGTCGCCCGGATGGTCGGCCACGTCACCTACCTGTCGGCCCAGGCGCTGAGCGACAAGTTCGGGCGCGCTCTGCAGCCGTCTCCCGGGGGGGCGACCCCTCGTACCCCCCGAGACGCGCCCGATGAAAAGGCGAATATACCGGGCACGCCACCTCGCCCCGGGGACATCCGCTACACGCTGACCGAGCCCGAGTTCGCGATCGAGAGCTACCTGCGCCACCAGGCCGGGTCCTTCGTCCGCCGGTTCGACGCCAACACCTACCTCGTCATGTCCCGCGCGCTGACCTACTTCGACCTCGCCCGCAGCCACGGCGGGACGCTCGCGGCGGCACTGGCCCCGGTCCGGGCACGGGTACTGCTGATCGCGTTCACCTCCGACTGGCTGTACCCGCCGTCGGGGTCGCGGGAGATCGCCGACGCCCTGCGCGCCCTCGGCCGCGCCCCTGAGCTCCACGTGATCGACGCCCCCTACGGGCACGACTGCTTCCTGCTGGAGGAGGCGCGCCAGACGCCGCTCATCGCCGGGTTCCTGGCGGCTGGCGGGGAAGCGGACCCTTGTGAAATTAACGGGAATGAGACGATGTCCAGGTGACCAGCGACAAGCGCACTCAAGGCCAGCCCGCCGGCGAGCAGGCGCGGGAGTACGGGTTCGAGACGCGGCAGCTGCACGCGGGCCAGCGGCCCGACCCGAACACCGGGGCGCGGGCGGTGCCGATCTTCCAGACCACCAGCTACGTGTTCGAGGACCCGGAGTCGGCCGCGGCCTACTTCAACCTCCAGGAGTACGGCAACACCTACTCCCGGATCATGAACCCCACCGTCGCCGTCTTCGAGGAGCGGGTGGCCAGCCTGGAGGGCGGGGCCGGGGCGGTCGCGTTCGCCAGCGGGATCGCCGCCCAGGCGGGCGCGCTGTTCACCCTCCTGCAGCCGGGCGACCACGTCGTGTCGTCCACCGCCCTCTACGGCGGCACCGTGAACCAGCTCAAGCACCTGCTGGGCAAGATGAGCGTCGAGCTGACCTGGGTTAACCCGGACTCTCCGGAAGCCTGGCGGGCGGCCGTGCGGCCGGCGACCAAGGCGTTCTTCGCCGAGACGATCGGCAACCCGGCCGGCAACGTGCTCGACATCGAGGCGGTTGCCGCCGTCGCCCACGATAACGGCCTGCCGCTGATCGTGGACAACACGTTCGCGACGCCGTACCTGTGCCGCCCGGTCGAGTGGGGGGCCGACATCGTCATCCACTCGGCGACCAAGTTCATCGGCGGCCACGGCACGTCGATCGGCGGGGTCGTGGTCGAGGCGGGCACGTTCGACTGGTCCAACGGGCGGTTCCCGGTCATCGCCGACCCGTCGCCCGCCTACCACGGGCTGCAGTTCCACGAGACGTTCGGCATGTACGGCTACCTGATGAAGCTGCGGGCCGAGACGCTGCGCGACCTCGGGGCGGCGATGTCCCCGTTCAACGCCTTCCTGTTCCTGCAGGGGCTGGAGACGCTGTCGCTGCGGATGGACCGGCACGTGGCCAACGCCCTCGCGGTGGCGTCGTTCCTGGACGGGCACCCGCTCGCGTCGAACGTGACCTACGCGGGCCTGCCGTCGGGCCGGTACCGGCCGCTGGCGGACAAGTACCTCCCCCTCGGGGCGGGGGCGGTGTTCTCGTTCGACTGCGCCGGGGGCCGGGCAGGCGGCCAGGACCTGATCCGGGGACTGACCCTGTGGTCGCACCTGGCCAACGTCGGCGACGCCAAGAGCCTCGTCATCCACCCCGCCAGCACCACCCACCGGCAGCTCAGCGACGACGAGCTGGCGGCGGCCGGGGTCAGTCCGGGCACGGTCCGGCTCTCGGTCGGCACCGAGACGGCGGCCGACCTCATCTGGGACCTGGAGCAGGGCCTGGCCCTGGTCGCGGCGACCGCCGACGCTGAAGGAGTTGCCTCATGACCGAAGCCGGCTTCGACCTCACCCCGTACCAGGACGCGCTGGTGATCCAGCGGATCTTGCACAGCGCCACGACGATCGCGGTCGTGGGGCTGTCCGCCAACGAGCTGCGGCCGAGCAACTTCGTTGGCTACTACCTCCAGCGCCACGGCTACCAGGTCATCCCGGTCAATCCCAAGGAAGCGACGATCCTGGGCGAGAAGAGCTACCCGAGCCTGCACGACATCCCCGTCCACGTGGACGTGGTGGACGTGTTCCGGGCGCCGGCCGCGCTGCCGGGGATCGCCCGCGACGCGGCGGCGATCGGCGCCGGCGCCTTGTGGTGCCAGTTCGGCGTGATCAACGCCGAGGGCGCCCAGATCGCGGCCGGCGCCGGCCTGCCGGTCGTCATGGACCGCTGCCTGAAGATCGAGCACGCCCGCTACGCCGGGCGAATGCACTGGCTGGGCTTCAACACCCAGCGGGTCACGTCCGTCCGCAGTGGCCTTCAGTAAGCACAGGCCTTTTATTTCAATTCCGGGCCGCCAGCCGCTACGGCGGCTCGCGGTGGCAACGCTAACGGCCGGGCCCGGCGGGCCCGGCCGTTAGCGGCCTTGCTGACGGTCAGGCGGCCTCGGATTCCGCCTCTGCTTCCGCCTCGGCCTTCTCGGCCGACCAGCTGCCGGTGAGCTTGCCCGCGCCCTCGGCGGTGGCCCGGTTCACGACAGCCCGGACGGTGGCGAAGATCGCGCCCTGGAGCGCGGCCGCCATGATGACCTCGGGCCAGCCGCGCTTGGGGTCGGTCGCCTCCGGGGCCTCGTCCTCGCCCGCCGCCAGCTGCCACACCTTCTTGAAGATGGCGCTGGCGATCATCCCGCCGAGCACGCCGACGAGCAGGCTGATCGGCTTGAACAAGATCTTGCTCACGATGCCTTCCCCCTCCGGGCCAGCAGCCGCCAGGCGACCAGGCTGGCGACGCTCACCGCGCCGAGCACGGCCGGCACCCACGGCTTGCGGGCAGCCTCCGGCACGCGCTGCGCCACCGCCTCAGTGCCCTGGGCCGCGGCTTCCTTGCCCTGCGCGGCGGCCTGCCTGCCCGCCTCGACACTGGCCTGGGCGGCCTGCTTGCCCGCCGCAACGGCCTGCTTGCTGGCCTCGGTCGCCTGCTCCACGCCGTGGGCGGCCGCCTGCTTGCCCGCCTCGACCGCCTGCTTGCCGGCCTCGGTGGCTTGCTCCACGCCGTGCGCGGCGGCGTGCTTGCCCGCCTCGGCGCCATGCACAGCGGCCTGCTTGCCCGCCTCGACCGCCTGCTTGCCCGCCTCGACCGCGTGCTTGCCCGCCTCCACGGCCCGGTCGCGGCCCTGGCGGGCGGCGTCCTTGGCCGCCTCGGTGACCTTGGCCGCCTCGTCCTTGGCCCGGGCCTTGACGTCGGCCTTGGCCGCGAGTTGCTCCACTGTGTCTCCCAGGTGCTCCCTGACCTGCTCGATCTCTTCCTTGAGGGCCTGTTCCTGGTCCGGGCCCTCGCCGGGCGCCGTGCTGGCCATTACCGCTTCACCCGCTCCTTGATCTCCGCCACGTCGGTCTTGACGCTCTCGACTGCCTCGGTGGGCACCGGCGGGGTGCCCTGCTTCATGCGGCCCCGGCCCGCCATGGCCGCCACGCCGGCGATCAGGAACAAGGCGCCCCCGACGATCAGGGCCGCCAGCCACGCCTGCAGCACGTGGCTGAGCCCGATGATCGCGCAGGCGAGCAGGCAGGCCACGCCATAGAGCGCGACCACGCCGCTGCCGCCGAGCATGCCGATGCCCAGCCCGGTCTGCTTGCCCTTGCGGGTCAGCTCCAGCTGGGCCAGCTTCATCTCATCCCGCACGAGCGCGGAAACCTGCTCGGTGAGCTGCTTGACGAGCTCGCCGGTGGAATGGTCAGTCACCGCCGCCTGCCGCGGAACCTGCGTCTCGCTCATGTTGCCGTCCTCAATCGGCCTTGGCCGTGGTCAGAACCTGAAAATCCCATCTGAAGGCCGGCTACCCTGCCGTACGCCTTTCTAACACCAAGCCAGGCCGCCTGGCTGCCACTACCGGCCCAGCTGGCCTGGCCAGCCACTTGACGTGCCTGAAGAACCAGGAGCTCAACGTGAACCAGCCCGCCAGCGTGCCCGCGGACCGGCCGCCAGCCCGGCCGTCCGGGTCGCCGGTCACCATCTTCGGTCCCGACTTCCCATTCCCCTACGACGACTGGCTACGCCACCCGGCGGGCCTCGGGATCATCCCGGCCGCCGCCCGCGGCGCCACGGTCGCGATCGTCGGGGCGGGGCTGGCCGGCATGGTGGCGGCCTACGAGCTGATGGAGCTCGGGCTGCGGCCGGTCGTCTACGAGTCCGCCCGCATCGGCGGGCGGCTGCGCTCCCATGAGTTCCAGGACGCCGACGGGATCATCGCCGAGCTCGGCGGGATGCGCTTCCCCGTGTCCGGCACGTCCTTCTTCCACTACTGCGAGCGCCTGGGGCTGCGCGCCGAGCCGTTCCCGAACCCGCTGACCGAGGCGGCCGGCAGTACCGTCATCGACATCGCCGGCCGCACCTTCCAGGGTGCCACCCTCAGCGACCTGCCGCTGGAGTTCGCCGAGGTGGCCGCCGCCTGGGATAGCGCCCTGGAGGAGATCGGCTTCTCGGCGATGCAGGACGCGATCCGGGCGCGCGACGTGGCCACGCTGAAGCGGATGTGGGACGACCTGGTGCCACTGTGGGACGGGCGGACGTTCTACGACTTCGTCGCCACCTCGCAGGCGTTCTCCAAGCTGCCGTTCCGCTACCGGGAGCTGTTCGGGCTGGTCGGCTTCGGCACCGGCGGCTGGGACTCCGACTTCCCCAACTCGATGCTGGAGATCCTCCGGGTCGTGCTGACCAACTGCGACACCGACCAGCAGCTGATCGTCGGCGGGGTCGAGAAGCTGCCCCGGGGCCTGTGGACGCTGCCGGTCAGCGAGCGCAGCCCCTGGCCGGCCGGGACGACGCTGGCGAGCCTGCACGGGGGCGTGCCCCGGGCCGGCGCCGCCGCGATCCGCCGCTACTCCGAGGGCTCGTTCCTGGTCCGCGACCGCTGGGGCACCACCCGCAACCACGACGCGGTCCTCGCGACCTGCCACAGCTGGCTGCTGACGACCCAGATCGACTGCGACGAGAGCCTGTTCTCCCAGGACCTGTGGATGGCGCTCGACCGGACCCGCTACATGCAGTCGTCCAAGACGTTCGTGATGGTCGACCGCCCGTTCTGGAAGGACATCGACCCCCAGACCGGGCAGCCGGTGATGGGCATGACCCTGACCGACCGGCTGACGCGGGGGACCTACCTGTTCGACAACGGCCCCGACCAGCCCGCCGTGGTGTGCCTGACCTACTCCTGGATGTCGGACGCAATGAAGATGCTCCCCTACGACGTGGACCAGCGGGTCCGGCTCGCGCTCGACGCCCTCGGCAAGATCTACCCGGGGTTGGACATCGCGGGCCACATCGTCGGCGACCCGGTGACGGTCTCGTGGGAGGACGACCCGAACTTCCTCGGCGCCTTCAAGGGCGCCCTGCCCGGCCACTACCGCTACAACCACCGCATGTACACCCACTTCATGCAGGACCAGCGGTCGCCCGCCGAGCGGGGCATCTTCCTGGCCGGCGACGACATCTCCTTCACCCCGGCCTGGGCCGAGGGCGCCGTCCAGACCGCCCTGAACGCCGTCTGGGGCGTGATGAGCCACTTCGGCGGCGCCTGCCCGCCCGGCAATCCCGGCCCGGGCGACCTGTTCGACCAGATCGCGCCGGTCGACTTGGGAGACTGAGCAGGCCTGGGAGACTGACTTATTTGGGGAGACTGGTCAGCATGAGAGTCGCCGCCTGGCAGTGCCGCCCGGGACCGCTCGACGTGGACGGCAACCTGCGCCGCCTGGACGAGGCCTGCGCCCGGGCCGCCGCCCGGGGAGCGGAGATCCTGGTCACCCCGGAGATGTTCACCACCGGCTACGGGATCGGCCGGGCCGACGTGGCCCGGCTGGCCGAGGGGCCGGACGGGCCGGTCCAGGCCGCCGTCGCCGCCATCGCCCGCCGCCACGCCCTCGCGATCGTCCACGGCCACCCCGCCCCGGCTCCCGGCGGGCGGGCGTACAACGCGGCCACGATGACCGGCCCCGACGGGGTCGTGCGGGGGGCCCACCGCAAGGCGCACCTGTTCGGCGACCTCGACCGCGCCCTGTTCGCTCCGAGCCCGTCCGCGCCAGCCGCGTTCGACGCCGACGGCACCCGGGTGGGGCTGCTGATCTGCTATGACGTGGAGTTCCCGGAGGCGGTGCGGCACCTGGCGGTGGCCGGCGCCCGCGTCGTGCTCGTGCCGACCGCGAACATGTCCGGCTTTGACACCGTCCAGCAGGTCCTCGTGCGCGCCCGCGCGGCCGAGAACGAGTGCCCCGTCGTGTACGCGAACTACTGCGGGTCCGACCCCGTCTTCGAGTACAACGGCCTCAGCCTGATCTGCGGTCCCGGCGGGGAGATCCTCGCGGCGGCCGGCCCGGACGACGAGGACTTGCTGGTCGCGGACCTGCCCGCCCCGCCCGCCGGCCCCCCGCCAGCCGCCAGCTACCTGGCCGACCGCCGCCCCGGCCTGTATCGCGACGGCTCCTAATCCCAGG
>DATBEM010000217.1:0-26762 GCA_036276115.1 Trebonia sp.
AGCCGGGCCAGGCTGGCCGGGCTGCCCGGGTCCACCCACGTCGACGTGGACATCTTCGACAACGACAAGTCCCTGGAGCTGCTGGCCCGCATCGTGGGGGCCGAGCGGGTGGCGGCCGAGCCGGGGGCGGCCGGGATCGTCGCCGAGCACTGCGGGCACCTGCCGCTGGCCTTGCGGATCGCGGGCGCGCGGCTGGCCGCCCGACCGCACTGGCGGATCCAGCGGCTGGCCGAGCGGCTGGCCGACGAGACGCGCCGGCTGGACGAGCTCCGGCACGGCGACATGGGCGTGCGGCCGAGCATCTCCCTCAGCTACGAAAGCGCGGGCAAGGCCGCCCGGCGGCTGCTGCGGCGGCTCGCCCTGCTGGGGTTGCCGCGCTACTCCATCTGGCTGGCGGCGGCCCTGATCGGCGTGCCGCTGCGCCGGACCGAGGACCTGCTCGACGACCTCGTCAGCGCCCAGCTGATCGAGATCGCCGGCGGCTCCGGCCCGGACCGGCAGTACCACATGCACGACCTGATCCGGGTCTTCGCCCGCGAGCGCCTGGCGGTGGAGGAGACGGCCGCCGAGCGCAAGGAGGCCCTCGAGCGCGCGCTCGGCACGCTGCTCAACCTGGCCGAGGAGGCGCAGGCGCGCTACCAGGGCGGCGACGACGCCCACATCCGCAGCGACGCCACCCGCGTGCTGCTGCCCCTGCAGCTGACGGACCACCTCCTGGCCGATCCCCTCGCCTGGTACGAGCACGAGCGGGCCACGCTCGTGTCCGGGGTGCGCCAGGCCGCCCAGGCCGGGCTGGCGGGACTGTCGTGGGGCCTGGCGCTCGCCACGGACACCCTGTTCGAGGCACGGGCGTACTTCGATGACTGGCAAGAGACCCATGAGGTCGCGCTGGACGCGGCCCGCAAGGCCGACGACGCTCGCGGCCAGGCCGCGATGCTGTACTCCATCGGCTCGCTGTACATGGCGCAGCACCAGCCCGACCGCGCGCGGCGGGAACTGGAGCGGGCGTCCCGGCTGTTCGCCTCGGCCGATGACGCGAGTGGCGTGGCCCACGTCATCCGGCACATCGCCTACCTCGACCGGGTCAACGGCCGCCTCGCCGACGCCACCGGGCGGTACGAGCAGGCGCTGGCCATCTTGCGCGACACCGACGACACCGTCGCGGTCGCCTGCACCCTGCACCAGCTCGCCCAGGTCGAGCTGGAGCGGGAGCAACCGGACGAGGCGATCGCGCTGTTGTCCGAGGCGCTGGAGCTGGCCCAGGCCGCGGGCTGCCGGCGGGTCGAGGCCCAGGTGCAGCACCGGATGGGCGAGGTCAGGCTGCACGCCGGCGCGCTGCCGGCCTCGATCGAGGCCTTCGGCCAGACGCTGGCGATCACCTCCAGCACCGGCGACAGCACGGGACAGGCCTACGCGCTGCTGGGCTGCGGCGTCGCGCTGGCCCGGCAGGGGGAATTCGGGCCGGCCGACGAAGCGCTGCGCCGCGCCCTGGACCTGGCGGGCACCCTCGACGAGCCGATGGTGCAGGCCCGCGCCCTGCTCGGCCAGGCCGAGCTAGCGCTGGCGAGCGAGGATGCCCGCTCGGCGACGGCCCTGGCGGGGCGGGCGCGCGACCACTTCCACCAGATGCAGGCGCCGCTGTACGAGGTGCGGGCGCTGACGCTGCTCGCCGCGGCCCATGGCGCCCTCGGGGAGGCGGCCATCGCCGAGGCGGTGCTGGCGTCCGCCGCGATGCTGCGGGCCAAGGTCCTCGGCGACGACCAGCCCGGATAGGCGGTTCGCGGGCGGGTCAGCCCCAGTGGCAGCACGAGAAGCCGGCGGGGGCGAAGGGGGCCGGGCCGCGGCCGGCCGCGGCGCCGGGCGCCGCGGCGGCGAGCCGGGCGATGCCGGCGAGGACGAGGGCGATCAAGACCCTGACCGCCAGTGGGACGCGGGTACCAGACAGCGCGTGCATACCAGGTCGTTCCTCTCTAGCCATGGCGTGAGCGGCGTTTCGCGACCCACACTAAGAATCCGCGCTTTCACCGTGGCATCGGCGCGCAAAAGAGCGCAGATAGCCGCGCGCCGCAGACTTGACGCGGACGCAGAGGGCGTACGCGAGAGGCGGTGCGAAGGATGAAGATTTCCGCGCGAGTGCTGGACGGCACGTACGGCAAGCCCGCCGCCGGGGTGCACGCACGGCTGACGCGGGCGACCGAGAGCACCTGGACCTCGATCGCCGTCATGGAGACCGACGAGAACGGGCTGATCGAGGACTGGGACAGCTGGAACCTCGAGCGCGGCCTCTACCAGGTCGTCTTTGACAGTGACCGCTACTTCGCGAGCCTGGGCACGATCGCCGCCTACCCCGAGGTGGTCATCATGTTCCGCATGGTCGATGACGCGCACGCGTTCCAGGTGCAGGTCATCCTCGCGCCCTACGCGTACTCGACGTACTTCAGCATCTGCGACGAGGGCCGCTGACCGCGTTCGCGGTCAGCGGCCCTGCGCCAACGCCCGGGCTGGGGCGCGGTTAGTCAGCCCGGGCGTAGCCTAGGTGGCGGGACTGGTCGAGCTCGCGGCTGAGGAAGCGCTCCCGGGCCTCATCGGGGCCGCGCTCGGCTTCCTGCTTGAGCGTGAACTGGATGCGGCCGACGCCATCGCGGGCCGCCGCGAGCGCGGCGGCCGGGTCCGGCCCGGTCGCGATCACGTGCGCGGGCCGGTCAAGGGACCACCGCAGCGGGCCGAGGCGCTGGCCGACCCCCAGGGTGACCTGCACGTCCTTGATCCCGGGGAGGGCCGCCACGGCGTCCGTGCCGTCAACCGCGAGCACCTCCCCCTGCCCGGGGGTGGCGTAGCAGATGGCGGCGCCGCCGCTGGCCGCCGGGGACTGGAGCAGCGGCTGCGCGCGCCCCAGCGCCCAGCGCACGGTCAGCGCCTCCAGGTCGACCCCGAACACCAGCCGGAGCAGGTCGTTGATCCGGTCGCCGCCCCGCCGGCAGTGGCCCTCGACGATCCGCGGGCCGCGGGCCGTCAGCTTCACCTCCACGTGCGAGGGGCCGTCGGTCACGCCCACCGCGTCGAGGAACCGGCCGGCCAGCTCGGTGACCTCGGCCGCGGTGGCCGGGTCGACGACGGCCGGGACGCAGTGTCCGACCTCGATGTAGCCGGGGCCGCTGAACTTGTCGGTCAGGGTGATCACGACATGGCGGCCGCCGAAGCTGAACGACTCGACGCTGACCTCCTTGCCGTCGAGGTACTCCTCCATCAGGAAGGCGCTCGCCCCGGTGCGGGTGAGCCGCCCGGCCACGCCGGCGGCCTGCTCCGGGCCATCGACCCGGTTGATCCCGAAGCTGCCGGTGGCCGCGACCGGCTTGGCGATGAAGGGGAAGCCCGCGCGCCGGCCGAACGCGAGCAGGTCCTCGGCGCACGAGCCGACCGCGTACCGGACCGGGCTGAGCCCCCGCTCGGCCAGCCGCGCGCGCGTGGCCGCCTTGTCCGACAGCACCCGGGCGGTCGCGAGGCTGGTCCCGGGCAGGCCGAGCCGGCTGGTCACGGCCGCGGCCGGCAGGAGCGTGTTCTCGTTGATGCCGAAAACCGCTGCGAACGGCCGGACCCGGTGCAGGTCGGCCGCCAGGTCCACGAACGCCGCGGCGGTGAAGTCGGTCACGATGGTGACCTCCGGCCCCGCCGCCGGGGGCTCGAGCTCGTCGGGCCGCTGCGCCACCCATGCCTCGTGGCCCAGCGCGATCGCCTCGCTGGCCTGTGACTTGCGGTCACCGATCACCAATACCCGTGGTTGCACCGCATTGCCTTTCCGTCGAGTCGCGGTTGGCGCCGGCTGCCCGCGAGGCGGGCAGCCGGGCGCGGGGCCTTACATGCTGCCGGCGCCGCCAGAGCTGAAGGCGGCGGTGTCGCCCTGGACGCTCTCGCCCGGGCGGCCGTCGATGCCCACGGTGGGCACGCCGGCGACCGTGACCCGCTCGCCCCGGCGGTGCTGCCGGCCGTAGTCGGAGATGGCGTAGTGGAGGGTGGAGCGGTTGTCCCAGACGGCCATGTCCCCCTCCTGCCAGCGCCAGCGGACGGTGTACTCCGGCTTCGTGGCGTACTCCTGCAGGACCCGGATCAGGTCGCGGCCCGCCTGCGGCGAGTAGCCGACGACGCTGCGGGCGAAGCCCCCCAGCAGCAGCGAGCGCTCCCCCGTCTCCGGGTGCACCCGGACGGCCGGGTGCTCGGCCGCGAACACGTTCCTGAGGTAGCCGCGGCGCGCGGTGCCGTCGTAGGTGGCGTCGGTGAAGTCGGAGTCGTTGGAGTGGATCACCCGCATCGTGTCGGCCAGGTCCCGCAGCGACGGGGGCAGCTCGCGGTAGGCGACCGCGGCGTTCGCCCACATCGTGTCGCCGCCCACCGGCGGGCAGACGACGTTGCGCAAGATGGCGATCGCGGGCGGGTTCGCCATGTAGGTGAAGTCCGCGTGCCAGTGGTTGGCCCGGGTGCCCTCCCCGCGCGAGTCCATCTCGCGCAGGTGGGGCTGGCCCTTGGGACCGCCGTAGATGGGGTGCCCGAGGGTGAGCTCGCCGAGCGTCCGGCCGAAGGCGACGAGCTGGTCGTAATCCAGGTCCTGCCCGCGGAAGAAGATCACCTTCTGCCGGAGCAGTACCTGCCGGATGTCCCTGATGACCTCGTCGCTGAGCGGTCGCGCGGTGTCCACGCCGCGGATCTCCGCGCCGATGTTGCCGGCCAGCTGACGAACGTCGACGCTGATGCCGGCCGGGCGGACCATGGTGTCAGCCATGCGCCTCAAATCCTTCCTGCCTGGCCGCGCGCCCGAGCCGGGCGGCCGTGCGCGCGGTTTACCGTCAATCCAATGCCTGATATTGCCATATTTTGCCAAGTTTGGCAATATTGTCGTGCCGGAGTTTTCCGCAGACGAGAGGGCAGGGCTCATGATCGACAGCGAAGCGGTGGCGGCGATCGGCGACGAGCGGATCGACTGGCGGTTCAAGGGGCTGCCAGTGGCCATGGAGGGACGCACCATACGGGAGGCGGCCGCCCTGGGCCTGCGCCTGTTCGAGGACGGCTTCCTCGGCCCGGTGCTGACCCTGGACGAGGCAGCCCTCGAGCACAACATCACCACGATGGCCAAGTGGTGCGCCGGGCGCGGGGTGGAGCTCGCCCCGCACGCGAAGACCACGATGGCGCCGCAGCTGTGGGCCCGCCAGCTCGCGGCCGGGGCCTGGGGGCTCACCGCCGCCAACGCCGCCCAGCTACGGGTGTACCGGGCCTTCGGGGTCTCCCGGGTCATCCTCGCCAACCAGGTCACCGACACCCCGGCGCTGGCCTGGATCGACCGCGAGCGGGCGGCCGACCCGGCCTTCGAGCTGGCCAGCTTCGTCGACTCGCCCTCAGTGGTGGCGGAGATGGAAGACTCCCTGCGGCGGGCCGGCGCCCGCCCGGCCGACGTCATCGTCGAGCTGGGGCGGACCGCGGGCCGGGCCGGGGCGCGGTCGGTCGCCGAGGCGCTGGAGGTCGCCCGGGCGGTCGCCGCCAGCCCCCGGCTCCGGCTGGTCGGGGTCGGCGGCTACGAGGGGGTCCTGGTCAACGACCCCTCCCCGCACAGCCTGGGGGTGATCAGCGGCTTCCTGGCCCGGATGCGCGAGCTGGCCACCCGGGCGCACGCCGAGGGCCTGTTCGAGACCGGCCAGATCATCGTCACCGCGGGCGGCAGCTGCTTCTTCGACCTCGTCGCCCAGGAGCTCGCGCAGGCCTGGCCGCCGGGCATGCCCGTGACCACGGTGCTGCGCAGCGGCTGCTACGTCACCCACGACGAGGGCTTCTACGAGTGGATGTCGCCCTTCTCGCGGGGCGAGGCCGCCCAGGGCAGCCTGCGCCCCGCGCTGCGGCTGTGGGCGCGGGTGACCTCCCGGCCCGAGCCGGGCCTGGCGCTGCTGAACGCGGGCAAGCGGGACCTGTCCTTCGACGCCTGGCCGCCGGTGCCCCGGCTGGCCCGCAGTGACGGCGGCAGCGTCCGCCCGCTCCGCGACTGCGTCATCAAGCAGGTCAACGACCAGCACGCCTTCGTGACGATGCCCGCCGGGCAGGACCTGTCGATCGGCGACTGGGCCGGGCTGGGCATGTCCTACCCGTGTACCGCCTTCGACAAGTGGCAGCTGATCCCGGTCCTGCGCGGGGACCGGGTCGTGGACTTCGTCCGGACGTACTTCTAGCGGTGCCGGGCGCCCGCGAGACCGCGCCCGCCCGGCAGTCATTGCCACATATTGCCAATATTGGCACATTATGGCAATCTGAGAGCGCCGGGGCCTGCCTGGCACCGAACGCGAGATGGAGACGAGATGGACCAGCTCAAGCGGATAGCCGTCCTGGCCGATGACGAGATGACCCCACGGCCGGCCAAGACGCTCACCGGGATCCTGCGGTACCGGTCGGAACGGGTGATCGCGGTCATCGACCGGGCCAACGCCGGCCGGGACACCGGGGAGGTGGTGGGGCTCGGGCACGGCATCCCCGTCATCGCCGACGTGGCCGCCGCCCTGGCCTTCGAGCCGGACGCCATCCTCCTGGCCACCGAGCCGACCGGCGGGGCCCTCCACCCGTACTACCGGGACCAGGTCATCGCGGCGGCGAAGGCGGGCGTCGACGTCATCAACGGGCTGCACGCGCAGCTCGCCGACGACGCGGGCATCGCCGCCGCCGCCAGGGCCGGGGGGGCGACGCTCTGGGACGTGCGCCGCGAGCCGGCGGAGCGCTACGCGACCGAGTTCGGCCCCGACGGCAAGCCCCTCTTCGAGGTCAAGGAGCACCCCTCGGGCAGCAAGACCGTCCTGGCCATCGGGACCGACTGCGGCATCGGCAAGATGACGACGATGCTGGAGATCGAGCGCGAGGCCCTCGCCCGGGGCCTGTCCCCCGCTTTCGTGGCGACCGGGCAGATCGGCATGATGATCTCCGGGGCCGGGGTGGCACTGGACGCGGTCATGGGCGACTTCATCAACCCCGTGATCGAGGGCGAGGTCTGCGCCCGGCTGCGGATGAGCGACCTGGTGCTGGTGGAGGGCCAGGGCGCGATCAACCACCCGCGGTTCTCCTCGGTGACCCTCGGGCTGCTGCACGGCACCCGCCCCGACGCGCTGATCTTGTGCCATGACCTGCGGCGGCCGGCGATCAAGCTGCTGCCCGGCTGGGCGCTGCCGTCGGTTCCCCGCGCCATCGAGATCAACCACCAGGCCGCGGACTGGATCTGGCCCGACGGCCACTGCCGCGTCGTGGGCCTGTCGGTCATCACCGCCGGGGTGCCCGACGCCGAGGCCCGGGCCGAGCTGGCGGCGCTGTCGGAGCAGACCGGCCTGCCCGCGACCGACGTGCTCCGCTACGGCCCGGCGCCGCTGCTCGACGCGATCGCGGCCGCGCCGGCCGCCCGCTGAGCCGGCCCATCGCCCGCGCATGCGCACCGCCCCGGGGCACCGCGAGGTGCCCCGGGGCGGCCGCGTTAGCGGGCGGCGCTCACGCGCCCTCCTCGCTAGCGCTCGTCGGCCGCCTTCGCGGACGCGCAGTGCTTGCTGGTTCGCTCGCGAGCTCGCTCACGCGCCCGCCGCGAGGGCGGGGGGAACGGTCGTGACCTTGATGGTGTTGATGGCGTCCTGGGCGATCCGCCGGGCCTGCGCGGGCGACGGGGCGTACGCGGTGACGACGGCGGCGCGGTCCCAGGAGCTGCGCAGCGGGCCGATTACCTGCCCGGGGGCGACCAGGACCCGGCAGGTGCGCACGCCGGGGATGGCGGCGGCCTCGTCGGCCCCGTCGATGGCGGCCACCAGGCCCGGCTCCGCGCGGCCGTGCCAGCTCACGGCCGCCTGGACCGGCTCCGACGGGCACCGCGGGTCACCGCCGCGCAGTAGCTCAGCGTAGGCGCCGAGCACGTCGAACTCGTACACGCCGCTGATCAGCTCGGCGATGAAGTCACCGGGCAGCCGGCCCGCGCACTCCACGAGGTAGGGCACCCCGCCCGACACGATCCATTCGCAGTGGACCATGCCGGTGCCGAAGCCGGCCGCCGCCAGGAGCCGCTCGGTCTCGTGCAGGAGGGTGGCGATGAGCGCGGGGGGAACCGGCGCGGGCACGTGGTGACCGAGCTCCACCGGGCGCGGCCCCTCGTAGAGCACCTTGGCCGTCGCGTTGCCGAACGCGCGCTCCCCGGCCCGGTAGAGCATCTCGACGCTGAACTCCTGGCCGCTGATGAACTGCTCGGCCAGCATCCGCGGGGCCAGGTCCCGCTCCGGCAGGCAGTACTCCGCCTCGGCGACATCGGCGGCGCACTCGGCCCACGCCTCGCTGATCTCCGTCCGGTCGCGGATCACCCGGGTCCCGATCGCGCCCTGCCGGTTGGCCGGCTTGAGGATCAGCGGCCCGCCCACCTGCGCCCACAGCGCGGCGACGTCGGCCCGCGAGGCAACCGGGCGGGAGACCGGGTTGGCGATGCCGGCGGCGGCGGCGACCGCGCGGGTCAGCTCCTTGTCCCGCAGGACCTGGGCTGCCCCGAAGCCGGCCCCCGGCAGGCCGTAGCGCTCGGCCAGCCGGGCGGCGGCCGGCACCGCGTAGTCGTGGGCGGGCACCACCAGGGCCGGGCGCAGGCCGGGGTGGCGCAGGAAGAAGGTGTCCGCGCCGCCCGGGCGCAGGTACTCCTCGACGATCAGCTCGCGGCAGCCCGGGTCCTGGGCGACCTCGGCCACCTTGCCCTTGCGCGCCCCCTCCGGCTCGTCGAGCAAGACGATGGAGCCGGCCGGCAGCAGCCGGGCGAGCTCCAGGAACAGGGACCGGCTGTAGCCGACGACTAGGGCCGGGCGATCAGGGCTCACCGCGTTCTCCTCATGCACGATCATGGGCTTGTTCCCCTTCTCTGGGCGATGGCGACACTTCAGGCTGAGACGACGGCCCTCCGGCCGGGGATGACGACGCCGGGGCTGACGACGCCGGCGCGGCCACCCCGGCGGCCGCCGGGCGCCGCTGGACGCAGGCCAGGACGCCGGCGAAGGTCACGGCGGCGAGCGCCAGCCAGTAGGCGGAGGCCAGGCCCCCGCGGTAGCAGACCAGGAAGATCGCGCCCCCGCACAGGGAGCCGAGGCCCTCCCCCGCCGTCCAGGCGAGTCCCTGCAAGTTGGACGCGGCGACCCGGGACACGCTGGTGATCCGGTTGAACGACAGGCTCACCACCGGCACGAAGACCATCTCGGCGAACGACCAGACCGTCATCGCCACGATCGAGCCGATCACGATCGGCAGGCCCACCCCGAGCAGCGCGATGGAGACGGCGAACAGCGCCATGCCCGCCACCATGACCCCCACCGGGGTGGCGCCGGCCCGCAGGCGGCGGTTCACCGCGATGGTGACGACGACCTGCAGGGCCGCGATGACCATCGGCGGCCCGGCCAGCAGGGCGCCGCGCAGGAGGACCGGGCCTATTCCCAGCGCGACCAGCAGCGCGAAGGCGGAGTAGAACTGGCCGTAGGCGAAGGACCCGCACGTGGTGGCGACGCAGGCCCGCAGGCCGCCGGGCTCGCGCAGGACCTGCAGGCTCCCGGCCAGCCACCCCCGGCCCGCGGGCCCGGCCGCCCCGCTCGGCGGGACCAGCTTCTTGGGCAGCCCGATGAGCAGCGCCGCGCCGGCCAGCACGTACGCGCCGGCGACGAAGCCCAGCAGCGGCCGGCCGTCGCCGCTGAGGTACAGGGCGCCCGCGATGAACGGGCCGACCGCGCCGGCGATGTTGGTCATGACCTGCTGCAGGCCGTAGATGTTGTTGCGGCTCTGCTCGCTGCCGACGCACTGGATGACCAGCACCCGGCACAAGGTGGTGTGGACGCTGATCCCGAAGCCGAGGCCGAACAGCAGCAGCAGCGGCAGCCAGGTCCCGTGGACGTAGGCGAACGACCCCGCGCAGGCGGCCGAGCAGAACATGCCGCCCGGCAGCGTGCAGGCGTAGGGCAGCCGGGACAGGACGCGGGTGAACGGCAGCATGCCCAGCCCCGCGCACACGAGGAAGCCGAACAGGCCCACGCCGGTGACCCAGCTGGCCCCGCCGCTGCTCCTGGTCAGCATGATCGCCAGGACCGGCACCAGGGAGAACCGCGCGAACCCGGACGCCAGGTAGTCGGCGGCGATGGTGTACCGCAGCAGCGTCCCGCCATCGGTCACGGGCGCGCGCTCGAGCACGTCAGTCATGTCATCAGGCCTCCTTGGCGAACCGGTGCAGCGAGCGCCGGAACAGTTCGATGTCGGCCAGGCTGGTGTAGTGGTGGACCGAGGTCCGCACGAACTCCGAGACGCCGTCCTGTGCCAGGTACAGCGGGGTGTGGGCCCCGTGGGCGACCCAGGCGGTGATGCCGTCGGCCGCCAGCCCGGCCACGACCCGGCCAGCCGGGAATCGCTCGTGGACGAAGGAGGCGATCGCCGCGGGCACCGGGCGCGGCGCCAGCAGCCGGACGCCGGGCGCGGTCATGATCGCGTCCAGCAGGGCCGCGCGCACGTCGGCGGCCGGGCCGCCCGGCCCCTGGAGGGTGAACTCGGCCGCCGCGAGCAGCCCCAGGATGACCGCGTTGCTGCGCTCGGCCGTCTCGAACCGGGTGGCACCCTGGGCGGTGACCCGGTGCTCGTGCAGTGACTCGGCGTGCGCGGCGTGCAGGTCATACCAGCTCGCGTCCACCTGCTCGCGCAGGTCGGCCCGCAGGTAGGCGAAGCCGCTGCCGCGCGGGCCGCGCAGGAACTTGCGCCCGGCCCCGGTCAGCGCGTGGCAGCCGATGACGCGCACGTCGATCGGCAGCTGGCCCACCGTCTGGCAGGCGTCGACGATGTAGAGCGCGCGCGACCCGGCCGCGAGCAGGGCGCCGACCTCGTGCACGGGCACCTCCACCCCGGCCCCGGACGGCATGTGCACCACCGACACCAGCGCGACCCGGTCATCGAGGCTGGCGCGCATCCAGTCCAGGTCCGGCGCCCCGTCCGGGCGGCAGGGGATCACCTCCAGCTCGCAGTCGCGGGCGCGGGCCACCCGCTGCAGGGCGATGAGGTTGCCGGCGTACTCGTAGCGGGTCACCCAGAGCCTGCTGCCGCGCGGTATCCGCAGCTGGCAGACCGTCCGGCACCAGGCGTCGGTCGCGCTGCCGAACAGGGCGACCTCGTCCGGCCGGGCGCCGATCAGCTCGGCGATCCGCGCGTAGACGGTGCACTCCAGCTCGGTGGCGCGCCGCGCTTCCGCCTCGTAGGGACCGATCTTGGCCTCGAGGGCGAGGTGCCCGGCCATCGCCGCGAGCACGCCGGGGGCCGGCAGGCCGGCCCCCGCCGTGTTCAGGTGGACGGGCCGCATCGAGCTCACCGGACCGGCTGCGGCGCGCCCTGGCGCGCGGGCGGCCCGGCCGGGGCGACCGGGGACACGTGCGCGTCCGGGGCGAACGCGGCCTGCTGGCGCCGGGCCGCAGGGTCGGGCGGGCACGGCTGGCGCAGTACCTCGGGCGCCGGCTGGCGCAGCACCTCGGGCGCCGGCTGGCACGGTACCTCCGGCGCCGGCTGGCGCAGTGCCGCCAGCTCGGCGAAGCTGCCGCCGGCGGCGCGCGGGTCACCGCCCGCGCGGCGCCAGTCACGGTACCGGGCCGCGTAGCTGGCCACCGTCTCCCGGCCCTGCTCGCCGGGGCCGCGGGTGAGGATGCCGGCCCAAAGGCCGTCCCAGCTGGCGTAGGCCGCGTCGCCCAGGAGCACCTGGTGCGCCTTCTTCATGTTCCAGAAGGGCACGCCGGTGTTGAGGTGGTGCACCAGGTGGTAATTGTCCCGGTGGCGGCCGAGCAGGAAGCGCTCCAGCAGCCAGCCGTGCCGGTTGCGGGTCATCAGGATCTGCCGGGTCTCGCTCTCGGGCAGCGGGTAGTGCTCGGCCAGTTCCGACAGCCACCCCACGGCGACCGCGGTGGTGAGCATGGGGGCGACCCAGAACAGCAGCAGGTACAGCCAGGACCCGGTCAGCGCGCAGGGCACCAGGATCGCGGCCCAGACCGCCGCCAGCAGGCAGCGCTCCAGCCGCAGGTTGATCGGCATCGACACGGTGACCTGGTCGCCGCGGAAGAGCAGGCGGTCCTGCACGACGTAGCGCAGGTACGCCACGCTGCGCAGGCCGAGGACCGCCAGCAGCAGGTTGCGCAGGAGGAACGCCCGGTTGCTGGCGGCCGGGTCGTAGATGCCGATCTCCCGGTGGAAGGCGTAGTCCGGGTCGCGATCGTCGTCGCCCAGGTAGCGGTGGTGCAGGCCGATGTGCGAGCTGCGGTAGGCGTTGTAGACGTGGAAGACGAGGTGACCGGAGAAGGCCGTGCCGAGCAGGACGTTGAGCACGCCGTTCCTGGCCAGGACCTTGTGCGATGACTCGTGGAGGATGTTCACCAGCGCCCGCTGGGTCGAGCCGATGAGCACCAGCGTGACCGGGTAGAACCAGAACGACACGCCCAGGCACAAGTAGACCGCGACCGCGATCGTGGCGTAGTCGAAGGCGATGGCCAGCGGGGCGTGGTAATTGTCCAGCCGGCAGAGCTTGCGCACGTCCCGGCGGATCTGCGGGGACAGCCGGGTGAAGTCCAGGCTCGCAGGCTGGCTACGGAGCGTCATGAGAGCCGTCCTCTCGTCAAAAGCGACAATGCCGACCTGGCGGCTCAATCACGCTAACAAATCTGGCATATCCTGGCAATACTTGCGTGCCAAATATTGCCAGCCGGCGATCCGGGCGAAACGGCGGCTTGCTAGCAGCGCGGGCGGCGGCGGGCGGCGGCACGCCAGTGCTTGACATAAGTTGCCAGGATGGCCCCGGCTGCGGCACAATAGGAAGGCTGCGGGCACGACTGGCGTGCCGCAGGACACGGCCGCGCGGGACACGATGCTGGATCAGCCTTACTTCGGCGAGCGCCTGAAGGCGCTGCGCCTCGAGCGCGGCCTCTCGCAGGCCGCGCTGGCCGGGGAGACGATATCGACCCCTTACCTGTCGCGGCTGGAGTCGGGCGCGCGCCGCCCCACCGCGAAGGTGGTCAGCTACCTGGCCGGGCGCCTCAACGTCTCGCCCCGCGCCTTCGAGGCGGCGCCGCCCGTGAGCCCGCTGGGCCAGGCGCTGGCCTCCGCGAACTCGGCCGGCGAGGTGGTGCTGAGCACCGAGCTGGCGGCCATGCTGCGGGCCGAGGACCGCTCCGCCCCCACTGCCCTGCGCTGGCAGGCCCTGTGGCTGCTGGCCCGCGCCCACGGCGCGCAGGCCCAGCACGCCGAGGAGTACGCGATCCTCACCGAGCTGGGCGCCCTGTCGGACGAGATGGGCGTGCCCGAGCTGCGGGCCCGGACGGACGTGGCCCTGGCGAACAGCGCCCGGAGCCTGGGCGAGATCGCCCGGGCCAGCGAGCACGCCGCCGCCGCGGTCGCCCAGGCCGGCCCGCTGCCCCTGGCCGACCGCATCGCCGCGCTCGACGCCCTGGTCTCCGCCCAGGCCGAGGCCGGCCAGCTTGTCCCGGCCCGCCTCCGGGCCGACGAGCTCGTCCGTCTGACCGAGCCCGGCGGCGGCCCGGCCCTCACTCGTGCCCTGTGGGCCTCGGCCACGGTCGCCATCCGCCAGGGCGACTGGAGCCGGGCACAGGCGGACCTGGAGCGCGCCCTGGCCGGCTTGAGCAGCCAGGACGACCTGGAACTGTGGATGCGGCTGCGGCTGGCCGCCGCCTCCTTGCTGCTGCAGATCACCCCGCCCCAGACCGCGGCCGCGCGAGCGCGGCTGACGGAGAGCGAGCCCGCCGTCAACCTGGTCGGGACCGAGCAGAACCGGCAGGAGCTGATCCTCCTGCAAGCGCTGGTGGCGTTCAAGGAGCGCCGCTACGACGAGGCCCGCGAGCGCTGCGCGGCGCTGGACGGGCGCGAGCTGCAGCTGTCGTTCCGCGATCGCATCCGGCTGGAGGCGCTGCAAAGCATGCTCGGCATCCTCGGCGGCGGGGGCGCCGACGGCGTCGCGCGGCTGCAGGAACTAGCCCAGCAGGCGTCCGACACCCAGAACGTGGAGCTGGCGGCGGAGCTGTGGCGCGAGCTGGCGATCGGCCTGGCCGAGCGGCGCGAGTAGGCGCCCCGCCCGGGCCTTCTTTAGTGCCATGTATTGCCAAAGTTGGCAATATTTGGCAAGCTTACGGGTGTGACCCATCACCACCGAGAGGAGCACCCGTGACTGAGCTGCTTGCCGCCCCTGCTGGGGTGACCATCGCCCCGCTAGCGGGCAACATCGGCGCCGAGGTCATCGGCGTGGACGCGGCCAGCCCCACCGATGAGGGCATTGCCGCCGTGCGGCGGGCCCTGCTTGAGTTCAAGGTCATCTTCCTGCGCGACCAGGAACTCGACTACGGCAGCCAGCGGGCGTTCGCGGGGCGCCTGGGACGGCTGACGCTCGGGCACCCGATCTACGATTCGCCGCGGTCCACGCCCGCCATGCGCGAGATGGACTCCGCGCAGGGCACCAAGGCCAACCACTGGCACACGGACCTGACGTTCATCGAGCGCCCGCCCGCGTTCTGCCTGCTGCACGCCAAGATCATCCCGCCCGTGGGCGGGGACACCATCTGGGCGAACTGCGTCACCGCCTACGACTCCCTGCCCACGGGGCTGCGCGAGCTGGCCGACAAGCTGCGCATCGTGCACAGCAACGACAGCGACTACGTCGACGACACCATCGGCGCGCGCAGCTCCTACATCACCACGCCCTACGAGGCCGAGCACCCGGCGGTGCGGGTGCACCCGGAGACCGGCGAGCGGTCGCTGCTGCTCGGGGGGTTCGCCCGCAGCGTGCCCGGCCTCAGCCCGGCGGCGGGCCGGGACCTCATCCGGGCGCTGCAGGACTACGTGACCAAGCCGGAGAACACCGTCCGCTGGCAGTGGCGGGCCGGGGACATGGCGATCTGGGACAACCAGGCGACGATGCACTACGCGATCCTCGACTACGGCACCGCCCGCCGCCGCGGCGAGCGCCTCACCGTGGTCGGCGAGACGCCGGTCGGCCCCGATGGCCGGCCCAGCCGCGTGCTCAGCGGCGACACCACCGCCTACAGCGAGGGCACGGCCTGACCGCCCGGCGGCGCGAGCGTGCGGGGCGCCCCCGGCCGCTGGCCGGGGGCGCCCCGCACTGCCTTCAGGGCCGCTGCCGCCCGGCCCGCACGCTGCTGACGCGGCGGCGCAGCCAGGCGGACCGGGCCTGCCGGGCGGCCCCGGAGACGACGGCGCCCGGCACCCACTCATCGAAGCTGTGGAACGCGCCCGCCCACACGTGCAGCTCGGCGTCCCCGCCGGCCTGCCAGATCCGGCTGGCGTAGCGCACGCCCTCATCGCGCAGCGCCTCCACCGCACCCACCTCGATGAACGCCGGCGGCAGGCCGGCCACGCTGGCGGCCCGGGCGGGAGCCGCGTAGCACGACACGCTGGCGGTGCCGCGCCGGGCGCCGAGCAGGGCGCTCCAGCCGGTCCGGTTCGACCGCCCGTCCCACATCCCGACCTGCTCCATCGCCCGGGCCGAGGGCGAGTCGCACCGGTCATCCAGCATCGGGAACTGCAGCAGCTGCCCGGCCAGGGGCGGCCCGCCGCGGTCGCGGGCCAGCAGGGCCAGGCCCGCCGCGAGGCCGCCGCCGGCGCTGTTGCCGCTCACGAAGACCAGGCCGGGGTCGGCCCCGAGGCTGGCGGCGTGGCCGGCCACCCAGGCCAGGCCGGCGTAGCAGTCCTGAACCGGCGCTGGGTCGGGGTGCTCGGGCGCGAGCCGGTAGTCCGGCGCGACCAGCACCGCGCCGATCGCCTGGGCGCGGTCGAGCTCGCCGAGCAGCTCCGTCGTCCGGTTGTCGCCGGTGACCATCCCCCCGCCGTGGGCGTTGTAGATGACCGGGCACGGCCGCCGGGCGGCGGCCGGCTGGCAGATCAGCAGGCTCAGCGGCGGGCCGCCGGGCGGGCCGGGGACCAGCCGCTCGCTGGCCTCGAAGGCGCCGTCGCGGCGAATCTGGGCGTCGGTGAGCCGCGCCGCGCGGCCCTGCGCCCGCCGGGCGGGGATGAGGTCGGGCGTCAGCGACGGCCGCCCGGCCAGGATCGCCCGCAGCGGGCCCGCGAGCTCGCTGTCCAGGGGCGGGCTAGCCCCCGGGGGGACGTCCCCGGCCGGGGGCAGCGCATCGGCCGGGGGCTGGCTCGTCATGAGCTCGCCGTCCCGCTGAGCGGGGCCCGGTGGCCGGTGGCGGCGTCCCGCCCGGCCAGGCCATTGAGCGTGGCGGCGACGAGGCCGGCCGGCGGGCGGGCGAGCAGGTAGAAGTGATGCCCGGGGACGACGTACTCCGTCAGCGACCTGGTCAGCTCCCGCCACGGGCGGCGGTCGGCGTGCGCGTCCGCGTCGCCCGTGATGGTGCTCACGGGGCAGCTCAGCGCGGGGTGCGCCCGGTGCTGGTAGCCGTGGAAGAGCAGGGTGTCGGCCTGCACGTAGGGCAGCACCAGTTCCAGGAACTCCGGGTCGCGGGTGAGCTCCGGCGACGTGCCGCCCAGCTCCAGCAGCGCGATCGCCGCCGCCTCGTCGCCGTCGTCGTCGCCGCCTTGCTCGCTGGCGTCCGGCAGCGGGGCGTCGCGCGAGCCGGACGCGAACAGGTGGGCGACGGGCTGGTCCAGGGCGTCCAGCGCCCGCGCGGTCTCCAGGGCGACCATGGCGCCGAGGCTGTGCCCGAACAGCGCCACCGGGCCGGGCCAGCGGGCGCCGGCGATCGCCCGGGCGATGTTCCCGGCCAGCGCCCGCAGGTCGGTCGCGCACGGCTCCCCGATCCGCTCGGCCCGGCCCGGGTAGCGCACGGCGTGCACCTCGACCCCCGGCAGCCGGGCGTCCCAGCCGCTGAAGAAGGAGGCGGCCCCGCCGGCGTGCGGGAAGCACACCAGCCGGACGGCGTCGCGGTCGCGGGAAGCGCCGATCCGGCGCAGCCAGATGCTCACCGCGCCCGCGCCCGGTCCCGGCGGGCCTGCAGGGCGTCGGCGCGGCGCGCCGACGCCGCGCGCATCCCGGCGGCCGACTCCCCCGCCGCGCCGTCGCGGATCAGCGCCACCTGCTCGGCGACGGTCGGGTGGCGGAACAGCGTCACCACCGACGGCCGGGCGCCGGTATGCGACTCCAGCGCGTCCTGGAGCGCGAACATGCTCAGCGAGTGGCCGCCGAGCTCGAAGAAGCTGACGTCGGGCGGCACCTCGTCCACCTGCAGGACCTGCGCCCAGGCGGCCGCGACCGCCTGGGCCAGGCCGCGGGCCGGGGCAGGCACCATCCCGGCCGGTGCCGCCTCGGCCGATGCCGCCGGGGCAGGCACGGCCGTCGCGGGCGCTGCGGGCGAGGCGGGCGCTGCGGGCGAGGCGGCGGGCGCGGGCGCCGCCGGCGGCGGCGCGGCCAGGGCGGCCAGGGCGAGCCGGTCCGCCTTCCCGTTGACGGTGACCGGGAACTGCCCCAGCACGGTGATCGCGGCGGGCACCATGACGTCGGGCAGGCGCTGCGCCAGGTGGGCGCGGACGGCGGCGGGCGCGGTGCCGGGCGGCGCGATCACGAACGCGGTGAGCGTGGCCATGGACGCGTCCGGGAGCACGACGGCGTCGGCGATGCCGGGCACGGCGCACAGCGCCGCCTCGACCGCGCCGAGCTCGATCCGGTGCCCGCGGATCTTGACCTGATGGTCGCGGCGGCCGAGGAACTGCAGCGTCCCGTCGGCCGACCAGCGGGCCAGGTCGCCCGTGCGGTACATGCGGGCGCCGGGCCACTTCCCGTACGGGTCGGCCAGGAACGCGCTCGCCGTGGCCTCCGGCTGGCCGAAGTAGCCGCGGGCGACGAGCCCGCCGCCGATGTACAGCTCGCCGTCGCGGCCGGGCGGGACGAGCTTTCGCTGCTCGTCGAGCACGTACAGGGCCACGCCGGGAACGGGGCGGCCGATGGAGACCAGGCCAGGGGCCGTCATCCGGTGGTAGCTCGCCCAGACGGTGCCCTCGGTCGGGCCGTACTCGTTGACCAGCACGGCCCCCGGCACCACGGCGAAGTGCCGCCGGGCGAGGGGCTCGGGCAGCGCCTCGCCGGCCACGGTGACCGTCCCCAGCGAGGCCAGCTGCGGCCGGCCGAGGCGATCGGCCGCGTCCAGCAGCACCCGGTACAGCGACGGCACGCACAGCAGGGCGCTGACGCGGTGCCGGGCGATCAGGGCGAGCAGCGCGGCCGGGTCGCGGACTTCGGCCTCGGACGCGATGACCAGGCACCCGCCGGCGGTGAGGGTGCCCCAGAGGCCCGCGACCGAGGAATCGAAGGCAAGCGGCGACACCAGCAGGAAGACCGGGCGGCCCGGGTAGACCAGGCGGCGGGCGGCGGTGGACAAGGTGAGCTGGCGGTGCTCGACGAGCACGCCCTTCGGCTGGCCGGTGCTGCCCGAGGTGTAGATCACGTACGCCGGGTCATCCAGGCAGCCCTCCGGGGCGGGCGCCCCGTGCGGGGCCGGCCGGGCCTGGGCGGGCACGGTCGGGGCGGGCGGGCTCAGCACCGGCTGGCCGGCGACGGCGGGCCGGCTCGCGTCGGCCGGGCCGGCGACGACGGCGGCCACCATCGCGTCGGCGAGGATCGCGGCCACCCGCGCATCGGGGTGCGCCCGGTCGACGGGCACGTAGGCGGCGCCGCGGCGCAGGATGCCGAGCACGGTGGCGACCATCGCCGCCGAGGGCTCCATGAGCACGCCGACGCGGGCGCCGCGGCGCACTCCCGCGGCCGCCAGCTGATCGGCGACCTGGCGGGACCACGCGTCCAGCTGGGCGTAGGTGACCTCCTGGTCACCGCACCGGACGGCCATGGCGGCGGGCGTGGCCCGGGCGCGGCGGGCGACCTGGACGTGCACCGGGGCCAGCGCCCCGGCCACGTCGCCGTCCCCGCTGACGGTCAGCGGGGCTCCCTGGCCCAGGGCGAGCGCGTCGTCATGGTCATGGCGCGCTCGCCGGGGCTCGGCTGAAATCTGGTCAAGCATCGTGATCATCCTTCGCGGTAGGCGGTAACGCGGGCCCGGGCGGGGCTAGACGGCGAGCAGGTCGCGCACGAGCGCCGCCTGCCGGCCGAGCGTGCTGCAGGCGAGCATCTGCCGCAGCGGCATCTTGATCCCCAGCTCGCGGTTGATCCGCCGGGCCAGGTGGGTGGCGAGCAGCGAGTCGCCGCCGAGCTCGAAGAAGTCCGACTCGTCGGTCAGCGCGCTGTGGCCGAGCAGCTCCGCCCACAGGCCGGCCAGGACGTCGGCGGCGCCCGGGGCGGCGGCCCCGGTGGCCATGGCGGCGGCCCCGGTGGCCATGGCGGCGGCCGTCGTAGCAGGGGCAGCCGACGCGGCCAGGACGGTGGCGGCGGACGCGGCCGGCCCGCCGGGCGAGGGCGCCAGGCGGGCCCGGCCGGCGACCGCGCGGACCTCCGGCGCGAGCCAGCGGGGGCCGGCGAACTGGTAGCCCGGCAGGTGGACTGCCCGTCCGCCGGGGCACAGGGCGGCGACGTTCACCGGCTGGCCCGCGGCCCACAGCGTGCCCAGCGCGGCCAGCGTCTCCTCGTCGGGCGCGGCCGTGCGGCCGGGGCTGAGCGGCACGGCCGTGAGGCCGGCCGCCTCGGCGAACCCGGACAGGGCCCGGCCCGGGCCGGCCTCCACCGCGATGGCGCCGGGCAGCGCCGCGGCAATCGCGGCCAGCCCGGCGGCGAAGCGGACCGGCTGGCGGGCGGACTGCGCCAGCATCGCCGGGTCGGCGCTGGCCCCGGCCGCGAGGAGCTGGCCGGTAGCGCAGGCCGCGAGCGGCACCGACGGCGCGGCCAGCCGGACCTGGTCCAGCGCCTTCCGCAGCGCGGGCAGCGCGGGCTCGATGAGCGCGCTGTGGAAGGCGCGGCTGGTCCGCAGCACCCGGGTGAAGACCAGCCCCTCCAGGCGCGCCCGGGTCGCCTCGACCGTCGCCACCGGGCCGGCCAGGACGCAGCTGTCCGGCCCGTTCACCGCTGCCAGCTCCAGCCCCGCATCGGCGGCGATCTCCCGGGCCTCCTGCTCGCCGACGCCGACGGCGAGCATCGCGCCCTCCGGGCAGGCCTGCATCGCCTGGCCGCGCGCGGCCACCAGGGTGCAGGCCGCCTCCAGGCTGATCATCCCGGCGGCGGCCGCCGCGGTGATCTCGCCCAGGCTATGGCCCGCCACCGCCGACGGCGCCAGGCCCAGGCCGGCCAGGGCGACGGTGGCGGCGTGGCCGACGGCGAACATGGCGGGCTGGGCCAGGGCCGTCGCGGCGAGCTCGGCGGCCGGGAAGCCGGGGTCGTGCAGCGCCCGGCGCAGCCGCCAGCCCCAGTTCGCCCCGTAGGGGGCCAGGGCCTGGTCGAACGTCGCCAGGCAGTGCTCGAGGGCGGCCGCGAACCCGGGCAGCGCGGCCGCCAGCGGCAGCGCCATTCCCGGGACCTGGGTCCCTTGCCCGGGGAACAGGAAGACCAGCGGCGCCGGACCGCTGGCCGGGCGCCGGCCGCGGGTCCCGCCGGCCAGCGCGCCCGCCAGGCCCGCGCAGGTGCGGGCGGTCACCGCCAGCCGTTCCGGCAGCGGCTCGCGGCCGGCGGCCAGGGTGCGGGCCACGTCCGCCAGCTCGTGCCCGCTGGTGGCCAGGTGACGGCCCAGCGCGGCGCGGGCGCGGTCGAGCGCCTGCGGTCCGGCCGCCGACAGCACGACCAGCCGGGGGGCGTCGGCCGGCTCGCCGCCGGTGCGGGGCGAGGCGGGGGCCGCCGGCGGTGGCTGCTCGACCAGCACGTGCGCGTTGGTGCCGCCGATGCCGAACGAGCTGACCCCCGCGCGCCGGGGCCCGGGGCCGGCCCAGGCGCTGGCCCCGGCCGGCACGAACAGCGGCGATCCCTCGGACTCCAGCAGCGGGTTCAGCGCGGTGAAGCCCGCGACCGGCGGCACGATGCCCTCGCGGACCACGAGCAGCGCCTTGACCAGGGAAGCCAGCCCGGCGGCGGCGTCCAGGTGCCCCACGTTGGCCTTGAGGGCGCCGATCGCCACCTGCCCGGGGCGGGCCCCGAGCGCGCTCAGCACGGCCGAGGCCGCGCTCCACTCGATCGGGTCGCCGATCGCGGTCCCGGTGCCATGCGTCTCCAGGTAGCCGACCGAGGACGCGTCGATCCCGGCCGCCTGGTACGCGGCCCGGATCACCGCCTCCTGGCCGGAGGCGGCCGGGGCGTAGTAGCCCGCCCGCGCCGCGCCGTCGTTGTTGATGGCGGTGCCGGTGATGACCCCGTATGGCGGGGCCTCGTCGCCGGCGTCGGCGAGCCGGGTCAGCACGACGCAGACGACGCCCGACCCGGCCACGACGCCGTCGGCGGCGGCGTCGAACGGCCGGCACTCACCCGAGACCGACTGGATGCCGCCCGGCATGTGCAGGTGGCCTGCCTGCGGGTAGTCGATCCCGGCGGCGACGACCAGGGCGCGGTCGCAGTCGCCGGCCAGCAGCGACTGGACCGCCAGGTGCACGCCCACCAGCCCGGACGAGCACGCGGTCTGCACGGCGAGGGCCGGGCCGGTCAGGCCGAGCTTGTAGGCGATGAGGCTGGCGATGAAGTCGGGCTCGGTGCCGTGGATGGCCGCGTCCAGCGTGGCCGGGTCCAGCGGCCCGGCCGCGAGCATGGCCCGCAGGTAGCCGCTGCCGCTGCCGGAGGCGAAGACGGCGGTGACGGGGGCGGGCCCGGCCCGGCCGGCCCCGGAGTCGTCGAGGGCGGACCAGGCGGCCTCCAGCATCAGCCGGTGCTGGGGGTCCATCATCTCCGCGTCGCGCGGGCTGACCCGGAACAGCGCGTTGTCGAAGCGGTCCGCGTCGGCCAGGTACCCCCGGGCGGGGACGTAGTCGGGGTCATCCACCAGGTGGGCGGGCACGCCGTCGGCCAGCAGCTGCTGCCGGTCCAGGCGGGTGGTCAGCACCGTGCCCGCAAGCACGGCTGACCACCAGGCGGAGAGGTCGCTCGCGCCGGGAAAGCGCGCGGCGATCCCCGTGACGGCGATGTCGAGAGAGCGATCACGATCCATGAAGCCACCTCCGGCCGGGTTACTGCGGCAGTCATGCCAACATTGCCATACTTGGCAATACTGTGGCAATATCTAGGCACTACCGTACTTGGGCGGCACCGTATCCGGGTAACCGCGTGACCGCCGCCGCGCGACAAGGGAAGGCAGGGGCGAGATGAACGTTGCCGTCGATGTCGGCCGGGCCAGCAGGGAGGCCCCCAGCAACGTGCCCGGCGCCCCGCCCGGGCAGCCGGGCCCGTGCCCGGCGCCGCCCGGGGGCCTGCACGAGGCGCTCGCCCGCGTTGCCCGGCGCTGGCCGGACGCGATCGCCATCCGGTCCGCCGCCGGCTGCCTCACCTTTTCCGACCTGGACCGCACCGCCGACGCGTGGGCCGCCCGGCTCATGCGCGACGGGGTGCGCGACGGGTGCCAGGTACCGGTCCTGCTGCCCCGCGGCCAGGACCTGGTCATCGCGCTGGTCGCCGTGCTCAAGGCGGGGGCGGCCTACGCGCTGCTCGACCCGGCCTGGCCCGCTCGCCGCCAGGCGCAGGCGATCGCGCAGCTTGACAGCCCCGTCCTGATCGCCCCGGCCGGCACGAGCGCGCCCCGGCGGGTCTGGGCCCCGCCCGCGGCCCCGGCCGCGCCGCCGCCGGGCTTCCGCCCGGCCCGGGTGGGCAACGGCGCCCCGTGCTGCGTCTTCTTCACCTCCGGGACCACCGGCCAGCCGAAGGCGGTGCTGACCCCCCATCGCGCGACCGCGCGCCTGTTCCACGGCGCGGGCATCGCGCGGTTCGGGCCGGGCAGCGCGATGCCGCTGGCCACCGCGGCCCCCTGGGACGCGTTCTCCCTGGAGCTGTGGTCGGTCCTGCTGACCGGGGGGACCTCCGTCATCACGGCCGAGCGGTACCTGACCGCGGCCGCCCTGCGGGCGGCGGTCGCGGAGGCGGGCGTGACGACGGTGTGGCTCACGACCAGCTTGTTCAACATGATCGTGGACGAGGACGTCGCCGCGTTCGCCGGGCTGGGGCAGGTGCTGACCGGCGGCGAGCGGATGAGCCCGGCCCACGCGCTCCGGTTCCTGCGCGCCCATCCGTCCGTCACCCTCCTCAATGGCTACGGGCCGGTCGAGAGCGTGGTGTTCGCCAGCACCCACCGGGTCACCGAGGCGGACTGCGCCCGGCCCGACGGCATTCCCGTCGGCCGGCCGGTCCCGGGGACGGGGATCCACGTGCTCGACGGGACCCGGCCCTGCGCGCCGGGCGAGGTGGGCGAGGTCTGCCTGTCCGGGACGGGCCTGGCGATCGGCTACCTGGGCGACCGGCGGCTGACCGAGGCCGCCTTCACGCACGCCCGGGTCGGCGGCCGGGTGCTGCGCCTGTACCGGACCGGGGACCTCGGCTACTGGGACCGCGATGGCGCGCTGTGCTACCGCGGGCGGGCCGACCGGCAGGTGAAGATCCGCGGCCACCGGATCGAGCCGGCCGAGGTCGAGCAGCAGATCCTGGCGCTGCTGCCGGGCACCGGGCAGTGCCGGGTCCTGGCCCGCCGCGACGGTGCCGGGACCGCGGTCGACCTGGTGGCGTTCTGCGCGCCCGGGGAGAAGGGCGCTGACGAGGGAACCGGCACGTCGTGGCAGGACGCCAGCGCGCCGGCGGCGGCCCTGGAGGTGCTCGCCGCGGCGCTGCCCGGCTACCAGCGCCCGGCCCAGGTGGTCGCGGTCCCGGCGCTGCCGCTGACGGCCCAGGGCAAGGTGGATGACCGCGCGCTGCTCGCGCTGGCGGGCGCCCGCCCGGCCGGCCACCCCGGGCCCGCGCGGCCGGCCGGGCCCGGCCCGGGCGCCCCGGCGGGCCTGGTCCAGCTGGTCAGCCAGACGTTCGCCGACGTGCTCGGCCGGGACGCGGTTCCCCCCGGCGCGTCGTTCTTCGCGCTCGGCGGCACCTCGCTCGACGCCGGCCGGGCCTGCTCCCGGCTCGCCGCCCGGCTCGGCCGCCCGGCCTGGCTGTCGTGGCTGCACGAGCGCCCCGACGCCGCCGGCCTGGCCGCGCTCCTGGCCGCCGATGAGGCGGCGGTGGCGGCCGGGCCGCCGGCCCCGGCCGAGGGGACAGCGGCCCGCGAGGGGACAGCGCCGGGCGAGGGGACAGCGCCGGGCGAGCCCGGCCTGGCGGCGGGGGTGCCGCTGACGCCGATGCAGCTGGTCTACCTGACCCGGCACCTGCTCGACCCCGACGACCTGACCAGCCATTGCCTGCTGTGCTTCCGCATCGACGGGCCGCTGGACACCGCGGCCCTGCAAGCGGCGATCGACGAGGTGCACCAGCGCCACGAGCCGCTGCGCGCGAGCTACGCCGCCGACCCCCGGCCGGCCGCCTGGCTGGATGACGCCGGCCCGCCGGCCCTGGAGGAACTGCCGCCCCAGGACGGGACGCGGGCCGCGCTGCGGGCGCTGCGGGCCGCGCTCACCCAGCCGCTGGACCCGGGCAAGGGCGAGGTCTGGCGGACCGCGCTGGTCCCGCTCGCCGGGGGCGCTTCCGCGCTGTTCGGCTGCGCCGTCCACCACATCGCCTTCGACGGCTGGTCCCAGTCGGTGCTCGCCGGCGACCTCGCCCGCGCCTATCGCGGGGCGCCGCCGCCCCCGCCCCCGATGGGGCTGGCCCCCGTGCGCGAGCTGGCCGCCCGCCGGGCCCGGCCGGCCGGGCCGGCCCTGCTGGCCGACCTGGCGGGCGTCCCTGACCTGCGCTGGCCGGGCGACCCGGACGCGCCCCGGCGGGCGCTCCCGCAGCAGGTCGCCACCCGGCTGGCGCCGCCCGTGGTGGCCGCCGTGGACGCGCTCGCCGCGCAGGCGGGGACCACGCGCTTCGTGGCCCTGCTGGCCCAGTGGGCGCCCGCGATCGCCGAGGTGACCGGGCAGGACGACTTCACGGTGGGCGTGCCGGTCTCCCAGCGGGACGGCGCCGGCCTGGACGGCGTGGTCGGCTGCCATATCGGCATGGCGGCGGTGCGGCTGCGCGGCCGCGCGCTGGCGGGCGACTGCGACGCCGTCGCCGCGATCGCCGCGCGGGCCCTGGCGGCCGCGGACGTGCCGCTGCCCGAGCTGCTGCAGGCGCTGCGGCGCCCCCGGACCGGGCGCCCCCCGCTGTTCCAGGCGCTGTTCGCCGTGCAGGACAACGCCCCGCCCCGGCTGGAGCTGCCGGGGCTGCGGACCGCGTTCCTGCGCCAGCCGTACGCGGACCTGCCGCTTGAGCTGCACACCGAGCTGTGGCCCGAGCAGGACGGGACGCTGCGGGCCGAGACTTCCTTCCGGCCCGGTTCGGTAACCCCGGCGACGGCGCAGCGGGTCGCTCGCCTGTTCGCCGCCCGACTGCACGCCCTCGCGGGGAGCCAGCGATGACCGTCACCGCACCGCCGCCGGCCGGGCTCACCGGCCCCGCCGCCATCACCGGCCCCGCCGCCATCACTGACACTGCCGCCATCACTGACACTGCCGCCCTCACTGACACTGCCGCACTCACCGACCCCAGTGTCCTCACCGACCCCGGTGCCCACGCCCGCGGCGACGCCCACCAGACCTGGCGATGGATGCGCGCGAACGCCCCGGTCTACCGGCACGACGCCGCCGCGATGCCCGCATTCTGGTCGCTGACCAGGTATGACGACATCCGCGAGGCGTACCGGGACCACGCCCTGTTCAGCTCCGCCCGCGGCGTGCTGCTGCGCCCGGCCAGCAGCGGGGCCGACCCGGGCGGGGGCATGACGCTCGCCTTGTGCGACCCGCCGCGGCACAAGCAGCTGCGCTCGCTGGTCGCCGCCTGGTTCAGCCAGCGCTCCGTCCGCGACCTGGAGGAGCCGATCAGGGCGGCGGTGGGCGCCACGCTGGCGACGGCGGCCGCGCGCGGCGGCGGCGACGGCGTGCTCGACATCGCCGGGCGGCTGTCCAGCCACGTCATCTGCACGCTGCTGGGGGTCCCGGCGGCCGACCGCGAGCGCGTCTTCGCCTGGACCAACGAGGCCTACACGGCGCACGTGCCGCTGGCCGGGCAGCATGACCTGATGGACTACTTCAGCGAGCTGATGTACGACCGGATGACCGAGCCGCGCGACGACATCGTCAGCGCGCTCGCCGGCGGCGAGCTCGACGGGGGCCTGCTGACCGAGCAGGAGATCCTCATGAACTGCGAGAACCTGATCGGCGCGACCGAGAACGGCCGGCTCGCCATCGCCGGGGGCATCCTCGCGCTCCTGGAGCACCCCGGCCAGTGGCGGCGGCTGACGGCCGACCCCGGCCTGGTCCCGGCCGCGGTCGAGGAGGTCTTGCGCTGGACCTCCAGCGCCGTCCACAGCCTGCGGACGGCGACCCGCGACACCCGGATCCGGGGCCAGCTCATCGCCGCCGGCGAGCAGGTGGTGCTGTGGCTGCCGTCGGCGAACCGCGACGAGGCCATCTTCGAGCGCCCCGACCAGCTCGACGTCGGGCGGCGCCCCAACCGCCACCTGGCGCTCGGCGGCGGCGAGCACTTCTGCCTCGGCTCCGCCCTGGCCCGGGCCCAGCTGCGGGTGCTGCTGACCGAGCTGCTGGCCAGCCCGTTCACGTTCGAGCTGGCCGGCCCGGTGATCCCGGTGTCGTCGCTGGCGGTCAGCGGGCCGCAGGCGCTGCCGCTGCGCGTCGCCTGGCGGTAGCCGGCCGCCAGGCCGGGCGGGGGGGGGGGGGGG
>DATBEM010000218.1:0-3950 GCA_036276115.1 Trebonia sp.
TGCTGGAGACGATTAAGGCCACGCGGCCGAGGTACTCGGTCTTCGGGCACGTGCATCAGCCGCTAGCGCGCAGGACGAGGGTCGGCATGACCGAATGCCTGAACGTGGGACACTTCCGCGCCACTGGCGCGCCCTTTGTCCTGCAGTGGTAGCGGTAGGATCGCCAGTAGGAGGCATTAGGTGTCGGAATCCCGGGATGATGGCCAGTCTGGCGGCGGTAGCCAGCCCAGAAGCAGTGGCCAGCCCAGAAGCAGCAATCAGCCAAGCAGCGGCGGCCAGTCCAGAAACGATGGCCAGTCCAGAACCAACGGCCAGTCAGGCGGCGGCCAGTCGCGCCGGGGCAACGACCCCCTCGCCGACGCTCAGCGCTGGCTGATGCGCGCGGGCGCACGCAGCATGGCTAACCAGGTCGCCGACCAGGTCCGCAGGACGATCGGCCAGGAGCGGCGCGACCGCGGTGACGTGTGGGACACGGCCACCACCGAGCCACCGCCCGGGGAGTCGCCGGAGTGCCAGTGGTGTCCGATCTGCCAGGCGGCCCGTGCGGCCCGCATGTCCGGGTCCGGCAGCCTGATGTCCAGCCTCGCCGACGCCGGCGGAGCCCTGGCGTCCATGGCCCAAGACGCTTTCTCCGCATTCGACCAGATCATGAAAACCCAAAATCAAAATCGTTCTTCTGCCGAACGGCCCGTGGTGACACCTCCCGCGATCAAACCAGATAGCGGGGACTCCGCCCAGTGAGCCTGGCCATCGGCGTCGACGTCGGTGGCACCAAGGTCGCAGCCGGGCTGGTCGATGAGCAGGGCCAGATCGTCGCCAAGCTGAAGCGGTCCACGCCCGCCGCCAGCCCGCCGCTGACCGAACAAGCGATCGCCGACGTGGTGACCGAGCTGCTCGCCGGCCACGAGGTTTGCGCCATCGGGCTGGGCGCCGCCGGCTTCGTGGACAGCGCGCGCGCCACCATGCTGTTCGCGCCGAACCTGGCCTGGCGGGACGAGCCGCTCAAGCAGCGGGTCGAGGAGCGCCTCGGCCGCGCGGTCGTGGTGGAGAACGACGCGAACGCCTCGGCCTGGGCCGAGGCGCGGTTCGGCGCCGCCCGGGGCTACCGCGACGTGATGCTGGTCGCGGTGGGGACCGGGATCGGGGCTGCCATCATCATCGGCGGCGAGCTGTACCGCGGTCGCTGGGGCATCGCCGGCGAGCCCGGGCACGTCCGGGTGGTTCCCGACGGCCGCCTCTGCGGCTGCGGCAACCGGGGCTGCTGGGAGCAGTACGCCAGCGGCAACGCCCTGGTCGCCGAGGCGCGCGAGTTCGCCAGGCGCACCCCGAAGGGCGCCATGAGGCTGCTTCAGCTGGGCGCGGGACTGCCCGAGGGCATCTCCGGCCCGGAGATCACCCAGGCCGCGACCGAGGGCGACCCGGCCGCGCTGCGCTGCTTCCAGACCGTGGGCGGCTGGCTCGGCCAGGGCCTGGCCGACCTGGCCGCGATCCTCGATCCGGCCTGCTTCGTGATCGGCGGCGGCGTGTCGGAGGCGGGTGAACTGCTGCTCGAGCCGGCCCGCACCGCCTTCGAGCGGGCCCTGACCGGCCGCGGGCACCGGCCGTTCGCGGAGATCAGCGTCGCGCAACTGGGCGAGAACGCGGGCATCGTCGGCGCCGCCGACCTCGCCCGAGAGGCGAGCCAGGTCGCTCTGTCTTCCCCGCTCGCTCGATTTTCCCCCACTCGCCGCCGGGCGCTCTTGACCCGCCTTCTTCCCTCGTCGCTCGTTCCTCGCCCCGGGGGTGGGTCCGTGGGGACAAACACAGTCCAGTCGGCGGCGCGCCCTTTGGCTCGCGGGGCCCCTGGCTCGCGGGGCCCCAGGCCCTAGACCACCGCGCCGTCGTCGCCGTCGTCCGGGCCCCCCGGGCCGGGGTCGTGCATGCGCAGCACGAGTATGGCGAACCCGGCCACGAACGCGGCGACCGCGCAGAACGCCGCCAGTCCCGACACCGACCAGCCCGCCACTGTGGCCACCATCAGGTAGCACGGCCCGCCGAACAGCGCCACCCAGGCGCCCTTGGCCATCGGGTCCAGCTTGGGCAGCGGCGGCGGGGCCGGCGGGATGAAGTGCTCCTCGTCCTCGGCCGGCGTCCCGTCCGCCGGGACGCCGCGCGCCACCGGCCCCCGGATCCGCCGCGGCACCTGGATCACCTCGGGGTCACGGGTCCCGTCGGCCCCCAGCCGCCCGTGCCGCCCGGTCACCCCGCTGATCCCGCCCGGCTCGACGCCCTGCCTGTCGGGCCCCTGCCTGTCGGGCCCCTGCCCGTCGGGCCCCTGCCCGTCGGGCCCCTGCCCGTCGGGCGTATGTTTCCCGTTCGTCCCGTTCGTCCCGTTCGGCCCGTGCAGCCCGTGGTCCGGTCCGGCCGCGTGACGTCCGTGCTCCCCGTCAGCGGCATGCCGCCCGTGCTCGCCGTCAGCCGCGTGCCGCCCGGGTTCTGCGTCCAGGCCCCCGGCCTCCGGCCCGCGATGCTTCCCGTCGCTGCCGCGCGCTTCATCGGACCCGTCGGCCCCGTCAGCCCCAGCGGCCCCGTCGGCCTCCGGCACTGGCTCGACGGGCATGTCCTCGCGAGCCGGCCAGGGCACCGGCTGCTGCCCGGTCAGGGGCGCATCGAACCGGGCCACAAGGTCACGCCAGGCCGCATCCTCGTCGCGCTCTCTGCTTTCGGTGTTATCCCAGTCCGGCACGTCTCCACCGCTGCGTATCGAAGCCTGCCCTCCACGATAGCCGCCCCCGGTCCGGTGCCGGGCGGATAAATCGCGGCATGGGACCACCTATCCGGACGCCTCTCCCGTGTGATCCTGGACGAACTTCGCGCTGCCCTCGAAGATCGCCTCCGCGTCGTTGTCCAGGGTCGCGACGTGATAGCTGTCGGGGCATTCGCGTACCGTGACCCGGTCCTTGGGCACTCCCGCAAGCAGTACCTTCATGCTGGCCGGCCCGACGACGTGGTCGACCGCGCTGCGGTAGACGAGGACCGGCTGCGTGACCTCACCCAGCCGGCGGGTGGTAGCTCCCCATAGCTGGGGCAGCGTGGCCGCCGCGCGGATCGGCACCCGGTCGTAGCCGATCTCGTGCCCGCCCGGCTTCTTGATGTCGCTCGCGATCCCGGGCAGCGAGCGCAGGACGTACTTGAGCACCGGAGCGAGCACGAACAGCTTGGTGTCCGGGGCCAGCGACGGGTTGACCACCACCAGGCCGCGCACCGCGCTGCCGTGGACCTCGGCCAGGCGCAGCGCGAGGCAGCCGCCCATCGAGAGCCCGAAGACGAAGGTCTGCTCGCACCGGCCCGCGAGCGCGCCGAACGCCCGGTCCACCTCGCCGTACCAGTCCTGCCAGCCGGTCCGGCCCAGGTCTTGCCAGGTCGTGCCGTGTCCCGGAAGCCGGGGCAGGCTGACCGTGAGGCCTTGCTGGGCCAGGTACTCCGCCCACGAGCGCAGCGTCTGCGGGCTGCCAGTGAAACCGTGGCACAGCAGCACGCCCACCGGACCGCCGGTGTGCTCGAACGGTTCGGTGCCGGGAAGCGATGACGACATGCACAGATGTTAATGCCGCGGCCCACCTCTTCCCACGTCGCTTTGGCTCGGTCCCAGGACGTGGGACGATGAGGAAGTGTTCTACTGGGTGACGAAGTACACGCTGGGGCTGACGCTGAAGATTGTCTTCCGGCCCCGGGCGTGGGGGGTCAAGAACGTGCCGCGGCGCGGCCCGGTCATCCTGGCCAGCAACCACCTGTCGTTCTCCGACCACTTCTTCGGGCCGCTGCCGGTACCGCGGAAGGTGATCTTCCTGGCCAAATCGGAGTACTTCACCGGGCGCGGGCTGAAGGGCCTGATCAGCAAGGCGTTCTTCGCCGGGGTCGGGCAGATCCCGATCGACCGGGCCGGGGGAGCGGCGGGCGAGCAGGCGCTG
>DATBEM010000219.1:0-34894 GCA_036276115.1 Trebonia sp.
GCTGCCGGCCCGGGCACGGCGCTTACGCACCCGGCCCCGGGCACCTGCCCGGCTGGCCATCTTTTCAGCACGGAACCCGTCGCCGCCCGGGGTCGCCCACGCGGCGGCGGCGGCATTCCCGGGGAACGCCAGCGGCGGGCGGGCGCGCGGCGAGACGGCCCGGCCCGTGCTGAAAAGCCAAGGACGGTGGCCGTTGCCAGGACGCGGTGCAGTTGCCAGAACGCAAGGCGCCGGCGGTCCCTCCGGGGGGTGGAGGGGCCGCCGGCGTGGGGCTGGCGCGATCGCGCCAGCCGGGGCGGGGCGTCAGTTAGGGCGGACCGGGCGGTCGGGCGGGTACTCGGCGGTCGGGTACTCATCGTTCGGGTACTCATCGCGGCGGTACTCCCGGACCCGGTAGGTGGCGCGGCCGCCGGCCGGCCGGTCCGGGTAGGCAACGGGGTCCACGTCAGCCGGCGCCTGGCGGGCGACGCGGCGACGGCGCGCCCACGGCCCCCACAGGAGGAGCCACAGCACCAGTCCCACGATCCCGACGATCATCAGGATGTCGCCGATGATGTGCAGGTTGATCCCGTGCGTGCTCACGGTCGAAACCGCGAACCTCAAGATGGCGCCTACTGCGATCAGCAGCAGGGACGCGCCGATCGTCATGACATGTCCTCCGTAAGCCTCGAGCCGGATGTCGCGTGAGATCCCTGCTACCCCGGGCGGGGCAACCCATTCGCGCCATTCACGCGGGTGATTTCGTGACGGTTTGCCGGTTAGTTCGCGGCCTGGCTGGGCAGGCGGGGAGACGCGAACCGGCACGCTTGACGGGAAGGAGCAACGTGAACAGCCACGGACGCGACCGCGGGCGGCAGGCCCCTGCGCAGTCCTGGTGCACGTGCTCCCAGGTGGGCCGGTGTTTCACCGGTAAGCCTGCGGGTAACCGAGTCGGCATGCGGCTACCTCCCCCCGGGTTCCTCGGGTCCCCGGCCCGCGCCCTCCGGGGACCTGCCCCCGGTCGCGCGACCCGGCGGCCGCGCACGGGATGTGCACCTGGCCAGCACCCGTGGCCGCCAACGTGGAGGGAAGCGCGGTGTATCGCCTGCATCACGACGACGTGCGCGCCCGGGGACCGCACGACGAGGACGCGTTCGCAGACGGCCCGGTGCTCGGCGCCGCCGCCAGCCGCCGCGCACCCGGCAATCCCAGGCCAGTCAGCCGCGGGCTCGGCCGGGCCGCCATGCCGCCTCCATCGCTGGCTGACGCCATGCCGTTTACCTACACGTCCAACCTGTCGGAAGTCCGGGCCAAGGTGCGCAGCTACGCCAAGCGGGCCGGGCTCTCCGAGGCTCGCCTGAACGACCTGGTCATCGCGGTCAGCGAGGCGGCCGCGAACACGGTCCGGCACGCGCGCTCCCCTGGCACCCTGGACATGTGGCACGACGAGCACGAGATCGTGTGCGAGATCAGGGACCAGGGAGTGATCACCGACCCGCTCGCGGGAAAGCGGCGACCCGCCTCCGACGCCCTCGCCGGGCATGGCCTGTGGCTCGTCCACCAGCTCTGTGACCTGGTGGAACTACTATCGGGGGACAGCGGCACGACGATCAGGATGCACATGACGCTCCGGGGCGCCGACGCCGAGGGGTGAGCGAGACCGATCCGTGTCCGGCGTATGGTAGAACTCCGGTGTGGATCTGCTCACCGCGTCCGTCACGCTGGTCGAATCCGTTGGCGACCCCTACACCCTGGTGACCCTCGCCGGGGAGGCTGACGTGACCAACTGCGACGCGCTCCGCGAGGTACTGGACGCCGAGGTCGCCAAGGAGCCGCGAACCCTGGTGATCGACCTCGGCGAGCTGCGGTTCATGGACTCCTCGGCCCTGCACGTCCTGCTGCGGGCCAACCGGGCCATGGACCGGCACGGCGGAGTGCTGGCGCTGGCCCGGCCCGGGGAGACTGTCTACCGCATGCTCCGGCTGACCGCGGCCGACCAGCTGATCCCGGTCTACGAGAGCGTCGCGGACGCCACGGCCGGCTAGTTTCCCGGTGGGGTTGCGGTCGCGGGCTGGCCGGGGTACTTTAATGACAGCGGTGCCTACGACGCAGGCACGGTCCACGCCGATCATGGCGTGCGTGCTCATGCGGGCTGGACCCTTTTAATGGTCGCTTCATGAGGCACCGCTTCCCGATGCGCATCTCTTCGCCGCATCACCTCATGAAGCACTGCCTCTAGCGCAGCCGAATCTTCCTGGCCCCCCGGTAGCACGCCGTGACGACCCGCCCGTCAGGAAGGCTTCCTCAGATGAAGATCGCGCTCGTTGCCCAGCACACTACCCCGCTCGCCCACGATGGCACCCCCCGCGAGGCCGAGCGCGCCCGGCTGCAGGAGCTCACCCGCAGCCTGGCCGCGGGCGGCCACGAGGTCACCCTGTACGCCCAGAAGACCGACCAGGCGCTGCCGGACAAGGCGGACCTGTGCGACGGGGTGCGGGTGGAGCACATCGGGGCCGGCGACCAGAAGGCGGACGAGCGCGACCTGCTCGCCCGGGTCCCCACCTTCAGCGGCAGCCTGCGCGACCGGCTGACCAGCCAGCGCCCGGACGTGCTGCACGCGGTGCGCTGGACCAGCGGGCTGGCGGCCCTCGCGGCGTCGCGCGGCCTGGACATCCCGGTCATCCAGTCGTTCCAGTCCCTCGGCGTCGCCGAGCGGCGCTTCCGGCTCCTGCCGGCGACGGCGGGCACCGAGCGGATGCGCCTGGAGCCCGCGATCGGCCGCAGCGTCACCGCCGTCCTGGCCGGCAGCACCGACGAGGAGTCGGACCTCGCGCGCCTGGGCGTCCCCCGGCGGCACATCAAGGTCGTGCCGGATGGCGTCGACGTCGCCGAGTTCGACCCCGACGGCGCGGTCGCGGCCCGCAGCGGCCGCCCGCGGCTGGTCACCATCGCCGACATGGAGAAGGGCGCCGGGCTGGAGCTGCTGCTGCGGGCGCTGACGAAGGTGCCCGGGGCGGAGCTGGTCATCGCGGCCGGGCCGACGCGCGACGAGCTGCGGGCCCGCCGCGAGCGGGAGCGGCTGGCCGCCCTGGCCGAGGCACTCGGGGTGGGCGACCGGGTCACCTTCAGCGGCCAGGTCGCCCGCGCGGACCTGCCCCCGCTGCTGCGCTCGGCCGACCTCTACGTGACCACCGGCGAGTACGAGCCGTCGGCGACGCTGCCGCTGCAGGCCATGGCCTGCGGCACCCCGGTCGTCGCGGCCGGCCTCGGCGGCCAGGTCGACGCGGTCATCGACGGGACCACCGGGATCCTGGTGCCCCCGGGGCACCCGGCCCTCATGGGCCAGCGGATCCGCCAGCTGCTCGCCCACCCGATGATGCTGGAGGCCTACAGCGTGGCCGCCGCCGACCGGGCCCGCTCGCGGTTCTCCTGGGACCGCATCGCCCAGGAAACCCTCGCCGTCTACGACAAGGCCCTCGGCGCCACGGCCGTCAAGGCCGCCTGACTTTCCTCCCTCCCCCACCGGCAGTGCCCCGGACGCCATGCGGCGTCCGGGGCACTGCCGGTTTCCTGCCCGAATGTCGCCCAGCACGCGGTGTGACCGGGCCGCGAGCGGACAGTGGGGACGCAGGGCGGTGCAGCCGCCAGGCCTAGCGCCATTCAGGGGTGACGCTAGGCCTGGCCTCCCGCCTGGCCCGGGCGCTGGCCGTAGGTCGCGAGGCGGGCGACCACGGTGTCGATCTCGGCCGCCGGGAGCAGCCGCGGGCGGCCCGCGGCGGCCGCGCGCAGGTACACGTCGCACAGCCATTCCAGGTAGGCGGCCCGCTCGTGGGCGGTCGCGAGGTCAGGGCCGATGGTCACCGCGCCGTGGTTGGCGATGAGGCAGCCGGTGCGGTCGCGCAGCGCGTCCAGGACGGTGGCCGCGAGCTGCGGCGTGCCGTAGGGGGCGTAGCCGGAGACGCGGACGGAGCCGCCGAAGACGGCCACGTAGTAGTGCAGCGGCGGGACCTCGCGGACCAGGGTGGACACCGCCGTCGCGGCGGGCGAGTGGGTGTGCACGATCGCGCCCGCCTCCTGCTGCGGGCGGCCGGCGTAGACCGCCAGGTGCAGCGGCAGCTCGCTGGTCGGCTTGAGCGGCGCCTCCACCGGCTCCCCGTCGAGGCGGTGCACGCCGACTAGCTCCGGGGTCAGCTCGGCGTAGCGCACGCCGCTCGGCGTGACCGCGATCAGGTCGCCTTCCCGGACGCTCACGTTGCCCGCCGTGCCCACCACCAGGCCCGCCCGGGCAAGCTCGGAGCAGGTCCGGGCGATGGCCGCGCGGGCGGCGGGCAGCAGCATGGCGGGGGCCTTCCGGTCGGCGGTACCGTTCATCAGTATGAGCGATCGCGTGCTGGATGACGTCATAGCCTGGCGAGACGGGCACATCATCGCCATCGACCAGACCGTGCTCCCCGGCCAGCTGGTCGTCCGCGACATCGCCACCGTGGACGAGCTCGTCAGCGCGATCACCTCCCTCGCCGTCCGGGGCGCTCCGCTGCTCGGCGTCGCGGGCGCGCTCGGCGTCGCCCTCGCCGTGCGCCAGGGGCGGCGCGAGGGCTGGGACCCCGGGCGGCTGGACGCCGAGGTCACGCGGATCGCCGGCGCCCGGCCGACCGCCGTGAACCTGGCCCGCGAGGTTCGCGCGGTCGCCCCCGCCATCGCCCGCGGCCCGGCCGCCGTCGAAGCCGCCGCCCTGGCCGTGCTGGCCCATGCGGTCGCGGTGAGCAGGCGCGTCAGCGAGCGGGGGGCTGACTTCCTGGCTGCCGAGTGCGGCCCGGGGCCGCTGGCGGTGCACACCCACTGCAACACCGGGGCGCTCGCCTGCCTCGGCTGGGGAACCGCCCTCGGCGTCATCCGCGCCCTGGCCGCCCGCGGCGCGCTCGCTCACGTCACCGTGGACGAGACCCGCCCGCTGCTGCAGGGCTCGCGGCTCACCTGCTGGGAGCTGGGCCAGCTCGGCATCGAGCACTACCTGGTGGCCGACGGGGCGGGCCCGTTCCTCATCGCCCGGGGCGAGTCCCACGCGGTGGTGGTCGGGGCGGACCGGATCGCCGCCAACGGCGACACCGCCAACAAGGTCGGCACGTACGCCCTCGCCCTGGCCGCGCAGCGGGCGGGCATCCCGTTCGTCGTCGCGGCGCCGGAGTCCACCATCGACCGGGCGACCGCCAGCGGCGCCGGGATCGACATCGAGCTGCGCCCGGAGGAGGAGGTCACCGGCTTTCGCGGCGTGGCCGCCGCCCCGCCCGGCACCCGCGCCCGGAACTACGCCTTCGACGTCACCCCGGCCGGCCTCATCACCGCGATCGTGACCGAGGACCGCGTCATCCGCCCCTGAGCCGCTGCGCCGCGGCCCGCTAACGACCGCGGCCGCCTGACCCCGAGCTGACCATCGCGGTTATTGAGGGCGGCCAGGCTACCGGGTTGACGCCGCCGGCCGGTACCGGTAATTTCCGCGTAGGAAGCGACGAAATCATCGCCATCGGCGCCACGGGCGAGCAAATGGGGGAAAGGCTATGCCGCGAACGATAACCACCGACACGGGGGTAACCTTCGAGGTTACCAGGGAGCTCGCGGCCAATATCGGCGGCGACCCCACGATAAAAGAGAAGGACCGCAAGCTCGGCTACGTGACAACTGGCCAGGCGGGGAATATCACGGTCTACGAGCTGCGGTCGCCGAAGATAACGTTCACGGGTGCGATAACGGTCAGTCATTCACCCGATGGCGAGCTCGCTAAATGGCAAATCGGCATGGCTCAGAACGTCATCGAGATGTCCCGCAAAGCCAGCTACGGGTTGCCTGACGGCGCTAAGACCGCGGAGATCCGGGAGGTTTTCCAGTTCCCGCCGCCGCTGCGCGACGGCGGGACCGTCTCGCTCCCGTTCGACGCTGACCCGGTTGACCTGGCGCTAGGGGAAGTCGCGGTGGAGGATAGCGATGACCCCAACTGGCTTGTCCCCAAGCAGATAGACGCCGGCCGGCCCCTGTTCGGGACCAGTTCACGACTGCGCCTCGCCACCTGGATGATGCTGGCGCGCACCGAGGCACCGCGGCAGGTTATCCTGCTCGGGCGAGTGGACTGGACTGTTGACCTGAGCACGCAGATCAACGGGCAGAAACTCGGTTATACCGCCGGGCACGTTACGAGAGTGGACGGCACGACGCAACTAAACGCGCACTATAGCGCGCCTAACCTCCCGGCTGACCTGAATACCGCGCCGGACCTGCGCGACGACATAGACCTGGACGAGTACGGGCAGGGCCTCCTGCTCGTGGACGGGAAGGAAGGCCGGACCTGGGTTTACGAGGATGACGGTGACGAGGCCGTTGCCTGGAGGGAGCGCGACGATCCGGCGGGCTGCCCGAACTGGCTCAGTGGGCAGTAGCGCGCGGCCGTTGCTGCGGGATGCGAGGCGGACGCGGGCGTGGCCGGTGCTGGGCGGGTGCGCGGCCGTCATCGCCGGCCTCGGGCTGCTGCTGCGGGGGCAGGGGCAGGCGGGCGGGCTGGACCGGGCGGTGGACGGGGCGGTGCTCGCGTCGCTCGGCGGCAGCCGGGGCGTCCTGCCGTGGCTCGCGCTGCCCGGATCGACGTGGCCGCTGATCGGGGTGAGCCTCGCGATCGCGGCCGGCTGCCTGGCCGCGCGGCGGCCCAACGGGGTGGTGCTGGCGGTGGCCGCCGTCCCGGTCACTGCCTTCCTGGACGACACGGTGCTCAAGCACCTGGTCGGCCGGACCCACGGCGGCCAGCTGTCGTTCCCGAGCGGGCACGTCGCGTCGGCCATGACGCTGGCGACGGTCGCCGGCGTGCTGCTGCGCGACCCGGCCCGGCGGGCGGCTGACCGGGCGCTGCGGGCCGCGCTGGTGGCGCTCGCGTGCGCGGTCACGGTGGTGGTGGCGGCGGGCGTCATCGGCCTGCGCTGGCACTACTTCACCGACGCGGTCGGCGGGGTCGCCCTCGGCACGGCGACGGTGCTCGCGCTCGCCTTCCTCATCGACCTCGCCCCGGGCGCGGTGGCGCGGCTGCGCCGCGGCCGGGCGGTTAAGGCGAGCGCGTTACCGGCGCCCGGCCGGCCGGTCAGCGGCCGTCGGGCTCGGGGTACAGGCCAGTGGCCCGCGCGTCGGCGTCGCGGAGCATCGCGGTGAGGTTGGTGCGCGGGTCCTCCAGGTCGAACTGGAGCTTGCCCGACTTCGGGTCGTAGAGGAAGCCGCGGACCTGGCCCGCCTTCGGCTGGGCGATGGTCAGGTAGTCGCGGTCGGACGGGTGCAGGGTCAGCTCGACGGTGACCGCCGCCTGGCCCGGCGGGTCCAGGCGGACGACGAAGAGCTTGGCGTGCGGCGCGGACCGCTCGGGGTGCAGGATCCGTCGCTCCAGGACGGTCCCCTCGACCCGGATCCACTGATGGTGCCCGAAGTGCATGCGCGAAGGCTAGCACCCAAGCGGGCGGCGAAAGCCGGCATAAGGCGGCGCGAGGGGGTAGATATCGCGCATGCCCAAGATAAGGCGCTGGTTCGGCCGCAGACGCCAGGTCGTCTGGTCCGAGCCAGCGCTTCCCCCGTTCGTGAAGATCAATCCCAGCGCCGTCGACGACCCGCCCGACAGCATCCAGCCCGGTGACATCACCATGGGCATGATGGCCCAGGAATTCCTCGACGGCCCCGAAGAAGAAGCGGTATAGCCCGAGGGCGAACGCCGTAGGCCACGCGCGCCGGAGGCCGACCGGCGCCGCGCCTACGCGCCCTGCCTTTCCGCGTCGAAGCCAGCGAACATGGCCAGCAGGCCGGCCGGCGAGTCGGCCCGGAAGATGACCTCCAGGCTCTGCGCGGACTCCTCCGCCGCCTGCGCCGCGCGCGGGAACATCGCCGCCTCGTAGGCCGCCAGCGCCGCCTCGGTGTCGCCCGGGTGGCCGGCGATCGCGCGGGCCAGTTCCGATCCGTCGTACATCGCCAGGTTGGCGCCCTCCCCCGCGAACGGGGACATCACGTGGGCGGCATCGCCCAGGAGGGTGACGCCGGGGACCCGGTCCCACGAGTGCCCGGCCGGCAGGGCGTGGATGCGCCGCGCCACCAGTGGCGCGTCGGCGTCGGCGATCAAGCCGCGCAGCGCGTCATCCCACCCGTCGAGCCGGTCCAGGACGGCCGTCCGGGCGGCGGCCGGGCCGGACGGGAAGCCGGCCGCGTCGATCCAGTCCTCCGGCACCCGCAGGCCCAGGTAGACGTGCAGGCTGCCGTCGCTCTCGCGGTGGCCGATCATCCCGGTCTCGCCCCGCAGCGCGAACATCATCCCCGTGCCCATGGCGGCGGCCTGGGCCGGGTGGTCGCGGTCGGCATCCCGCAGGTCGGCCTCGACGAACGACACGCCCGCGTACCGCGGCCGGGCCGCGGAGACTAGCGGGCGGACCCGGGACCAGGCGCCGTCGGCCCCGATGAGCAGGCCGGCGGTGATGATCGTGCCGTTCGCGAACTCGACCTCGTGCCCCCCGGGGCGGCCGGCGGCCGGGCGGACGGCGGTGACCTTATGGCCCCACTGAATCGCGCCGGCGGGCAGGGAGCCGATGAGCAGGTCGCGCAGCTGGCCCCGGTCGACCTCGGGCCGGGCGAGCTCGCCGTGGTCGTCCTCGTCGCGCAGCACGGTGCCCCGGTGATCGAGGATCCGCATCGCCTCGCCGCCCGGGTGGATGAGGGCCGTGAACGGCTCCCACAGCCCGGCCGCGCGGATGGCCCGCTGGCCGTTGTACTCGTGGATGTCGAGCATGCCGCCCTGGACGCGAGCGTCCCGGCCGGGCTCGAGCTCGAAGGTGGCCGCCTCGATCCCGGCCGCGTGCAGGACGCGAGCGGCGGTGAGGCCGCCAAGGCCGGCGCCGATGATGGCGATGGGGTAGTGAGTCGTCATGGTCGCTCCCAGGGGTCCAGGCCAGGCCCGTTCAGGCCAGGCCCGTTCAGGTCAGGCGGTCGTCGGTGCGGACGGGACGGTCGAGCGGGGTCGGGGTGACGGCGATGCCCGCCATGAGCGCCCGCAGCGCCCAGGTCACCCGCTCGGCCGGGGTGCCGCTCATGAGCGCGCCGGCGTGCTCGCGGACGTGCGGGGCGACGGCCGGGTCGGCCGCGCCCAGCGCCCGGGCCAGGTCGTCGCGGGCAGCGGTTTCATCGACGGCGGCGTCATCGACGGCGTCGCCGGCGTCGGGCGCGCTGTGCTCGGCGGCGTTGGCGGTGACGTAGGCCAGCAGCAGGTCCAGCCCCCAGGCGGCCCGGGCGGCGGGCACGCCCCCCTCCAGGAGCAGGGCCAGGATCCGGTCGTAGAGCCTGATCGCGTTCGGCCCGGCCGCGCGCAGCACCAGGGCCGAGCGGGCAAGGCCGGGATGGGTGAACAAGATGCCCGCGTAGTCGCGCAGCAGCCCCTCCAGCCGGTCGCGCCAGTCACCGCCCGCCCGGACCGGCAGCGGGCCGATCAGCTCGTCGAGCACCGCCGCGTGCAGCTCAGCGGTGCTGGCGACGTACACGTAGAGGGACGCGGGCCCGGTGTCGAGCGCCTGGGCGACCCGCCGCATGGTCGCCTTGGGCAGGCCCTCGGCCCGCATGATCTCGATCGTCGCGGCCACGATCCAGTCCCGCGACAGCGGCGGCTTGGCGGGCCGGTCGCGCCGGCTCCGGCTATCGGCTGGCATGGCCCCACTATAACGAACATGTTCGTCACGAACAAGTTCGCCACGCCCGGCGCGGCCGATATTCGCTTGACGCCCGCGCCCGCCCCGGGCGGGGTAGTCCCCGCGGCCGGAACCAGGCCGCGCCACCAGGCAGCAAGGGAGATAGCGCAGTGGGCGAGCTTCAGCATGTCGCGGCCCCGGCCGGGATGGCCCCCGGGCGGGGCTACAGTCACGTGGTCTCCGGCCGGGGGCGGCTGGTCGTGGTGAGCGGCAGGTGTTCGCCAACCTCGGCCGGTGCCTGGCCGAGGCCGGCGCGAGCTTCGCCGACGTGGTGAAGTTCAGCTTCTTCGTGCTCGACATCGCTGACCTGCCGGCGGTGCGGGCGGCCCGCGACGCCGCCATCGACGTGGCGCGCCCGCCCGCGAGCACCGCCGTCCAGGTGGCCGCCCTGTTCGTCCCCGGCTACCTGATCGAGGTGGAGGCGTGGGCGCTGGTGGACGACTGACGCGGGGACCGGGGATGGCCCCGCGCGGGGCGGGGCCATCCCGGTCGGCTAGGCCGTCGGGGCCGGCGCGTAGCCGGCGGGCCGGGCGGTGAAGGTGCCCCGCCCCTGCGTCCGGCTGCGCAGCCGGGTCGCGTAGCCGGACAGCCCGGCCAGCGGCACGGTCGCGGTGACGACGGCGGTGCCGCCCCGGACGGCCGGGCCCGCGACGTGGCCGCGCCGGGCCGCCAGGTCGCCCAGCACCCCGCCGACCGCGTCGCCGGGCACCGTCACCGCGACCTCGGCGACCGGCTCCAGGAGCCGCAGCGCGCTCGCGCGCAGCGCGTCCCGCAGGCCCAGCCACCCGGCCGTCCGGAACGCCAGCTCGGAGGAGTCCTTCGGGTGGGTCGCCCCGTCGGTCAGGGCGACCCGCAGCCCGGTCACCGGGTGGCCGCCGAGCGGCCCGGCGGCCAGCGCGTCCCGGCAGCCGGCCTCGACCGCCCGGACGTACTCGCGCGGCACCCGCCCGCCGGTGACCGACGAGCGGAACTCGAAGCCGCCCGTGGCCGGCTCGACGTCCAGCACCACGCGGGCGAACTGGCCGGCCCCGCCGTCCTGCTTGACGTGCCGGTAGACGAAGCCGGACACGCCCCGGGCGACGGCCTGGCGGGATGGCGGCGCGGGTCGTTGCGCACGGCAGGGGACCTTTCGCGGTGATCAGGGACCAGGACGGCGCGATTACGCGACGAGCCCGCCCGCGGCGCCCGCCAGGAAGCGGGCGCGGGTCAGCTGCTCCTCACGAGCTCCGGTGGCCGCCGCGCGGCGTCCGCCGGGCGCCGGAAGACGCCAGGATCACCTCATACCGCGACGCGGGGACGGCGACGGCGACGCGGTAACGCATGGCCTGGCTTCCCTCGCTCGTCGCGGCGCGCTGCCCTCCGGGCAGCGGCGGTGCTCACGATGGTAATGATCCGGCCCGGGCGGGGAAACCAGTTTTCCGCCCAATCGATCAACCAGGGTTGATCGATCAATGATGATTGATGTACCGTGAGTCGGGTGAGTGCTTCCCGGGGCCATGGCCCGCCCCCGTTCCTGCTGCTGGCCGGCGAGCCGCTGCGGTGGCGGCTGCTGGGCGAGCTAGCCCGCAGCGACCGGCAGGTCCGCGAGCTGACGGCCCTGACCGGGCAGCCGCAGCCCCTGGTGTCCTACCATCTCGGGCGGCTGCGGGCGGGCGGCCTGGTCACCACGCGCCGCAGCTCGGCCGACGGCCGGGACGCCTACTACAGCCTCGACCTGGCCCGCTGCGGCGACCTGCTCGCGGCGGCGGGGGCGGCCCTGCATCCCGGGCTGGCCCGACAGCCCGGACTGGCACCGCCTCCCGGGCTGGCACCGCCTCCCGGGCTGCTGCTGGCCCCGGTTGCCGAGTCCCCGATTACCGGGTCCCGGGCCAGCGGGCCGGGCCGGGTGCTGTTCGCGTGCACTGGCAACAGCGCCCGCTCGCAGATGGCCCAGGCGATCGCCGAGCAGTTGTCGCGGGGGACGGTGGCGGCCGCCAGCGCCGGCAGCCGCCCCAAGCCGCTGCACCCGCACGCGGTCACGGTCATGCGCGAGCACGGCCTCGACATCAGCGGGCGCCAGCCCCGGCACCTGGACACCCTGGCCGGGCAGCGGTTCGGCTACGTGGTCAGCCTGTGCGACAAGGTCCGCGAGGTGTGCCCCGAGTTCCCGGGGGCACCCGAGGTCATCCACTGGAGCATCCCCGACCCGGCGGCGGGCGGCGGCGGGCTGCCCGCGTTCCGCGCGCTGGCGGCCGACCTGCGGGTGCGGATCGGGTTCCTGCTCGCCCGGATCGAGGCCGACGCACAGGTCAAGGACGAGGCTGAGATCAAAGACGAGGCTCAGATCAAAGGCGAGGCACCGTGACCGGCACTCCCCCGCCCGCCCGGCCGGAGCCGCACGAGGCGGCCCAGGACAAGCAGGACCGAGACCAGCGGGACCGAGACCAGCAGGACGGGGACGAGCAGGACGGGGACCAGCAGGACCGGGACCAGCGGCACGGGGACCAGCAGGACCAGGACCAGCGGCACGGGGACCAGCCTGGCCCGCTCGCGTGGCGAGCCAGCCTGCCCACCGTCTTGCGCGAGTGGGGGCGGATCGGCTGCATCGGGTTCGGCGGGCCGCCCGCCCATATCGCGCTGCTGCGGGCACTGTGCGTGGACCGGCGGGGGTGGCTCGACGCGCGCGAGTTCGAGGACGCGATCGCGGCGTGCAACCTGCTGCCCGGCCCGGCCTCGACCCAGCTGGCGATCTTCTGCGCCTGGCGGGTGCGCGGCCGGGCCGGCGCGCTGGCGGGCGGGATCGCCTTCATCGTGCCCGGGCTGATCGTGATCCTGGCCCTGTCGGTGCTGTTCCTGGCGGGCAGCCCGCCGGACTGGGTCCGGGGTGCGGGAGCCGGGGCGGGCAGCGCGGTCGCGGCCGTTGCCGTCCAGGCGGGCTGGTCCCTGGTCCGGCCGAGCCGCCGGCGGATGGCCGGCTCGCGTGCCCGGCGGCTGCGCTGGATCTTGTACCTGCTCGCGGGCGGGGCCGCCGCCGCCACCCTCGGCCCGTGGCTGGTGCTGGTCCTGCTCGGCTGCGGCCTGGCTGAGCTGTTCGTCAGCGCCCGGCCCGGTCCTGGTTCTGGTCCGGGCTCTCGCTCGGGCGACCGCGCTGGGGCGCTTCGCGCGGTGGCGGCCCTGCCGGCGCTGCCGGCGCTCGCGCGGGCGGTCCGCTCAGCCGGCCCGGCCCGCGCGCTGGGCGCGGCGGCCGGGGCTGGGGTGCTGCTGCCAGTGGCGTGGACCGCGCTGAAGGTCGGCGCGCTGTCGTTCGGCGGCGGGTTCGTGATCATCCCGCTGATGCAGGCCGACGCGGTCGGGCACCACTGGATGACCAGTGTTCAGTTCCTCAACGGCGTCGCCCTCGGCCAGGTCACGCCGGGCCCGGTCGTGCAGACCGTCGCCACCGTCGGCTACGCCGCCGCCGGGATTGGCGGCGGGCTGCTCGCGTCGCTGGTCGCGTTCAGCCCGTCATTCGCCATCGTGCTCGTGGGCGCCCGCCACTTCGAGGCCCTGCGCGCCAGCCGGCATGCCCAGGCGCTGCTAGACGGCGCCGGCCCGGCCGCGATCGGGGCGATGCTGGGCTCGGCGATCCCGCTGGTGCGCGCCCTGGCCGAGCCGTGGCAGTACGCCGTCCTCGCGGCGGCGGCGGCCGGCATCCTCGGGCTGCGCCGGGGCGTCATGCTCACCCTGGTCGCGGCCGGGGCGGTCGGCGTGCTCATCGCCCTAGCGGGCGGCCCCGTGCCGCACTAAGGCCTGTCCTGGCGATCATGAGCGGCGGCCGGGAGCTAGGTAGCGTGGAGGATTTGCATTAGGTGGAGGATTTGCATTGCATCCGGTGCTTTTCTTCCAGCTAGTGCTTTCTTTCCGGGAAGTGGTGGTGCCTGGGGGGTGGCTGGGGTCCTGGTGGCGTGAGGGATGGGTGGTGGCGGCGGTGGCGTGCGGTCGACGTGGGGCTGCGGCGGCGGCTGCGCAAGCATGAAGATCGCCAGGACAGGCCCTAGGCCGACCGCCTCAGCCGGGCCGATCCCCAGCCTGGCGATCCCCAGCCCTGGCGTCCTCAGCCCTGGCGTCCTCAGCCCTGGCGATCCCCAGCCCTGGCGTCCTCAGCCGGGCCGATCCCCAGCCTGGCGATCCCTAGCCCTGGCGATCCCTAGCCCTGGCGATCCCCAGCCCTGGCGTCCTCAGCCGTAGGGTTGCCCGCCGCGGCCGCCCGGCCCGGCTGAATCCCCCGCCTCACCCGCTAAAGCCATCGGTAGCCATTTGATTACTATCTGTCTTAGCCGACGAGTTGGTTGGAAATCAGCCCGATTCGGGGCTTTAAGCAACCAACTCGTCGGCAGAGTCCGAAAGTAGCCATCGAGTCACCCTCGGCCCTGAAACTGCCGATGCCCCGGGGATGCCGGGGATGCCAGGGGCAGCCCGGCCAGGCGCTGGTCAGGCGTTGCCCGGCCGATCCTGAGCGCCGGACGGCAGCCGGCCCTCCCCGGCCAGGCCGGCCGGGCGGGGCGCGAGCACGGCTGACATCCGCGCCATGACCTCGGGGTTGACCCGGTAGTAGACCCAGGTACCGCGCCGCTCGGAACTGATCAGGCCCGCCTCGCGCAGGACCTTCAGGTGGTAGCTGACCGACGGGGCGGTCACGTCGAACGCGGCGAGCAGGTCGCAGACGCACGACTCGCCGCCGTCGTGGCAGGCGACCAGCGACAGCAGGCGCAGCCGCATCGGGTCGGCCAGCGCCTTGAACAGCGGCGCGAGCTCGTCCGCGCCGGCCGGCGGCAGCGGCTCGCGCACGAGCGGCTCGCAGCACGGCACCCGGTCCGGCCCCACGGCCGGCAGCAGCTCCTGGTTCATCACCTCTCTAATTTGACACATCTTGAAGCAAGATGCCAAACTGACGACGAGAGCTGATTAGAAGATTCTTTAATCAGCAGCCGCCATCAGGAAGGACCGTCATGTCCCGAGTCCAGCTCGCCCTCCGCGTCGCCGACCTGGAAGGCTCCGTCGCCTTCTACACCAGGCTGCTCGGCGCCGGGCCCGCCAAGCGCCGGCCGGGCTACGCCAACTTCGCCATCGCCGAGCCGCCGCTCAAGCTCGTCCTCATCGAGGGCCAGCCGGGCGAGGACACCCGCCTGGACCACCTCGGGATCGAGGTGCAGACGACCGGCGAGGTCGCGGCGGCGACCGGGCGGCTGGCCGCCGCCGGCCTCGCGACCGCCACCGAGGAGGACGTCGCCTGCTGCTACGCCGTCCAGGACAAGGTGTGGGTCACCGGTCCGGGCCGCGAGTCCTGGGAGGTGTACGTGGTCAAGGGCGACGCCGGGCTCTTGTGCCCGCCGGAGGACTCCGTCTGCTGCACCGTGGCGGCCGGCGGCACCGCCACCACCCCGGCCGGCGCCGCGCCCTGCTGCTAGCTCGCGGTCGCCGTGATGATGAAGAGGGTGGTGGCGGCGAAGAAGGGCCCCGTGGCCAGGTGGCCGAGCCACTGGCTGGCTGACTCCGGCGTGAGGTAGCCGGCATCGACCGCCCCGTCGGTCACCCGCTGCAGGCCGAGTACCTGGTCGGCGGCCCGGACATCGCGCCAGACGGCGGTGATCGGGGTGACCTTGGTGACGGTGAAGCCGGACTCGGCCGCCAGGCGGGGCAGCTGGCGGCCGACGGCGGGGTTCCGGATGACGTGGTCGGTGACGTAGCGGGCGTACGCGCGGGCGGTCGCCAGGTCGGGGTGGTCGATGATCAGGGTGTCCCAGTCCGGCTCGGCGAACACGGCGGTCCCGCCGTCGCGCAGGACCCGCCGGGCCTCGGCGAGCGCGGCCCCGGGGCCGGGGACGTGCCGCAGGACCCGGCCGGTGTGCACCTTGCCGATGCTCGAGACCGGGACGCGTGTCCCCGGCCGCCTGGACGCGGTTCCTGACCGCCGTCCGCTAACGCCCGGCGAGGGCAGCCCCCGGGCCGGGGCTCGCCTGACCAGCGCTCAGACGGGGAACAGGCAGCGCTCGACCCGCTCGGCGATGGGGGCGAGGAACTGCTCGCGGACCCGCACGTGGTCGGGGTACTGCCCCCAGGCCTCGTAGGCCGCCTGGTCGGGGAAGTCGTTGCTGACCACCAGGTCCATGTTGCCGGGGCGGACCCCGAGGTCACGGGCGACGATGACGTTGTGCCGCCCGGGGAAGGACACGGCCGTGATCGCCTCGGCGAAGGCGCCGGCCTGCTCGGCGGTGACTCCCGGCTTCAGGCGGACGAGGAGAACGTGACGGAGCATGAGCCGATCATAGGCAATGCGCCCGCCAGCAGTGCGCTCCCGGGGTGGCCGGCTGAGGCCCTGTCCTGGCGATCATGGGGCGGCCAGCGTCCGGGGTTATCGGGAAGGATTTCCCGGTTGGGAAGAGTTTTCCACACCCTGGCGTGGAAAACTCTTCCCAACCGTCATTTCTTACCGAAAAAAGGGCGTTAGCTGTGGCGTGAGGGACGCAAGCGCCGGATGGCCGGCGCTGGCGGGTCCTCAGGGGGCTGCGGTCCTCAGGGGGCTGCGCCTTGCCCGGGCCCGGCCAGGACAAGGGCAGGGCGAAGGTCGCCCGGGCATGCCTTAGAGCGCGGGCTCGTAGACGGCGGCGGAGACGTTGCCGCCGAAGCCGATGCCGAGCTGGAGGACCGGGCCGCCGACGGGCAGGAGGTCGCGCGCGAGCCGCGGGTGGCCGTCGGCCACGGGCGGATGGGTGGGCAGGCCGCCCTCGGCGTGGGCGCGCGCGATCGCGACCGCGTCCAGCAGCGGGGCGGTGCCCATGCAGTGGCCGAGCAGCGGCTTGAGGCCGGCGCCGGTCGCCTGCGGGCCGAGGTGGTCCAGGACGGCGGTGTCGGCCTCCCGGCACTCGACGGTGCCGGAGCTGTGCGCGACCAGGGCAGTGACCTCCTGCGGCTTGATGCCCGCCTTCGCCAGGCAGCGGTCGACGGTGGCGATGATCTCCACGTGGGTCGGCTCGATCGCGACCGGGTGGTAGGCGTCGTTGCCGAGCATCGTCGCCCGCAGCCGCGCGTAGGGCGCGCCCGCCGCCGAGTGGGTGAGGACCAGGGCGGCCGCGCCCTCGCCGAGGACGAAGCCGCGGGTGCCCTCCTGGAAGGGGCGGCACGCGTCCTCGGGCGGGGTGTCGTAGATCAGCGGCCCGAGGGAGGCGAAGAGCGTCATCTCCTCCCCGTCGAAGCCGATGTCGGAGGACAGGACGACCACGTCGGTGGCGTCCCCGCACTCCAGCAGGCGCTGGCCGATCGCCAGCGCGTGCAGCCCGGAGGAGCAGGCGGCGCTGACGACGACGGCCGGGCCGGTGAAGCCGTTCCTGATCATCGCCAGGCCCGAGGGCGTCGTCCAGGACTGCTCGACGTAGGCCCGCCGCGGGCTGACCGAGCCCGGCGCCAGGTAGCGGGCGCGCATCAGCTCCAGGTCGGCCCGCGTGGTGGCGTGCACGATGCCCACCCGCTGGCCGGGCCGCCAGCCCCGGGCGCGGGCGTCATCGATCGCCTCCTGGACGGCGGCGGCGCAGCCCTGCTGGTAGCGGTTGGAGCCCGGCGCGACATCGGCCCCCGGCGCGGCCGGGCCGTCCTGCTCCGGGACGCGGGCGAACCAGCACGGGTCGGGGAAGGCGCCGCCGAGGCCGTGATGCCGGCGCCCGGCCGGCTGCCGGGACGAAAGGCCGGCCCACAACGCGCTCATTCCCCAGCCGTAGCCGGATACCGCGCCAAGCCCCATGATGTTCGCGACCATCGTTATTGCCGCTTTCTGCGCGCAGGAAGCATCCGGGGAAACCTAGTTCTCGGTGCCGCGGGCGGCCGGGGAGTACCCGTCCCGGGACGGGAGGTCAACGACGACCCGCCCTCGCGCGTACGGCACCCCGTCGAGCGTCTTGGCGATCATCCGCAGGTCGGCCAGGCAGCGCCCGCCCTCCCGGCGCTTGCCCGCCACCTTGCCGGTGACCGCGCTGGCCTCGCCCATCAGCAGGGGCCGGACGAGCCGGACGTCAGCCTCGGTCACGAAGCCCTCGTCGGACATCCAGTTCGTGACCGCGTGCAGCTGGACCGACTCCAGCTGGGTGCCGAACGCGGGCGGGCGGGCGAAGCCGCGGGCCTGGGCGAGCTGATCATCGAAGTGCGTCTCGACCGGGTGGCGGGGCGCGCCCGTCCGCGGGTCGAGCGGGGCGCCGGGCACCTTGCGGCTGAGCTCGCGGTGGTTGACGGCGAACGCGAGGTTGAGGCCGACCGCGCCGGCGAACGACACCGAGTCCGACAGGTCGTAAGGGCCCTTCAGGTTGCCGGGGACCGGCTCGCCGACCTGCACGTCCTCCCAGTAGCGGGGCTGCGCCCCGCGCCGCGCCGCCCCGGACAGCTCCCGCTCGTAGTCGGCCCGGATCGCCGCCAGCTCCTCGGGAGCGTAGCGGCGCGGCGCCGCCGACAGTCCCGGGCCGCCCGCCTCGCCGCCCGGGCCGGACGGGACGGGCAGGCAGGCCCCCCGCGACAGCAGCGCCATGACGACCCGGCCGTGCTGGTTGATGAACCGCCGCTCCCCCATGCCGAGCAGCATCGGGCCGGTCTGGCCGGGCACGGCCTTCTCGGTGAACCCGTGCCAGGTGTCCTCCCCCCGGATCACGTCCCCGGGGCGGAACGGCTCGTAGTACCGGCGCAGGCCGCCCGTGGACATCACGACCCACTCGGGGTGCGGCGGCGGGGGCACGGAGCTGAACTCCGACAGGCACGCCTCCAGGAGGGGCATCCCGATCGGCGTGCCCCAGCACGACGCAGCGCCATAGGCCTCATCGCTCCACAGCGGGTTGGTGTCGCCCACCGCGCCGGCGAAGACGGACGCCAGGTCGGTGGTGATGTGCCGGCGGATCATGGGGAACGCGAACGGGCTATCGGGGAACAGCGGCTGCGGGCCGGTGCGGCCGCTGATCGCGTTCATCTCGGCCAGGTAGGAATCGACGTCCACGGTCCGGGCGTCGGTGTCGAGCGAGGTCGAGCCCACGAGGGTCCCCTCTGTTCGCCGGGCAGCTATTGCTACCGACTGTAACAGTTCAGTCGCCCTCCGCAGCGGCTGGTGTTAACGTGGGCGCCAGAATTCCGTCCGCGCCGTCCACTCCCGGAGGTTGCCATGACCGCTCCCGCCACCACGGAAATCGATCTCGACCGGCTACGGTCTGACCTGCGCCGCTACAGCGACATCGCCGAGGTCCGCTTCGACGCGGCGATCGTGGACCGGGTGATCGCCACGCTCGCCCCGCTGCTGACCACCGACTCGTGGGTGGGGATGCGCACCACGACCAAGCCGCCGGAGCGCCGGGACCTGAACCTGCGCCTGATCTACCCGCACCCGCTGCCCGCCGTCCCGCTGCTGCGCGAGGCCGGACTGCTCACCTACCAGGGGCACCCGATCGAGCGGCTCGGGGAGGAGATCGCCAGCCGGTTCGGGGTCTGGTGGGGGATCGACGCCTCGGTCAAGGGCATGGCCGACAAGGTCTGGCTGCAGTTCGCGGACGGGATAGCGCTGGCGGAGTTCCTGACCCTCGACAGCCTGCCGCCGGCCGTCCACGGGGCCGGCGCGCACTTCGCCCGGGCCGGCCTGGACAGCGTCGGGATGGTAGCCCTGGACTTCACCAGCCACACGGTCAACGTCTACGCGCCGGTCTTCCCGCCCGGGACGCTCACCCGCGAGCGGGTCGAGGCCATCATCGGGGGCCTCGGCTTCCCGCTCCCGGCCGACGACGAGCTGGCGCGCGACACGCGGGCGTTCTGCGTCTACCAGACCTTCAGCTGGGACTCCCCCGACCTCCAGCGGCTGTGCTTCCCCGTCGGGTACCTGGCGGCCGACTTCCCCGTGCACTACCACCCGCTGCTGCGGGCGTTCGTCGAGCAGGGGCCGCTGCTGGATGAGGACGTGCGCGGGTTCGGCTTCTACACGGCCTACGGGCCGCGCGGCAGCTACTACAAGGTCTCGGCCGACTACACCGGCAACCACCAGACCGTGTTCGCCCGGCACCGCAGCCCGGGCCTGCCCCGCCCGCGTGACGCGCCGCCCCGGCGGCGGCGCTACCAGCGGGCGGCGCTACCAGCGGGCGGCCGGCGGGAGGGCAGCGGCGTCGCCGCCGGGCCACCCGGCGGGCTCGCCCAGCGCCGCCAGGAGCTGCGCCTGCGTCCGGAACCAGGGGCTGGCGGCCGGCTCCTGGGCCACCGCCATCGCCTCGGGCCAGGTGACCCAGCGCTGGTCGTCCACCTCGGCCGGGTTGAGCTGCGGCGGGCCGTCCTTCAGGCGGGCGGCGAAGACCGGGCAGTACTCGTGCTCGGCGGTCCCGTCGGCCATCACGGCCCGGTAGCGGAACTCCGGCAGCACGAGCCGCAGGTCGGCCAGCTTGACCCCGAGCTCGTCCTGGCCCCGGCGGTGCACCGCATCGGGCAGCGCCTCGCCGGGAGCTGGGTGGCCGCAGAAGGAGTTGGTCCACACGCCGGGGAAGGTGCGCTTGGCCGCGCTGCGCTGGGTGAGCAGGACCCGGCCGTCGTCGTCGAGCAGGTAGCAGGAGAAGGCCAGGTGCAGCGGCGTGTCCCGGTGATGGGACGTCACCTTGTCGGCCGAGCCGATCGCGTGACCTGACTCGTCCAGCAAGACGATGAACTCGCTCATCGGGCAGTTCCTTCCTGAGGTTCCTGCAGTCCGTCCGCCACCGTTCGATGGCTTAGCGTAACAAACTTGAGAGGTAGGGACAGCACTGAAAACCCAGGCACTATCGCCAACCACACTCGTCCCGATGGCGCCCGGCGGGCTGCCGGGCATCGGGCACATGCTGCAACTGGGGCGGCGGCCCATGGAATTCCTGGAATCGCTGCGCGCCTACGGTCCGGTCGTCCGCGTTCGCGTCGCGGACGGGACCCTGTACATGGTGAACGATCACGAGATCGCCCGCCGCATCCTCGCCGACGACGCGGGCCAGTTCTGGCGCGGGCGGTTCTTCGACCGCCTGCGGCCGGTCGGCGGCAACGGCATCGTGATCAGCGACGGGGGGTTCCACCGGCGCCAGCGGCGCATCATGCAGCCGGCCTTCTCCCGCGACCGGATCGCCGCCTACAGCCAGGTGATGCACAGCCGGGCCGAGGCCATGGCCAGCACCTGGCGCGACGGGCAGGCGGTGCGGGCCGACCGGGCGATCCGGCAGCACGCGGTGTCCATCGTGACCGAGACCATGTTCTCCAGCGCGCTCGCGGGCGCCGCGACGGCCGAGGTCAACCGGCTCCTGCCGGTCATCAACGAGACCATGTTCCTGCGGGCGGTCACGCCCCGCTGGCTCGACCGCGTGCCGTACCCGGTCAACCGGCGGCTCGACGCGGCCACCCGGGGGTTGCACCGCGCCATCGACCAGGTCATCGCCGCCTGTGCAAGCGGCGCGGCAGGCGGCGATGACCTGCTGTCGGCCCTGCTGTCGAGCACCGATCCCGACACCGGGGAGGGGATGGACGCCGAGCAGGTGCGCGACGAGGCCATCAACATCCTGCTGGCCGGCTCGGAGACCCCGGCCACCACGATCTCCTGGGCCCTGCACGAGATCAGCCTCCGGCCCGAGGCCCAGGACCGGCTGCGGGCCGAGGTGGCCGCCGCGGGCGCCCTGGCCGACCCGGGAGGGCTTCCCTACGCGCGGGCGGTCGTCCTGGAGGCGCTGCGCCTGCACTCGACGCTGCTCAACCCCCGGACCGCGCGGTGCGCGGTGGAGCTGGGCGGCTATCGCGTCCCGGCCCGGTCGGAGGTGGCCTTCAGCCCCTACGCGCTGCACCGCGATCCGGCCCTGTTCCCCGAGCCGGCCCGGTTCCGGCCCGACCGCTGGCTGGCGGACCGCTCCCCCGGGGCCCCGACGCGGCACTTCATGCCGTTCGGGGCCGGCCCGCACAAGTGCATCGGCGACGTCTTCGCCATGACCGAGGCCGTGATCACCCTGGCGGCCATCGCCCGACGATGGCGGCTGGAGCCGGCCGGCGGCCACGTCGTCCGCCAGCGGCCCGGGGGGATGCCCCGGCCCAGCGCCGTGCCCCTGATCGTCCGGGCGGTCACGCGGTTACGCGCCCGCGCCCGGCTGCCGCGGCTAGCGGGCCGGGACGGGCAGGACGGTCCGCGCCCGGGTCGTCCGCAGTTCCTCCAGCATGACCGACTGGCGGATCGCGCGGGCTAGGAGGTGATCGAGCCGGGCGGCGTCGAGGCGGTCGTCATGGTCGGCGAGCAGGCGCAGCGTGCGCCAGCAGTCGGCCTTGCCCTCGACCCCGAGCCGGAGCGCCTCCGCCTCCTCCAGGTCGCTGAGCGGGGAACGCGACAGCAGGCGCAGGTTCGGCTTCAGGCTCCCGGCCCGCTGGGCCGCCCACGCGGCCAGGGCCTTGTAGCCGCGCACCGGGATCCCGAGCGCGTCCATCATGGCGATGAGGGCGGCGCGGTCGGCGGTGATCTGCGTAGCCAGCTTCCCGAGGATGGTGGCCGCGTCGGAGCCGGGCTCGGCCGCGGCCGACATCCGCCGGACCAGGTGGACGCCCGCGATCGCGCCCGCCAGGTGGTCGTTGAGGTACACGCCGAGGAGGCCGCGGGCGGGCGGCCGGGTTTCGCTCATGCCCTTTCACTACCGCGAGCGGCGGCGGTTAACCCCCGGCGGTGGCGCCGTGACCAGTACCGAAGCCACAGCAGGCCGAAGACCGGCAGGACGAGCGGCACGTAGCCGTACCCGCTGCCGTAGCCGGACCACACGGTCGCGTCGGGGAAGGTGGCCTTGTCGGCCAGGCTCCAGGTGCCGACGGCGAGGACGCCCGCGAGCTCGACCGAGATGGCGACGACGGCGATCCGCCGCGCGAGCGGGCCGCCCGCGGCGAGGGTGACGGTGGCGACGACGTAGACCACCCCGGCCAGCGCCGACAGCAGGTAGGCGACCGGGGCGTGGCTGAACTTGGTCGCGATCTGGACGACGGCCCGGGCCGTGGCGGACAGCGCGAACAGGCCGTAGACGGCGACCAGCACGCGGCCGGGACCGGTCCGGGTCGAGTCCCGCTGCGGCTTGCCCGCCGGCCCGGCCGCGGGGGCGCCCGGGGCGGGCCCGGTTACCCCGGTGACTTCGGGGGCCCCGGGAGCGGGCATGTCTTCCGGGGCCCGCGAGGCGGGCGCGGGCCGGGAGTCGCGGCTGGGCTCAGACATGGATGGCCGGCCAGATCTCGTGCAGCCGGACCATGAGGACGGCCGCGACCAGGCCACCCACCGCGACCACGGCCGAGCCCCACCGCGACCGCTCCAGCAGCCCCCAGAACCCGGCCGCCAGCGGGACGAGCGGCATCGCGACCAGGTACCCGATGAGGGTGGGGAGGCTGGCGGGGCGGCCGCCGCCGCTGGCCAGCCGGGCCGCGACCAGGCCGATCAGGACCAGGAGGAGGACCTCGAGCACGCCGAGGGCGGCGAGCAGGACAAGGCCCATTCGCCGGTTGAGGGCGGTCATCAGCAGCGCGTACGCGGCCAGGGCGAGACCGGCGACGATGATCGTCGTGGGAACGGCACCGTTCACGCTGGCCATATTACTACCTTTCGTAGTAACCGGCGCCCGCGCAGTCGCCTGGCCCGGCGGCCGGGCTCGCCTCGTCGAGGGGCCAGCGTGGCGGCCCGGGTTCCGGTTCCGGGGCGGGGCGGGCTAGCGGCCCACGCCGGCCAGGCCGGCCGAGACGTCCCACAGGCGGCGGGCGTTACCGGGGTCGATCGCATAGGCGGCGACGCCGCGGCGCACCCCGGGGGTGAAGGGGACGGCTTCCTGGCAGTCCTCGAAGTACTTGCCGGTGACGCCCTTGACCAGCGGGGAGGCGGCGAGCAGGACCGAGGTCGCCGCGCCCTGGGGGATGTCCTTGACCGACACGCCGGTCGCGCCGGACGGGTCGAAGGAGGCCGGCGGCGTCTCCAGGTGCCGGCCGAGGCCGGTCCCCCAGATCCGGCCCGGGTTGAGGGCGTTGACGGCGACCCCGTCGGGCGCCCAGCGCCGGGCCGCCTCGACCGCGAAGAGGACGTTGGCGGTCTTGGACTGGGCGTAGGCGAGCCACGGGTCGTAGGGGTCCCGGGTGAAGTCCAGGTCATCGAAGCGGACCGGGCCGTTGACGTGCCCGACCGAGCTGAGGACCACGACGCGGGCATCGCCCGCCGCCGCCAGCGCGTCGTGCAGGCCGGCGCTCAGGGCGAAGTGCCCCAGGTGGTTCGTCGCGAACTGGAGCTCGCGGCCCTCCGGGGTGCGCTGCTCCGGGGTGGCCATGATGCCCGCGTTGTTCACGAGGATGTGCAGCGGGCCCGGCCAGCCGCCCGCGAGGGCCGCCACCGACGCCAGGTCGGCCAGGTCGAGCCGGGCCGCGTGCACGCCGGGGTTGCCGGTCTGCTCGCTGATCTCCCGGGCGGCCGCGCTGGCGTCGCCGCGGGCCGCGATCGTGACGTCCGCCCCGGCCGAGGCCAGCGCCCGGGCGGTCTCCCGCCCCAGGCCCGCGGCGCCCCCGGTGACGATGGCCCGGCGGCCCGCGAGGTCGACGCCCGCGATGACCTCCGCCGCGGTTGACTGGGCGCCGAACGGCGTGGTGATGAGTTGCGCGGTCATGTCCTTGCCTCCCTGGTTGGGGGTGAGACCACCGCGACCGGGAGCCCGACGTGGCGCACGGGCGCGGCACCGCCTACCCTGGTATCCGGAACCAGTTCCGGATAGCTCCACCATAAGCGGAACTGGTTCCGTTCGCAAGCGAGGAGGCTTCGATGGCTGCCAGTGAGACCGATCCCGCCCCGGCGGCGCCCCGGCGGCTGCGCGCGGACGCGCAGCGCAACGAGGACCGGCTGCTGCAGGCGGCGGCGGTGGCCTTCGCCCGCGAGGGCGCGGGCGCCTCGGTCAAGGACATCGCCCGCGCGGCCGGGGTCGGCGTCGGCACCTTGTACCGGCGGTTCCCCTCCAAGGAGCTGCTGATCGAGGCGACCTACCGCCAGGAGGTCCAGGACCTGTGCGACGCCGCCGCCGGCCTGGCGGCCGGCCGGCCGGCGGCCGAGGCGCTGCGGGCCTGGATGGGGATGTTCCTGGACTTCATGACGGCCAAGCAGGGCATGGCCGACGCCCTGCGGGTGGTGCTGACCGACGAGGGCGAGCGCCTGGAGACCCGCGCCCGGCTGGCCGCCGCCATCGGCCGCCTGCTGGCGGGCCTGAAGCCGGGCGACCGCCCGCGCCCCGACCCCAGCGACGTGCTGATGGCCCTGGGCGGGATCAGCCTGATCACCGCCAGCGAGCAGCGCCCCGAGCTCGCGGCCCGCCTCATCGCGCTGCTGCTGCACGGCATCGCGCCGGGCGCGAGCTAGCCGCGCGGCAGCGGGTCGCCCGCCAGGCGCCCGGCCGGGACCGCGCGGCCGCACAGGGCGAGGGCGAGGTCCCCGGCCTGGCCGGCCAGGACCGGCCCGGCGCCGTGCGACCAGTCCAGGTCACTGGCCTGCAGGCGGCGCCCTTCGAGGGCGATCCCGAAGCGGGCGTGGCCGCCGCCGGCCGTGAGGTCGTCCAGGACGACCCGGATGGTCTCGTCCGGGCAGCCTCGGGGCGCGCCCAGCGGCACGGTCACGTCCAGCCCGTGGATCACCACGTGGTTGAGCGCCCCGCGGTAGCCGCCGCCGGGCGGCGTCCAGCGGGCCATGGCGCCCGAGCGCAGGCAGGCGACGAGGTCGCCTGGCGGCAGGCCCGCGTCCCGGGCGGCCACCTCGTTCGACAGGCGGGTGAAGTCAAGGCCGCAGCGCCCGAGCTCGGCCATGAACTGCGCCTCGGAGTAGCGCGCGGCCATCGTGAGGTGCGCGACGACCTCGCGGACGCGCCAGCCCGCGCACAGCGACGGGGTGTCCCACCAGGCGCCGGCGGCGGCCGCGAGCAGGCTCGCCAGGCGCCCGAGCTCGGCGGCGACGGCGGGCTGCAGGCGGGCGTCGTCCGGCCCGGGCGACCGGGTCACCGGGAGCCTCCGCGCGGGCCGAGGTAGGCGGCCAGGCGATCGAGCGACGTCGCGAACCCGGCCCGGGCCTGCGGGGTGCGGTAGCCGGCGGGGGCGTTAGCCTGGCGGATCTCGACCTCGGTGCGCCCGCCGCCCAGGTCGCGGAAGACCGAGGTCGTCGTCAGGCCGGAGCCGGGCTCGGTCCACACGATCCGCTCCGGCTCGGTGATCTCGACGTACACCGCGCGCGTGGGGTACCGGCGGCCGTCGGCGTCGCTGACCATCACGGCCTCGAACACCCCGCCCGGGCGCGGGTCGACCCTGATCGTCTCCAGGGGCGTGCTCACCCCGGCCGGGCCCCAGAAATGGGTCAGGTGGGCCGGCTCCAGGAGGCAGCGGAAGACCAGCTCCCGGGGCGCGTCGAATACCCGGGTGCAGGTGAGCTCGCCGGCCGCGGGCGCCCGGTCAGCCACCGGCGGTTCCCGCCTGGTCCGCGGCAGGCCCGCGCTGGAGGTCGCGCAGGTGCGCGTCGAGCTTGTCGAAGCGCTCGCTCCAGGCCCGCCGGCTCTCCTCGATCCAGCCCACGGCCGCGTCGAGCGCCCCCGCTTCCAGGTGGCAGGGCCGGAACTGGGCGTGCCGGGTCCGCGAGATCACCCCGCAGCGCTCGAGCACCTTCAGGTGCTTGGAGATGCCGGGCAGCGTCATGGCGAACGGCGCCGCCAGCTCGCTCACCGTCGCGTCGCCCCGGGCCAGCCGGGCGACGATCGCCCGCCGGGTCGGGTCCGCCAGCGCGATGAAGGCGGCATCGAGGCGGTCCTCGCCCGTGGTCCCGGCCGTGGTCATGGTCATGGCTCGTACTTCACCACATGGTTAATTAACTGTCAAGTTAAGTACGAGCCGGGCCGGGGCCGGATGACCCCGAGGGCGGTGGGGCTATTGTCATTCCGGCATGATCTGGGTCACAGTGTGCGGATGACGACTACGCAGCCGCAGGCCCGGGTGAGCGGGCTGGAGACCAGGTCGATCGACTTCGTGCCGCTGGACGAGCGGCACGGCAAGATCTGGCACCTCGGCCCGCTGTGGTTCATGTCGAACGCGCAGGTGGCCACCCTCGCGGTCGGGCTGATCAGCATCAGCGAGGGCGGGTCGGTCTTCTGGTCGGTGCTCGCCATCGTGATCGGCACGCTGGTGGGCACGCTGTTCATGGCGTTCCACTCCGCCCAGGGCCCGCAGCTCGGGCTGCCGCAGATGATCCAGTCCCGGCCGCAGTTCGGCTACGTCGGCGCGCTGCTGGTCTGGCTGTTCGCCTACGTCCAGTACGCCGGGTTCAACGTGTTCAACACGATCCTGGCCGGGGACGCGATGAGCCGGACCGCGCACGGGAGCGTCAAGCTGTGGGTGGTCATCGCGACCGTCATCGCCCTGGTGATCGCGCTGGTCGGCTACGACCTGATCCACCGGGCCGAGCAGTGGCTCACGTACCTGATGATCGTCATCTTCGGCATCTTCACGATCGCCTTGTTCGTGATCCACTACCCGGCGGGCACCTTCGCCCTGGGGAGCTTCAAGGCCAGCGCGTTCTTCGGCCAGTTCGGCGTGGTCGCGGGCTACCAGATCAGCTGGGCGATCTACGTCTCGGACTACTCCCGCTACATGCCGCCGGACATCCCCGTCCGCAAGACGTTCCTGTGGACGTACTTCGGCTCGGCGATCGGCGGCGCCTGGATGATGATCGTCGGGACGATCCTGGCGGCCTGGGCGGGCAGCAAGTTCGACGGCACCGGGATCGCCGAGATCGACCAGGCCGGCGACCACGTGTTCACCGGGTTCGGCGCGATCGTCCTCATCCTGGCCACGCTGGGCCTGGTCTCGGTCGCCGCCCTCAACATGTACGGCGGGTCCCTCACCTTGATCGGCGCGGTCGACTCGTTCCGCAAGGTCCGCCCGACGCTCGCCGTGCGCGCCGTCACCGTCACCCTCACCGCCGTCTTGTCCCTGGTCGGCGCGCTGGCGGCGACGGCGAACTTCCTGGCCAACTTCAACGACTTCCTGCTGCTGATCTTGTACTTGTTCGTTCCCTGGACGGCGGTGAACCTCGTCGACTACTACATCGTCCGGCGCGGGCACTACGCGATCGCGGAGATCTTCAACCCGGCCGGGATCTACGGCCGCTGGGGCTGGCGCGGGATCCTCGCCTACCTGGTCGGCTTCGGCGCCATGGTGCCGTTCTTCGACGTGGGCACCCTCTTCGAGGGCCCGGCCGCCAAGGCGCTGGGCGACGCCGACATCTCGTTCTTCATCGGCCTGCCGATCGCCGGCGTCCTCTACTACCTGCTCACGCGGTCACTCGACATCGAGGCGGAGCGGCGGGTGGCCGGGGCCGAGGCCGAGGCCGGGCTGCCCTAGCTTGTCCTAGCTGCCGCTGCCCGGGCGGGGCGCGGCCGCAAGCGTCACGGCCGGTGCGCCTCGGCCAGGTACCGGCCCAGCGCCTGCCCGGGGCACTCGTGCCGCCCGGCCCCGAACGGGGCGGCGGCCAGGGCGACCAGGACCTCGCTCCCGTCGGGGGCGATGCGGCGGGTGGCCGGGATGGGGGGCGCGCCGTCGCCCGCCTCGATCCGGGAGATCAGCGCCAGCGTGCCGGCGTGGGACTGGACCAGCACGCACACCCGGGCGGCGGATTCCTCGCTCCGGCCGCCGCACGCGGCCGCGAGCCGGTCAGCGGCGGCGTCCGCCGCCGGCGACGCTGGCGAGCTCGGCTGGTACGCGGCCGCGACCGCGGCCACGTCGGCCTCCAGGCCAGGGTCCAGGCCCAGCGCGGCCAGCAGCGCGGCCGTAGGCGAGGACGACGGCTCCGGGCGGCCGGCCTGCACGATCAGCCGCTCGACCAGCGCCCGCCGCCGCGCGTGGGCGTCGCCCTCGCAAAAGCGCGGCACCATGCACCGGACCCAGCCCATCCCGTCGCCCGCCGCGGGGACGGCCGGCACGGTGAACGATGGATCCAGCAGTACGTCGGCCCCAGCCATCTCCATGCCGCAATCCTAGGCCCACGGCGGCTTTCCGGGCACCCGCGCTTATGCTCGAAGGCGGGCGGGCCTCCGGGCGGGGGCCACGACGCCGGTCCGGGGGTGATCATGACGGCCGTGAGCCCGGCTCGGATGTGGGCCTCGCAGGCCGACCGGGACCGCATCGTCGCGATCCTCCAGCAGTCGTTCGCCGAGGGCCGGCTGACCCGGCCTGAGCTCGGCCAGCGGGTCGGGCAGGCCCTGGTGGCCGGGGAGTTCCCGGAACTGGTCGCGCTGATCGGCGACCTGCCGGCCGGCCCGTTCGACCGGCTGCCGGCGCACCGCGCCACCCCGCGCCCGCCCGTGCCCGGCTGGCGCCCGGCGGGCTGGCTCGCGCGGCTGCGCCCCTGGCGGCGGGCGCGCCGGTAGCCTGGGGCGATGAGGCCACGCATCCACGTCGTCACCCTCGCGGTGGCCGACCTCGACCGGGCACTGGCGTTCTACCGCGACGGGCTGGGCCTGGCGACCGACGGGGTGATCGGCACCGAGTTCCCCGGGGACGAGGCGACGCCGGCCGGGGCCACGGCGGTATTCCGCCTAGCCGACGGGCTCATGCTGTCGCTCTACCCGCGCCCGGAGCTGGCCAGGGACGCCAGCATCGCCGCGACCGGGGCCAAGCCGGGCGAGTTCAGCCTCGGGCACGTCGTCGCCACCCGGACCGAGGTCGACGAGGTCATCGCCGTGGCCGCGGCGGCCGGCGCGACGGTCACCGAGCCCCCGCACGACCGGCCGTGGGGCATTTACTCGGGGTACTTCCACGATCTCGACGGCCACCTGTGGGAGGTCATCTGGAATCCTGCCCTCGACCTCGGCTCGCCCTGAGCGAGTCACGCCGGGAACTGATCATGGCGTGCCCGCAGCCCGGTCCGCTCCCCGCCGGTCAGGGCGCGCCCCAGCGAGCGGGCGGCGGCGAGCTCGCGGAAGCACTCCTCGCGAAACCAATCGCAAGCCCCTTCCAGGACAAGCCCTAGCCGCCCAGCCGGGCCGCCTGCCGGACGGCCGGGGCCCCGCAGCCGGCATGGGTGCTGAGCGGCGCGGGCCCCTCGGGGTCGGCCAGGTACGTGTCGCCCCACCGGCCGAGCGCGGTCAGGACCGGGATCAGGTCCTCCCCCATGCCGGTGAGCACGTACTGGTAGCGCCGCCGCTGCCCCGCCTCCTGGTATGGCGCCCGGGCCAGGATCCCCGCCCCGACGAGGTGGTCCAGGCGCGCGGCCAGCACGCTGCGGGACAGGCTGGACAGGGCGGGCACCGCGAGCCTCGCCCAGGTGACCACGCGCCTTTACCAGGCCTGGGGCCGCAACTGGCTCTCCGGCCACGGAGCCCGCACCGAGGTGACAGGCGACGAGGTGGCGCCCAGCTCGCCGAGATGGTCGATGGCGACGTGCTCTCCTGCCTGCCGGCCGAGTCCCCGATCGTGAACGGCAGCCATGAGGTGATCACGCCGTATCCTGCGGGCCTCCAGCCAGGGGAAAGCCGAGGACGCCGCCGCGCGGCGGCGCGGGCGGTAAGCGGCGCCGCCGGGTACTACACCACCCGCAGGGCCAGGAGGCAGGCGTCGTCGCCGGTGTCGGACAGGCGGCTGGACAGCATCTGGTCGGCCTGCCCGTCGGCGCTGGCGGCGGCCGGGGTCGCCAGGGCGACGAACTCGGCCAGGGAGTCGGTGATCGACTGGTGGCGCTGCTCGATCAGCCCGTCGGTGAACAGCACCAGCATGTCCCCGAAGCCGAGCTGGAGCCGCGACTCCTCGTAGGTCGCGTCGGGATCCAGGCCCAGGAGCACGCCGTCGGGCAGCGGCAGCGCTTCCGCCCCGCCGCCGCCGCGGATGAGGATCGGCGGCAGGTGGCCGGCCCGCGCCCAGCGCAGCACCCGGGTGTCGGGGCTGTAGAGGCCGCACACGACCGTCCCGGTGATGCCCTCCGAGCTGGTGCAGGCAGCGTAGTTGAGGTGGGCGAGCAGGCCCGCCGGGCCCTCGCCGGTCGCGGCCAGGCCGCGCAGCGCGTTGCGGGCGGCGACCATGCCGGTCACCGCGTCCATGCCGTGCCCGGTGATGTCGCCCACCACGACCAGCAGTTCCTTGCCGGGCAGGGTGACGGTGTCATACCAGTCCCCGCCGACCAGGCGGCCGGGCTCGACCGGGCGGTAGCGGACCGCGAGCTCCAGGCCCATCGCCCCGGCCGGCTCGCGGCCGGGAGGCATGATGGCCCGCTGCAGGCGCACGGCGAGCAGGTGCTCCTCGGCCGCCCGCTGCTCGCTGTCGACCAGCTGGTCCTGGGTCGCGGCGAGGGCCACCTGGGTGTGGTAGTGCGCCGAGACGTCCTGGAAGGCGCCGCGCAGGCCGATGACCGCCGAGCCGGCCAGGACCGGCTCGGCGAAGATCTTGATCTGCCTGATCGTGGCGTCGCCCGGCCGCACGACCCGGAACACGGCGCTGGCGGGCTCGCGGCGCTCCAGCAGGCCCGCCCGGAACCGGCGGACCTGGTCGCGGTCGGCCGCGATCACGAAGTTGTGCAACTCGGCGGTCGGGATCGTGGCCGCCCGGCGCGGGTCGAGGCCGAAGACCGCGAACGCGGAGTTGGTCCAGCGGGCGGTGCCCGCGGCCAGGTTCTCCTCCCAGCCGCCGAGCTGGCCCAGCCGCTGGGCGTGCTGCAGCAGCTCGGTGACGTGGGCCGCCTCGGAGTGCTCGCGCCAGGTGAAGGCGACCCCGTCGAAGAACGGGACCGCGCGCAGGTCGGCCACCGGCCGGAAGTCCTGGCCGGGCCCGGCCAGCGACGCCGCGACCGCGCCCGGCACCTGCTCGGGGCGGCCGGACTCCAGGACCCGGGCGGCCCGGGCGAGCAATCCGGCGGCGGTGCCCGTCGGGTACGCCTCCAGGAGCGTGCGGCCGGCCAGCTCATCCGGGGAGCGGCCAGCCGGGTCGAAGTACCCGGGGCTGGTGTGGCTGATGAAGAAGTCAGTCAGGGCGCCGCCGTCGTCGCGGACCGGGTGGACGACGAGGACCGACCCGGCGAGGTCGTCGAGCACCCCCAGCGCCGTGCCCGGCCCCCAGGACGCCAGCCCGCCGCGGGCGATGCGGGCGCCGAGGATTTCCGCGAACCCGTCCGCCATGGCCGACAGCTCCCGCCTGGCCTCGTGGCTGAACGCCCGGAGGGGCCCGGGCCACCAGACGGCCAGCACCCCCAGGAGGGAGCCGCCCCGCTCGCGCAGCGGCAGCACCGCCCGGGCCGCGTCGGGGCCCCACCGCCCGGCCAGGGCAACCTGGTCTCCCGCGGGCACGCCCGAGGGCCACCACCGGCCCCGCCCCTCGCGGACGGCCCGCTGGGCGAGGCTGTCGAACTGGCGCGGCAGCACGCGCCAGCTGGTCGCCACCATGCCACCGAGGCCACGCTCCCCCAGCAGCTCCAGCGACCCGTCTGGCTCGAGCAGCCACACGCCGGTCCCGACCGCGCCGAGCGGCTCCAGCACCTGCTCCGCCAGCGCCCCGACGATCTCGGCCCCCTCGCCGGCCCGGTCGGCCGCGCGCAGGGCCAGTAGCTCCCGCAGCGGCCAGCCCGGCCCGCCGATGTCACCGATGTCACCGCTTCCCGCGTCCGTCCCGGGGCTCAGGGCCGCAGCGGCGCCAACCGGGCCGGTGAAGGGAGCGGAGTCGACTGGCGCGGGAGTAACGGTGATGCCAGCAGGGGTGGCAGGAGCGGTGAGCCCAGGCTTAGCAGCCGGGTGCGGGGACGCTGACGGGGAATGCTCGGCTTGCTGGTGAAGGATAGCGGCGGCCATCTCGGGTAGTGGCAGGCTGGCGGTCGTGGCCAGCTGCGTGAGCTGCGTGGCGGCCTCGGCCACCGTGCAGTGCAGGCGCTCCATGAGCACGCCCCGCGCCATCGCGATGACGGAGGTCACGTCGTCGGCGGCGCGCAGGGCGGCGACCTCGCGACGCTGGCGCTCGATTACCAGGCCGAGCCGGGTGACGTCGTCCAGGCGGGCAGCATCACCGGAAGGAACAGGACCGCTGGAAGGGGCGGTGCCGTCAGGAGGAGCAGTGCCGCCAGGAGGAGCAGTGCCGCCAGGAGGAGGAGCAGCACCATGGACAGCGGCACCGCGGGCAAGGGCAGCGTCTCCGGCCGGGCCGGGGTCCCTGCGGGCAGGCTCCCCGGCGGCCACGGCGGGTCGCTGGCCGTTGCCGGGCTGGGTCTCCTCGTTGGTCGCCATCTGGTCACCGCCTCCCACGGGGGTGTGGTGGCGTCGCCGGGCCGCGTCGCGGTGCCTGCTGGACCTGCGGTGCGTGGGCTGCCTGCCTTGACAAGGACTACCACGCGGGCGCCGCGCCTGCCCGGATACGACTGGTCTAATCGGCATCTACCAGCGGATCGCCGGCCTCCCGGGTCGTCCGGGGGCCCGCCCTGGGGGCGGTCACCCGCAATCATCAACGACCCGTACTCATTCGCCTCTTATGGCTATCGTATAACGAATCAGGCTGGCGTGTACCCTCCGCGACGGCCCTGGCGAACGGAGCAGTAAATGACAGACGCCGGGCACCAGCAGTCCCGGCTGGACGAGTCGGGCCTGCAGAAGCTCCTCGCGGGCCTGACCGCCGTGCGGGACGGTGACTTCAGCAAGCGCCTGCCCCGGACCAGCGACCCGCTGATGGACGAGATCGCGGTCGTCTTCAACGGCATGGCCGACCAGCTGGACCTCTTCACCTCCGAGGTCACCCGGGTGGCCCGCGAGGTCGGCACCGAGGGCAAGCTAGGCGGCCAGGCCGACGTGCGGGGCGTGTCCGGTACCTGGAAGAGCCTGACCGAGTCGGTCAACGCGATGGCGGACAACCTGACGAGCCAGGTCCGCAACATCGCCCAGGTGACAACGGCGGTCGCCAACGGCGACCTGACCCGCAAGATCGACGTTGACGCGCGGGGCGAGATCCTGGAGCTGAAGACGACGATCAACACGATGGTCGACCAGCTGTCATCGTTCGCGGCCGAGGTGACCCGGGTAGCCCGCGAGGTGGGCCGCAACGGCCAGCTGGGCGGGCAGGCCGAGGTCGAGGGGGTCTCCGGCACCTGGAAGCGGCTCACCGAGAACGTCAACGAACTGGCCCAGAACCTGACCCGGCAGGTGCGCGCAATCGCGGAGGTGACCAGCGCCGTCGCCGCCGGGGACCTGACCCGGTCCATCTCGGTCGAGGCGAAGGGCGAGGTCGCCGACCTCAAGGACAACATCAACGCCATGGTGGAGTCCCTGCGCAAGACGATCCGCGCCAACGAGGAGCAGAGCTGGCTGAAGACGATCCTGGCGCGGATCGGCGGCATGATGCAGGGCCACCGCGACCTCGCGGTCGTGGCCGACCTCATCATGGAGGAGCTCGCCCCGCTGATCAACGCCCAGCATGGCACGTTCTTCCTGGCCGAGGACATCGGCGGGGAGCGGCGGCTGCGGCTCATCGCCGGCTACGGGCTGACCAACGACCAGGACGCGCCGCTGCAGTACCGGATCGGGCAGTCGCTCATCGGCCAGGTTGCCAAGAGCAAGAAGCTGGTCGTCGTCGACCAGGTCCCGACCGGCTACATCAAGATCTCCTCCGGCATGGGCGAGGCCCCGCCGGCGAACCTGGCGATCATGCCGATCATGTTCGAGGACCAGGTGCTGGGGGTGGCCGAGCTGGCGTCCTTCACCAAGTTCACCCCGGTCCAGGTCGCCCTGCTGGAGCAGCTGACCGAGGCCCTCGGGGTCAACGTCAACGCGATCATCGCCAGCGCGCGGACCGACGCCCTGCTGAAGGAGTCCCAGCGGCTGACGGCCGAGCTCCAGGCCCGGTCGGAGGAGCTCCAGGCCCGGTCGAATGAGCTCCAGGCGTCCAACTCCGACCTGGAGGAGCAGGCGGCCCTGCTCGCCGCCCAGAAGCGGGACATCGAGACCAAGAACAACGAGATCGAGCAGGCCCGGCAGGAGATCGAGGAGCGCGCCCGGCAGCTGGCCCTCGCCTCGCAGTACAAGTCGCAGTTCCTGGCCAACATGTCGCACGAGCTGCGGACCCCGCTGAACAGCCTGCTGATCCTGGCCCGGCTGCTGGCCGAGAACCCGGCGGAGAACCTGACGTCCAAGCAGGTCGAGTACGCGAACGTGATCCACTCGTCCGGG
>DATBEM010000220.1:0-5063 GCA_036276115.1 Trebonia sp.
CCTGGAGGGGGTGACCGCGCTGCTGGCGATGCACGCCTCCTGCGCGGCCGGGATCACGGTGGTGAACATCGACTCCGGGTTCGGCGCGGCGATGGCCGCGCACCGCATCGCCCGGCTCGTGAACCAGGCCGCCGTGAACCAGGCCGCCGTGGACCATGTTGCCGTGGACCATGTTGCCGTGGACCCCCGGGCCGCGGGCCGGCGGGAGGCGAGCGCCCGGTGATCTGCTGGATAAATCCCTTCACCGGGCTGGCGGGCGACATGCTGCTGGCGGCGCTGCTCGACGCGGGCGCCCCGCTGGACGACGTGCGGGCCGCGGTCGCCGCGACCGGGCTGGACGGCTGGGAGCTGAGCGCCGAGCGGGTCACCACCCACGGCCTGTCGGCCCTGCGGGCGCGCACGCGGGTGCTCGACCAGGCGAGCGAGCGGCAGGCGGCGGAGCTGATCGCGATGGCCTCGGCGGCCACGCCGCCGCCGGTGGCCGAGCTCGCGACGCGGGCGCTGGCCGCCATCGCGGCGGCCGAGGGGCTGCTGCACGACGCCGACCCCGGCTCGGTCCACCTGCACGAGCTCGGCGGCCACGACACGCTGGTGGAGATCGTGGGGGTCGCCGCCGCGCTGCACGCGCTGGGGGTGGAGGAGGTCTACTGCGCCCCGCTGCCGCTGGGCACCGGCCACGTCCGCAGCGCCCACGGGATCTTGCCCAGCCCCGCCCCGGCCACCCTGGCCCTGCTGGCAGGGGCCACCGTGACCGGGTCGGCGCTGCCCGGGGAGACGGTCACGCCGACGGCGGCGGCGCTGCTCGGGGCGGCCGGCGCCCGCTACGACCAGCCGCCGGCGATGACGGTCACGCGAACCGGGTACGGGGCGGGCACCCGCGAGCTGCCCGACCGGCCGAACATCGCCGTCGTGACGCTCGGCGCCCCGGCCGCCCCCGGGCCCGGCGGCCCCCTCCCGCCCGCCGAGGCCCTGGACCAGCTGGACACGAACCTGGACGACGTGACCGGGGAGACCCTCGGCTACGTGATCGGGCGGGCGCTGGCGGCGGGGGCGCTCGACGCCTGGGTGAGCCCGGCGACCATGAAGAAGGGGCGGCCCGCCCACGTGCTGCACGTCCTGTGCCGCCCGGCCGACACCGCCGCCCTGACCGGGCTGGTCTTCGCCGAGACGGGCACGCTCGGCGTCCGCCGCGCGCGGATCGAGCGGACGGCGCTGCCCCGCGACGGCGCGGTGGTCGACGTGGACGGGATCGCGGTCCGGGTCAAGCGCGGCCCGCACGGGGCCAAGCCCGAGCACGACGACCTCGCCGCCGTCGCCGCCGCCCTCGGGCTGCCGCTGCGGGAGGCGGCCGCCCGGGCGGCCCGCGCCATCGACGCCGCCAGCCTCCTCGATGGCCACGAGGGCGCGCCGTGACCAGCCCGGAGCGGCTGGCGGCGGCGCTCACGGCCCGGCTGGGCGAGATCGGCCCGCTGGCGGTCGCCTACTCCGGCGGGGCCGACTCGGCCCTGGTCCTGGCGGCCGCCGTCCGCGCCCTCGGGCCGGGGCCGGTGCTGGCGGTCACCGCCGTGTCCGAGAGCCTCGCCGCGGGCGAGCTGGCGGCCGCCAGCGCCCTGGCCGCGAGCCTCGGCGCCCGCCACCTGACCGTCCGCACCCGCGAGCTGGACCGGCCCGGCTACCGGGCCAACGGCCGCGACCGCTGCTACTTCTGCAAGTCCGAGGTGCTCGACTCCCTCGCCGCGGTCGCCCGCGAGCACGGCCTGGACGCGATCGCGACCGGGACGAACGCCGACGACGCGGCCGACCCGTTCCGGCCCGGCATCGCGGCCGGCCGCGAGCGCGGCGCGCACACCCCGCTGCTCGACGTGGGCCTGGCCAAGGCCGACGTGCGGGCGGTGAGCCGGCTGTGGTCGCTGGCGACCTGGGACAAGCCCGCGACCCCGTGCCTGGCCAGCCGCATCCGCCATGGCGTGCAGGTCACCGGGTCGCGGCTGGCGCGGGTGGACCGGGCCGAGACCGCGGTGCGGCTGCTGCTGGCCGGGGCCGGGATCGACGTCACCGACCTGCGGGTGCGCGACCTCGGCGAGTCCGCCCGGGTCGAGGTCCCGGCGGCCGACCTGGCCGCCGCCCGGGCCGTGCCCGGCATTGGCGAGGCGGTCGCCGGGGCGGGCTTCGCCGGGCCGGTCGAGTACGCGGCGTTCAGCTCCGGCGCCCTGAGCCGGCAGGCCCCCGCGTTATCCCCGTTCCTTGACCGGCCTCGATATATGCCATGTATAGGGCGTATCGGGGATGCCTTCTATAGCCTCTGTCAGGTCAAGGAGTCACACGCGGACGGCGTTCGGGAGGCCAGCGATGCCGCAGGAGACAACGCCCGGGGGCACCCCCTACTATTTCCTTCAGCTCGACCTGACCGGGGCGCCGGTGGCGGCGGCCGACCGCGCGTTCATCGCCCAGGGCGACGGCGCGCCGGTCGCGGCGGACGCCACCGACGTGTTCGTCGTCAGCCACGGGTGGATGGCCGATGACGACGCGGCCAAGCGCAACTACGGGAGCTGGATCGACGCCATGGTCGCCCAGGGCGCGGCGGGCGACGCGCCGGCCATCGGCCCGGACTACAAGCCGCAGGTCGTGGCGGTGCACTGGCCGAGCCTGCCGTGGGGGGACGAGCGCCCCGACCCGGACCCGCGCACGCAGCCCGAGCAGTACACCGCGACGGTCTCGGGGCGGTACGCCACCCGCATCCTCGGCCCGCGCGCCGTCGCCCCCGAGTCGGCCGGCTACGACCCTGCCGCCTATGATCCTGCCGCCGTCGGCGGGACCCAGGCCGCCATGGCGACCATCCTCGCCTCGGCCGACGACATCGCCCATGACCGGCGCAAGCGGCGGAGCCTGCTGCGGGGCGAGCTGGCCGACCTGCCCGACCTCAACTCGGCCTACCAGCAGCTGTTCGCGGCCGCGGGCACGTCGCAGCCGCCGCTGGACCCGGGGGACGCGATCAGGCAGTGGACGGTCCCGACGCAGCCCGAGCCGGCCTACCCGGCGCGCAAGGAGCCCGCGTCGCCGGGGATCCTGGGCGAGATCGCGCACGACTTCGAGCGCATCTGGGATGACCTGGTCATCACCTTGGACCACGACGTCGACAAGGTCAGGGACCTGGTCCTGGTCGTGCCCCGCCTGGTGTCGTTCTGGAAGGTCAAGGACCGGGCGCACGCGACCGGGGAGGGAACCGTGCACCAGTTCCTGTCCCGCCTGCAGGCCGCCGCCCCGAGCGCCCGGTTCCACCTGATGGGCCACAGCTTCGGCACGATCGTCATCTCCTCCGCGCTGGTCGGCCCGGCCGGCGGCCGCCCGCTGCCGCGCCCGGCCAGCTCGGCGCTGTTCGCCCAGGGGGCGATGTCGCTGTGGGCCTACGCCGCCCGCGACCCCTACGGCACGGGCCAGGCGGGCGACTACCGGGCGGTCTACGCGGCCGGGCAGCCGCTCGTCAGCGGGCCGCTGGTGACCACCCAGTCGGTCCACGACCTGGCCAACCGCATCTTCTTCCCGATGGCCGAGCAACTCGGCAGCCCCGACACCGAGGCCGCGGCGAGGGCCGCAGCCGCCGGGACCGGGGCGGCGGTGCGGGCCGCGCCGGCCGGGCCGGCCTCACGGTTCCCGCAGTACGGGGCGGTCGGCACGTTCGGCTTGCAGGATTCCGCCGCGCCCACGAGCGCGGGCAAGGTCCACCGGGCGCACCTGGACCGCCTCCCGAGCCAGGAGTTCGACCTCAAGCCAGGGGTGATCTTCAACGCCGAGGCGAACGACGTCATCCGGAAGATGCAGCCGCTGGAGGGCGCGCACAGCGACATCTGCCACGCGGAGCTGGCCCACCTGTTCTGGCAGGCCATTGCCGTCGGGCGGGCCTAGCGGGGGATGTTGTGCCGCAGCCGGAGCTCGGCCGGGTAGGGGGCCAGGAAGGTCTGCCCGGCCAGCCACGGGTAGTCGCCCGCGCTGGCGTGGTGACTGAGGATCGCGACCGGGACGCTCAGCGGGTCCGCGCCGCGCCGGTAGGACTCGATCCGGGCGGCCAGGTCGGCCCGCTGGCGGGGGCCGAGATCCTCGCTGACCTGGCCGAACGCGTGGTGCAGGGCGTTGGTGGTGCGGCCCCGGGTCGCCCGGGCCGCCATGGCGCCCCAGAACACGTCGCGGTAGGCGGCCTCGGTGACCTCGCGCGGCGCCGTCCCCGACGCGGCGATGACCCGCCCGGCCGCCCGGTAGCGGACCGGGTCGTGCGCGAGGAGCTGGAGCTTGTGCCGGGCATGGAAGGCGACCAGGTCGCGCGGGTGCCACCGGCGGGCGAGGAGCTCCCGCAGCCGGGCGTAGGCGAACACCCGCTCGGTGAACTCCTCCCGCAGCACCGCGTCGTTGAGCCGGCCCTCGTCCTCGGCCGGCAGCAGCGGGTACCGGGCCGTCAGCCGCGCGGCGAACACGCCCGTGCCCTTGCGGTCGGCCGGCTGCCCGCTGGGAGCGTAGCGGGGGATGCCGTGGACGCCGCAGCTGGGTGACTTGGCCTTGAAGACGTACCCGTCGAGCCCGGCCGGCAGCGGCAGCGCCGCCATGGCGGCGGTGTGGTCGGCGCTCCCGCTCCGGTTGACCAGGCGGCCCGCGCCGGTCAGCCGCAGCGTCTCGCGCGGCGCGCCCAGCCCGATCGCCATCTCCGGGCAGAACGGGACCCACTCGACGTAGGGGCCGAGCTCGTCGGTCAGGAACCGGAAGCGGCAATGCCCGCCGTTGAACCGGACCTCCTCGCCGAGCAGGCAGCTGGACACCCCGACCCGCGGCCGTGCCCCCCGCTCGTCCGCCTCGGGCCCGGCCGCCTCCGGCTGTCCCGCCCCCTCGCTCATGCTCCCCACAGTAGCCGCGGCCCCCGCCTGCCCCGCCGTCCCACCGGGCAGCCCGCCGAGCCCGCCCCAAGCCCCGCACGCCCGCCCCCGGCCGAGTGCGCCCTCACCCCGACCCCGCCAGCCCCTCACCCCTGCCAGCCCACCAGCCCGCCAATCCCGCCAAGCCCGCCAATCCCGCCAGGC
>DATBEM010000221.1:0-17499 GCA_036276115.1 Trebonia sp.
GCAGGTCGGCCCGGGCGGCGGGCAGCAGGTGGTAGCCGTCGAGGCCGCCGCCCTCGGCCAGGGCGTCCACCAGCGCGAGGCCGGCCGCCGGGCCGTCGGCCAGGCCGACCGCGACCGCCCGGTTCAGCTCCACCACCGGCGAGGGCACCAGCCGGGCGAGCTGGCCGTAGATCCGGGCGATGGTCGGCCAGTCGGTGTCGGCCGCCCGGGCGGTGCTCGCGTGGCAGGCCGCGATCGCCGCCTGCAGCTGGTACGGGCCGGGCTGACCCTGGTCCAGCGCGGCCGCCAGGACCGCGCGCCCGTCGGCGATCTGGCCCTGGTCCCAGCGACCCCGGTCCTGGTCCTCCAGCGGGACGGGGTCGCCGGCGGCATCGGTGCGGGCCGCCCGGCGGGAATCTTGCAGCAGCATCAGGGCCAGCAGCCCGGACGCCTCCGGGTCGGCGGGCTGGAGCCGGGCTAGCAGCCGCGCCAGCCGGATCGCCTCGGCGCACAGGGCCGGCCGCAGCAGGTCATCGCCCGCCGTCGCGCTGTAGCCCTCGTTGAACAGCAGGTACAGCACGGCCAGGACGCCCGCGGCCCGCTCCGGGAGCAGTTCGGCGGACGGGACGCGGTAGGGGATGGCGGCATTGCGGATCTTCCGCTTGGCCCGCACGATCCGCTGGGCGGCGGCACTCTCCGACACCAGCAGCGCCCGCCCGATCTCGGCCGTGGTCAGGCCAGCCAGCGTGCGCAAGGTGAGCGCCACGCGCGCCTCCAGCGGCAGCGCCGGGTGGCAGCAGGTGAAGATCAGCCGCAGCCGGTCGTCGGCGATGCCGCTATCGCCCCGGCCGTCGCCGCCGGGCACCGGGCCCGCCAGCCGGGCGACCGCCCGCAGCTTGGCGGCCTCGCTGGCCCGGCGGCGGAGCACGTCGGTGGCGCGGTTGCGGGCCGTCGTGGTAAGCCAGGCTCCGGGCCGGGCCGGCACCCCGTCACGCTCCCAGGCCGGCAGCGCGCGGGCGAACGCGTCCTGGGCGCACTCCTCGGCCAGGTCCCAGTCGCCGGTCGCGCCGATCAGCGCGGCGACGATCCGGCCCCATTCCTCCCGGAAGGAGGCACTGACCGCCGCGCGGGCGGCGGCGCGGGCGTCGGTCGTCATGAACTCACCGTATGCCAGGTGTCGATCTGGCCGCTTCCCGTTCGTCGTGGGCACGAAGCCCGTCAGGGACAGTACAAGACAGGAGACCACAGCGATGAAGTACCTGATGATCGTCTGCATCGACCCGACCATCGACCCCGCCAGCGACCCGGCCCTCGCGGCGGCCGACGACCCCGGCGACACCGACGCCTGGGTCGCGGAGATGGACGGCCGGGGCGTGCGGCTGGAGGGCCGGGCACTGGACCCGAGGGAGGCCACCACCGTGCGGGTGCGGGCCGGGCAGGTGCTGCTGGCCGACGGCCCGTTCGCCGAGACCAAGGAATTCATGGTCGGCTACGACATGCTCGACTGCAAGGACCTCGACGAGGCGATCGAGGTGGCGTCCAAGCACCCGCTGGCCAAGCGGGGCGCGATGGAGCTGCGGCCCTTCAGCGGGGAGTAAGGGCCGCCGCCCGGGGGACCGCGGCGCGCTCCCCCGGGCGCGGTGGCCCCGGATCCCTGTCGCGCCGTCGCGTAACGCCGCCGGCCAGGCGCAGACTAGTGGGCGAGGAACGACGCGGATAAGAGGTGCTGCGCGGTGGCCGAGGGACAGTTCCAGGATCCGCGGGAGTCGTGGACGGACAGCGAGCCGGAGCCCGCGGTGCCGGAGTACCTGCTGCCGGGGCCCGCCAGCCCCAGGCCCGCAGGCCCGAGGCCCGCGAGGCCGGAGGCGCGTGGCAGCGACTGGACCGTCGCCGACGTGCAGGACGCGAGGTTCTCCGCCACCAGGCTGCGGCCGGGCTACAAGATGCCGGAGGTCGACGCGTTCCTGGCCCGCCTGCAGGCCACCGTGGACCAGCTCACCCGGGGCGGCTCGTCCTTCGGGGCCGGGGCGATCCTGACGCCCGAAGACGTGCGGGCGGTGCAGTTCGGCACCACCAGGCTGAAGCCGGGCTACGACGAGGAGGAAGTGGACATCTTCCTGACCAGGGCCGAGGCTGAACTCGCCCGGCTGATCAGCCAGCGCGACGACGGCGGCCCCGGCCACGCCGGGTTTTAGCGCGGCCCGCCCGGGCAGTGGATTCCCCTCAGATCCTTGGAGGACTGATGGCGGACCGGCGGCACAAGGTCGCGGCGGCGTGCTTGGCCGGCATTTACCTGGCGGCCTGCGCGTGGGCGCTGTGGAGCAAGCTCGACGCCGTCCTCCTGGTCGCGGTGGTGAGCCCGGTCGCCGCCGCCTTCACCCTTCCCAAGGGGACCCACGTCGTCAGCCGGGTGCTGCTAGGGGCGGCCATCGACGGCTCGCTCGCCGCCCTGGCCTTCGTGCCCGTCGTGGGTGACCTGATCGACCTGGGCGCCTCCGCCGTCGCGATCGTGCTGCTGGTGATCCGGTTCGGGCGGCTGGCCGGGCGGCTGCCGGGCGGCCTGGCCTGCGTGGCGCTGTACGCGTTCCTGTTCCTGGAGGCCGGCTTCCTCCCCCGCCACCTGTCGGTGTCCGGCGCGCACCACCCCTCCTGGTACTACCCGGCCGCGGTCGCCCTCGCCGTCCTGGCCGGGGGCGTGCTGCTGGGGTTGCTGGCCTGGCTGCTGAGCCTGATGTACGAGCGGGACCGGGCCAGGGCGGTCTTCTTCATCATCGGCTTCCCCTGGTACCTCGCCACGTTCCTGCTCGCCATCTTCATCCCGGACCACAACGTCAAGCACGCCCATCACGTGGCCGCGGGCGCGCGCCGGCCCGCCTGAGCGGGACCGTGAAGCCAGTTGCCGCCCCGGCGCTGATCCTGGGATGCTTCCCTCGTGCCGAACCAGCCTGCCTCCGCCGAGGATGCCATCCACGAGCCCGGCAAAGCGCAGTTCGAGGCGTTCATTGACGAGCACCGCCGGGACCTGAACGAGTGCCTGGACGGCCTGACCGAGGAGCAGGCGCGCCGGTCGCTAGTGGCGTCCCGCACGACGCTGCTGGGCCTGGTCAAGCACGTCACCTTCGTCGAGCGGGTCTGGTTCGATGAGGCCGTCACCGGCCGGCCGCGGGCCGAGATCGGCATCCCGGCGGACCCGGACGAGTCGTTCATCGTGGGCGAGCAGGACACGATCGCGGCCGTTCGCGCGGACCACGCGGCGGCCTGCCAGGCGTCGCGCCGGGCGACGGCGGCCCTCGGGCTGGACGACATCCTGCCCGGGAACCGGCGCGGGCCGCTGCCGCTGCGCTGGGCGTACCTCCACCTGCTGCGCGAGCTCGCCCAGCACTGCGGGCACGCGGACATCCTGCGCGAGCAGCTGGCCAGCGGGTAGCCGCCGCTGAGCAGCGCGGGTCGCGCCCGCGGGCGGGCGTGCGCCATCGGGGCATGACCTCCAGCGGAAAGGGCGGCATCGCCCTCGCGCTTTGAGCGCGCGACCGCGGCGCATGGGCGCCGCTGTCCCCCCGGCCGGCTTCGCGAGCACGCGAGTCCTTGGCCGCTGGCAGGAAGCAGTCAAGATCCGGCAGGAGTGGCTTGGCCATGGCCTGTCCACCGGGCCGAATGGGCTAGCTCCCCCAGCCAGGCCATGCCGCTGGTCGCGGGCTGGCCTGACCTGAGCGACCTTTTCTCACGGGTCCGGCATCCCCGCCAGCCAGACCGCCCGCCGCCAGGCGCCCGGGTTCCGGGCTTCTACCTGCTGGCCGACCGGGCCAGCGGCCAGGTGGTGAGCATCTCGCTCTGGGACCACGCCGATGACCTGGAGCGGTTCGAGGACGAGGGCGCGCGGCTGCGCGAGGACGCGCGCTCGCAGGCAGGCACTTCCTCTCCCCCGGCAGACGTGTATGAGGTATTGCTACAGGCATGAGCGGGCTCCGGGAGCGCAAGAAGGCCAGGCTGCGGCGCGACATCCAGGTCGCGGCGGTGCGGCTGTGCGAGGCCGGGGCTACGAGAACACCACCGTGGAGCAGATCGCCGAGGCGGCCGAGACGTCGACCACGACGTTCTACCGGTACTTCCCGGTCAAGGAAGACGTGATGCTCGCCAACGACGCCTCCCCGCTGTTCGAGGCGGTCATCGCCGGGCGCCCGGACGGGGAGCCGCTGGCCGCGACGGTCCGCGCCGCCATGGCGGCAGTCGTGGCGGCGGCCGAGGCCGACCGCGACCTGACCCTCGCCCGGATGCGGCTGATCGCGGCCGTCCCGGCCCTGGAGGCCCGCGTCGCCGGCCGCGAGCGGGCGACGATCGGCGTGCTGGCGGGCCTGCTCGCGCGCCGGGCCGGCCGCCCGGCTGATGACTACCAGGTTGAGCTGGTCGCCTTCGCGCTGGCCGGGGTCGTGTTCACCGCCTCCCGCCGCTGGGTGGCCGCGGGCGGCGCGACCCCGCTGGCAGCCCTGGTCGACCAGGCCCTCACGACGGTCGGGCCGCTCCTGGACGCGCTCGGGCCAGCCGGTCCCTTATTGCTGTTCCGGCAAGGGAATTCGCCAGTCCCGGCGCTGGTGCCGCAAGCTGGCGGCGGGCGCGCGAGCGCGCCGGCCGCACTGGGAAGGCATGAGAGGGAGACGGCGATGGATGCCCAGTTCTGGGATGACCGGTATAGCGAGCAGGAGCAGCTGTTCAGCGGCAACGCGAACGGGGTGCTGGTGGTCGAGGTGAGCGACATGAAGCCCGGCCGGGTCCTGGATGTCGGGGCGGGCGAGGGCGGCGACGCCATCTGGCTGGCCGAGCGGGGCTGGACGGTGGTGGCGACCGACATCTCGGCGGTCGCCCTCGCCCGGGCCGAGCGGGCGGCGCAGGCGGCCGGGCTAGCGGGCCGGATCAGCTGGCAGCAGGCGGACCTCGCGGCCGCGCCGCCCGCGGCGGCGGCCTATGACCTGGTGACCGCCAGCTACATCCCCGTGCCGATCCAGGAGGGGCACGCCGCGCTGCGCGGGCTGCTGAACGTGGTCGCCCCCGGCGGCACGCTGCTGTTCGTGGGCCACTCCCGGGCCGAGCTGCCCCCGGGTCATGAGCACGCCGGCTACGACCCGGACGACTACTACTGGCCCGAGGACATCGCGCAGCTGCTCGGCGAGGACAAGCAGCTCAGCCAGGACTGGACCATCGTGGCGAGTGAGACCCGCGAGCGCGTCGTCCCGCCGCCGCCCGGCACCCACCACGTTCACGACACCGTCTTGCGGGCCGAGCGGCAGCGCTGAAATTCAGGTGCCTCGGGGGGCGGGCAGTGGCTAGCCTGGCGTCAACCTGATCCTCGGAGGCACCGATGCTCATCAGCGAGGTTCCCGTCGTTGACGTCCGCGGCGCGCTGACGGCGCAGCGCGAGCGGCTGCTTGACCTGCTCGGCACGCTGAGCGAGGCGCAGCGGGCGGCGCCCACCGTCGCCCCGGGCTGGTCGGTCAAGGACATCGCCCTGCACCTGCTCGACGTGGACCTGCGCTGGATCGCCCGCGACCGGGACCGCGAGCTGAGCGGCCTGATCCCCATGGACGCGGGGCACGCGGAGTTCGCCCGTGGCCTCGGCGAGCTGAACCAGCGCTGGGTGGCGGCCGCCCGGATGCTGAGCGGCCGCATGGTCACCGACCTGCTGCGGTGGTCCGGCGAGCAGCTTGACGCCCACCTGGCCACGGCGGACCTCACCCGGCCGGGGTTCGTCTACTGGGCGGGGGCGGCGCCGCTGTGGTTCGACCTGGCCCGCGAGTTCACCGAGCGCTGGGTGCACTACCGGCAGGTCCAGGCGGCGACGGGCGCGCCCGGGCCCGCTTCCGGGGCGCCGGATGAGTACCTGCCGCTGGTGCTGCGCACGTTCATCTGGGGCTATCCGCACCAGTACGCGGCCGCCGCCCCGGCCGGGACCACGGTCGCGGTGGAGATTGACGACGCGAGTGCCCTGTCCTGGACGCTGACCCGGCTGGCGGACGGCTGGTCCCTGTCCGAAGGACGCCCCGCCGTGCCCGCCGCCGCCCTGCGCATGTCGGGCGAGGCAGCCTGGCGGCTGCTGACGGGAGCGCCCTACGAGGAGCGCGAGGTCGAGGTGTCCGGCGACCCGGCGCTGGCCCGGCCGCTCCTGGACGTGCGGGGCATCATTGTCTAGCGTCATCGTCTAGCGTCGCGGCCGGGTCGCGGCAGGGTCACGCGATCCCGGGCCGGCCGGGGAACGAGTAGCCAGCGCGTCGCGCGTGGCGTGCTGTGGCAGGATCGGGCGGGTGGCGGACAATGAGGCGCGCGGGGCGTCCCGGGCAACGGGGGCGGCGGCGCTGCGGGCGGGGTGGTCGCACCGGCACCGGGACGTGTCGGGCGGGTGGCTGCGGCCGACCGTGTTCGGGGCGGTGGATGGCCTTGTCACCAACGCGTCGCTGATCTCCGGCCTCGGCGGGGGCGGCGTGCCCGCGCACACGGTGGTGCTGACCGGGGTGGCCTCGCTGGTGGCGGGCGCGTTCTCGATGGGGACGGGAGAGTACGTCTCGGTGACGAACCAGAATGAGCTGGTCGGCTCGGAGGTGGCGCTGGAGCGGCAGATGCTCGCCCGGTTCCCGGCCGCCGAGCAGGACGAGCTGGCCGGGTACTTCCGCCAGTACGGGGCGGACGGCGAGACGGCCGCCCGGATGGCGGCGGCGGTGTCGGCCGACCCGGACACGGCGCTGCGCGTCCACGCGCGCGAGGAGCTCGGGGTGGACCCCGAGGAACTGCCGTCGCCGCTGCTGGCGGGCTTCTCCTCGCTGCTCGCGTTCTCGGCCGGGGCGCTGGTCCCGCTGCTGCCGTGGCTGCTCGGGGCCCCCTACCTCGCGGTCACGCTCGCGCTGACGGCCGTGGCACTCACCGTCGGCGGCATGGCGGTCGGCCGGCTGACCGGGCGCCCCGTCCTGCGCACCGGCGCGCGCCAGCTCATCTTGGGCGGCGTGGCGATCGCGGTGACGTTCGGGGTCGGGCACCTCATCGGCAGCGCCTGACCGGCCCTGCCCTGGCCTAATAAGGGGGCAGATGAGGCATGGCACCTGGTACTACGTCAGATCGGCGAGTTGATCCCGATCAGGCGGCGGCGCCGGCTGGTCTCCCGGCAGGAGTTCGCGGCAATGTCCCGCAATGCCCCCGGGGCCGGCTTGGATGCCTTCCGGGCCGGTCAGGACGCATCGGCGACCCACGAGGAAGGCGATCCGTTTGAGCGATAAGGCACCGGAAACCCTCCAGCAAGGCCTGCTCGACACCACTATCTTGGTTCTGCGCCAGTGGATCGACCCAGCGGAACTCCCGGACGAGATGGCGATCAGCGCGGTCACCCTCGCGGAACTTTCGGCCGGACCGCGCCAAGTCCGTCCCAACGGCGAGCAGAACCTGTACGACGGCAACCGCCATCGCTGAGGGGCCTGCCGCTTTACACCACCAATCCTGGTGACCGCGCAGGCCTCGATAAGCTCGTTCGCGTAGTCCCGGTGAACCGGCCGCCCTTGCCGCATGAGAGTCCTTCCGAACTCCGGTAGCGCCGCTTTCCGGCCCGATCGCCAGACCCCGATCAGCTGCCGCCCCGAGGCAGGGCCGTCGAGGAACGGCAGGAAACCGACGGCACCGAGCCTAACGGGCGCTGGGCGCCAGGGCCTGGTAGGCGGGCATGAGCTCGGCCCAGCGGGCCTCGGCGTCGCACGGGCCCTGGCCGGCGAGGTAGGCGGCGAGGTCCTCGGCGTGGACCTGGATCCCGGCTCCGTAGGCGGCGAGCTGGTCCAGCGGCAGGCCGCGCTCCTCCCACGCCAGCAGGGTGTGGTCGCCCTCGGCCGTCAGGGTCGCCTCGATGAAGTGCCCGCCCTGCTGGTTCTCGTGCCTGGTCTGCACCAGCAGGCGGCGCGGCGGCTCGCACGCCTCGACCCGGCCGGTCCCTTCCCAGCCGCTGGCGAAGAAGCGGGCGCGGAACTCTCCGCCGGGGCGCAGGTCGCCCTCGACCTCCCCCAGCCAGCGGGCCAGGCGGGCGGGATCGGTGATGGCCGCCCACAGGTCGGCAACGCCGGTATCGAAGCGGTCCTCGATGCGGGCGGCGCCGGTCCCGTCGGCCGCTCGCAGGACCCCGAGTACCCGGGTATCGCTGGTCATTGTTCATTGCTCCTTCGCTCGCGCTTGCCCCGCGCGATCTCGGTGTGGAGGGCGTCCAGCCGCTGGTTCCACAAGGCCCGGTAGCGGCCGAGCCAGTCGTCGATCTCGGCCAGCGGCTCGGCCCGCAGGCTGTAGACCCGCCGCTGCGCCTCCTGGCGGACGTCGACCAGCCCCGCCTCCCGCAGCACCCGCAGGTGCCGCGACACCCCGGGCCGGGCGATCGGCAGCAGCGCCGCCAGCTCGCCCGCCGTGGCCGGCCCGCGCGACAGCGTCTCCAGCATCGTCCGCCGGCTCTCGTCCGCCAGTGCCCGCAAGGCAGCTTCCATGCCGCCAATGTACCAACTTTGGTACGTAACCGTCTAGGTACATAAGCTGGCCTGCCGCGCTGGCGCGCTTCTTGCTGTTATCAAACTGGCGGCCAGGGGCGCCGGCGCGCGGGCGCGCCGCGCACGCTCCTTGCTGTTATCAGGCAATTTGATGGAGGCGCTACGAGGAACGGTCGCCATGACAGCCACTTCTTGAATCACCGCCCTCGCCGCTGCGCAATTCGTTGCGCATTACCTAGCGGAGGAATGATAAAGGGCATTCTTAAATGGCGCCTTAGCCCCCGTGGCCTCGGCGGATGTTTTTCGCGACACCGCTCATTTTCTCTCGTAAACGGCAGCATCTCACGGCCACACCGCGTTATGCTGTGCCTACCGCCCGCGCCTCGGGGGCTCATCGGATCCCTATCGGCGCTTATCGGAATTCCCCCGGGAGGCCCTGATGCCCAGCAGTATTCTCGACGGTAATCCCCCGGCCCACCGCCTGGGCCGGCAGTTGCGGCGCGTCCGGGTAAGCGCCGGGTACACGACCCAGGCGGCCTTGGGCAAGCGCATTGGCTGGGGCGAGGACACCGTCAGCAAGGCGGAAACCGGCGTCCAGGTTCCCACCGACAGCGTGTTCATCGCCTGGATCGAGGCGTGCCGGGTGCACGTCAACGGCAAGCGCGAGGTGCTGAGCGACCGCGAGGTGCTGAGCGACGGCGAGGTCGCGACGCTCAGCGACCTGTGGGAGGTCGCCCGCCTTTACCCGACCAGCATCATCCCCGACATGGTCAAGCCCTGGTTCGAGGCGGAGGCGGAGGCCGACGCCATTTACATCTGGGACACTACGCTCGTCTCCGGTATCTTCCAGACCGAGCCGTACGCCCAGGCGATGTACGACCTGCCCGGCATGGACGAGGGCATGGCGGCCGCCACGGTCTCGTTCCGGATGCACCGGCAGGCGATCTTGCACCGCGACGACCCGGTCCAGGTCCGCTGCGTCCTCCACGAGGCCGTGCTCTACCTGCTCATCGGCACCCCGCAGGTGATGGTCGCTCAGATTGACCGGCTGCTGGAACTCTCGCTGCTGCCCCACGTGACCCTCCAGATCAGCAAGGGCAAGGGCGCTTACTGGGGTCTCTCTGGCCCCTTCACGATTGCGAGCGGACTCGGCAAGCCGGATGTCCTGGGCATGCCCGCCTTCGAGGACCAGACCACGAAGGACGTGGAGCGAACCCGCCGGGCGGCTATCCTTTTCGAGAAGATCCGCGCCAGCGCCCGCAACGCGCAGGACTCCCGCGCGGACATGATGGAGGCACGAGAGCATTGGAACAGCCAGCAATGAGCCCCGGCTGGCGCAAGTCCAGCTACAGCAACAACGGCGGCATCAACTGCGTGGAGGCCGGCCACGTGCGCGGCGCCGTCCTCGTCCGCGACACGAAGGACAGCGGCGCCGGCCCGGTCCTGCGGGTGGCCCCCGGCGACTGGGCCCGCTTCACCGCGTCCGTCGCCGCCCCCGCTCCCCTCAGCTAAGCCCGGGCACCACCGGACGGGGCCGTCGCCACAGGCGGCGGCCCCGTCCGGCCTGCCACCCGGTACAGGACCCTATCCGCTAAGAGAGTTGCCACCCGCCGACGAGGGGCGAGAATCGGAAGCAGGGCCGCGCTCCCGCGAATGGCGCTGGCCTCTTCGGCCAACGGGCAGAGGTGCAGAAGATGGGCGGGGCAGCGCTCGCGCGAGGTCTTCTGCGGCCCGAGTCATATGCGATGTGGCTGCGCCGGTCAGCGAGCACACTCCGGACCAAGCCGTCGGCGGCTGAGTACCTAGCACAGTGGGAAGCCCGGCCCATGCTGCCGCCCTGGGCCACGCCTGAGGCCGAGGAACTCGTCGCCTCCGCGATCCGGAACGCCCGGTGTACGAGCCACCAGCGTGGATGACGGAATGACCCTGCTCGACACCGAGCGCGGAACGCTCTTTCACGTCAACCGAACGGCCGCTGCCGTTCTGGCCACGCTTGCCGCCGGTCGTGACGCTGCCGAGGGGAAGAACGCCGCCGTCTCGATGCTGATGGCCCGCTACGGCGTTTCCGCCGAGCGGGCCGCAGCCGATATCGCGGCGCTACTCGGCCAGCTTCACGACCGTGGGCTCCTCGCCCAGCCGGGACACGGCAAGTGACCATCCTCACTGCGCTGCCCGAGCCGATCTCCCTGTCTTGGGGTGAGAGAACCTGCGGGTACCTCGCGGTGGGCGTCGCGCGGGTACTGCTAGCCGCGACGAGGACCCGGCCGACGCAACTGGCCCGCATCCTGGGCAGGGTCGGGCACGGTGCCGAGCCAGGCAGCGCAACGATGGCGAGGCGTGCCCGCCAGGTCATTGAGACGGTGAGCCTGCCGTGCGCAGGCCCGCACGGCTGCCTGCCCCGCTCGGTCGCGATCGTCTTGCTGTGCCGGGCCCACCGGGAGCGCGTCACTAGGCCGCCTTCGCCGCCGTCCCCAGGCACCGGTTCCTGCCGAGCTTTCGCTACCGGGCCGCCAGCGAGTCAGACCTCCTGGTTCCAGACAGCTGGACACCCAGGGACGCCGTCCGTTGACTCGCTCGCGTCGGAGGTTATCCATGGACGGGTACAGTCATGCAGCACCTGTCGAAGGTCCGGCGGAAGGGGCGAACGGGCTCATCGACCCCGGCGAGCCGGTGCCGGGTGACATCCTCGACGCCGCCCGCGCCCTCCAGGCAGCGGGCTTTGTCCGTCGCGCGGTCCGGTAACGCCGGGTCGAGGCCGAGGGCGTCGAAGCGGGCCGCGAGGTCACCCGGCCCGGCCCGCGGTGCTGTTGGGGTGCATGTTTCTGGTGGTGCCGGGCATGGCTACTGGTAACCGAGATAGGAGGTTTTGCCTATGACTGCCGCTAAGCCAATTCCGGACGGGTACCCGCAAGTCGCCCCGTACCTGACGATCGACGGGGCGGTCGCCGCCATCGACTTCTACAAGGATGTCCTCGGGGCGCGCGAGCGGCTGCGGATGCCCATGGAGGGCGGCCGGATCGGGCACGCTGAGCTGGAGATCGGCGACTCGCTCGTCATGCTGTCCGACGCCAGCCCCGAGCTGGGCGACAAGTCGCCCAACGCGCTGCACGGGACGCCCGTGTCGATGATGGTCTACGTCCCCGACGTGGACGCGGTGATGGAACGAGCCGCCGCCGCGGGCGCGTCCATCAGCCGGGTAGCCGAGGACCAGTTCTACGGGGACCGGCTCGGGGAGTTCACCGACCCGTTCGGCCACCGGTGGGATGTCGCGACCCACGTCGAGGACGTCTCCGAGGAGGAGATCCAGCGGCGCATGGCGACGATGGGCAGCTAACCCGCCGGTCGTCAGTGGACAGGCCCGGGCCGGGCCCCGTTCGGCCCGGGCCTAAGGCGCCGCCTGGCTAGCGCTGCCGCGCGTCGCCGGCGGTCGCGAGGAAGGCACGGGTCTGGGCGACGACGCGGTCCTGGAACCCCGGGTCGCGGACGAGGGCCGACCCGAGCATTGGCCTGCCGCGCTCGTCGTAGTAGCCACCGGAGCCGGACTCGTGCAGCAGGACGCTCGTGATGACCTTCCCGGCCCGGCCGGGGGTGCTCCAGTACTTGATGAACGGGGCCAGCGGCGCGAGCACGTACCGGGCCAGCAGGCGGAACGCAAGGGGCGCGTCGCGGCCGAGGCCGGTGGCCGGGGTGAAGCCCGGCTCGACCGCGTTGAAGCGCAGCCGGGGGGTCTCGCGGGCGAACGCCAGCACCGCCGCGAGCTCGCACTGCTTGGAGGTCGCGTAGGCGTCGGCGCCAGGAAGGGAGGAGCCACCCGGCTCCCACTCGCCCCGCGCGCTCGCCTCGACGGAGATGAAGCGGCCGCCCCGGAAGCCGGCGACCTTGGCCGGCCCGCGCTCGGGGTCCTCGACGCCGGAGCACACGAAGACCACGCTCGCGCCGTCGGGCAGCTGCGGCAAGAGCGCCTCGGTGAGCGCGAAGGGGCTGAGGTGGTTCGTGGCGAACACCGAGTCCCAGCCCTGGGCGTTCCTGGCGGCGCGCATCGCGCTGCTGCCGGCGTTATTGACCAGGCCCGCGAGCGGCAGGCCGAGGGCGGCGATCTCGCCCGCCGCGCGGCGGACGGCGGCCAGGTCGGACAGGTCACAGACGACCTCGACCGCCTGGTGGCCGGCCCGCTCGATCTCGCGCCGGACCGCGCCGAGCTTGGCCGGGTTACGGCCGACGAGCACCACTGTCCCGTGCCTGGCCACCTCCAGCGCCGTCCGGTAGCCGATGCCGGAGGTCGGGCCGGTGATGATGTGCGCGCTGCTTGCCGGTGTCATGACCTGCTCCTTAGCTGGCTGTCTGGACAGTCATTCATAGGGTCAAAAAATAACCCGCCGAGCGCCCGGCACAGGGCGTCGAACCCGGCCTGGCTGTGCTCGGCTGCCTGGCTGGGATCGGTCGCGACGAAGTCCATCGTCGCCTCGGCCAGGGAGTTCATGATCGCGACGACGAATGCCATCGGCGCGTCCTTCATGGGGCCGCTCGCCCGCAGTTGCTCGACCATGCCCGCGATCGACGCCATCGCCCCGTGCCCGGCCGCGAGGGTCTCCGGCGTGATGTCGTCGGACACGCTGAGCAGGGCGAGCGCCCGCCGCTTACCGGGATGGGCGGTCGCCCAGCGCATCCAGTTCGCCCACATGCGGGCGAACTGGTCGCGCACCGGCCCCGGCGGGGTCACTCCTTCGAGTGAGGCGAGGGCCATGCCCGTCTTCAGCTCCAGGTAGAGCTGGTTGAACAGGTCAGCCTTGGTCGGGAAGTAGGTGAAGAGCGAGCCGTTGGACACCCCGGCCTCCCGGGCGATGACGGCCGTGGGCGCGCTGAGGCCCTGGGCGACGATGACGCGGACCGCCGCCGCCAGCAGCGCGTCGCGCTTGTCGTCGCTCTTCGGCCGGGCCATGCCGTCAGCTTATAAATGAGCGTCCAGTCAGTCAAGTTACGGGCGGTCGCCGCGTCGCCTTACGCGAGAGATGCGCAACGCGCAAGTTACTGGCTCGGCCCCAGGCCCTCGATGCCGGCCAGCTTGCGCAGGTGGGCCAGGCAGCGCTGGCGGGTCGGGCCGATGCTGCCGACCTTCATGTCCAGGATCAGGGCGGCCTCGGCGTAGGTCGGGGGCGGGTCGGACATGAACACCCGCAGGAGGCGCTGGCAGGGCTCGCTCAGCCGGTCCAGGGCCGCCCACAGCTCGGCGTTCTGCTCGCTCCGGAGCAGGCGATCGCCGGGGGCGGGGCCGGCGTCGGGGATCATGGCGAAGTCGTCGCCGGGCCGCGGGTAGTCGCCCCGGCGGGACACGCGCAGGCACTCGCGGCGGGCGGTGGTGCTCAGCCAGCCGGCCAGCCGCTCGGGATCGGCCACCTTCCCCAGGCTCTCCAGCAGCCGCAGCCAGGTCGTCTGGACCACGTCGGCGGCGTCGGCCCGGCCGAGGCGGAACTGGCGGGTGAGGTTCCACAGCAGGGTCTCGTACCGCCCGACCAGGGCGTTCCACGCTTCCTGGTCCCCCGCCCGGGCGGCCAGGACGAGCTCGGTGTTCGACCGCTCGCCCGGTCCCTGCCCGGGCCACGGGGCCAGGGGCGGCCGGGCCGCCCCGGTACTGGCGGGCTCGCTGCCGTCGGGGCCGGTGCCGCCCGGGTTGCTGCCGCCCGGGTTGCTGCCGTCGGGGCCGGTGCTCACGCCGGCACGGCCGGCGCCGTCACTGCTCACGGGGTCGCTGCCGGTCACGGGGCCACCGCCGACGGGGCCGCCGGCGGCGGCGTGCATGGCCTGATCGCACTTGCCCGCTGATTCCACTGGGGTGTCCCCTCCTGCCGCCTGGTCTGCCCGTCGCGGCACCCCCGCGGGCACCACCATGAAGAGCCGCCTCGCTTCCAGAACATGGAACGAAGCCCCGCCCGAACTCGTGCCAGGCTCGGCGTCCAGTATTGCGCCCGCCTGCCCCGGGCAGCGCCATCGCCGGATGAATGCCCTGGTCACAGGCGTGCAGAATTCGCCGCCGGGAAATGTCAGCGGGGACGTGCATGTTCGCTCGTGCCGCCTGATGCGGCGCCGAAATCCCCCTGATGCATTGGAGACGCCCCGTTGCCAGATTGGGAGAAGTCGAGCATGGTGCGGGTGGTGCAACCGCGCGGCCGCGGAAGCTGGCCAAGGTCCCGTTCGTGGAGCTGGCCGACGGGCGCCTGCAGGGCGTGGTGTCGAGCGGCTCGGATATCCAGCGGGTCTACGTCTCGTCGATCGCCGCCGGCAGCTTCGCCTATGCGTGCAGTACCAACAACAACCGGCCGTGCGGCGGCGCCCGGGGCGGGTTCTGCAACCACATCCTCGCGCTGGTCGCTGAGGCAGCGCTGCAGTACGGGGCCGGCCGCGTCATCCGCTACCTGCGGGCCGAGGTCGCGGGCGACGGCGACGGCGAGCCCGACGCGCACGCCATCAGCCGGGCGGTGAGCCTGACCCGGCCGTCGCCGGACGACTCCAAGGCGGCCGCGCCAGTCTTCAGCCGGTTCCTGCGCCACCTGGCCTACCTGGACCTCGCCCCCGCGACCGCGCCAGTGCCGGAGATGCACTGGTTCCCGACGACCAGGGCGGGCGCGTAATGCGGGCCGACCTGCTGACGGTGCCGGCCGACGGGCTCGATGACGCCCTCGCCGCGGTGGACGCCTTCGACCAGGTGCCCGCCCTGGGCCTGCTGCGCCCGCAGCCCGCCCAGGGCGCCGCCCTGGACCAGCTGGCGGCCGCGGTCGCGGGGACGCCGCTGGCGACCCGGGTCGCCGAGGCGGCCGGGAAGGCGGCGGCCGGGAACGCCGCCGAGGACCACCTGATCGCGCTGGCCGCCGCCCGCGCGGCGCCGCTCGGCGCGGTCCACGACGCGCTCGTGAGCCGGGTCGCCGAGGCGACCGGGCGCCCCCGGCCGGAGCCCGGCCCGCCGCTAGCGGGAACACTGCCAGCGGGAGCACGGCCGTGCCCGGGCCGGGCGCGAACGTGCGCGCCGCGTGCCGCGGGCGCTCATCGAGCTGGGCTACGAGGGCGTCAGCATCGAGCAGGTGCTGGAGCAGCGACTGCGCCGGGCCGCCTACGGCCCGCAGGCCACCACCGCGACCGTGCTCGCGGCGGTCGAGGACGCGACCTTGTACCTGGGCAGCCGCCGCCTGGCGGACGAGCTCGGGGCGCGCGCTGGACGTCTTGCCGGCCGAGCGGACGGTGGACGGGGCGCCGCAGGTGCTGCGCCGCACCCGGCGGCTGCTGGCGTTCTACCGGACCAGCGAGCCGGCCCTGCCGTCGTGGATCGAGTCGTTCGTCAAGGCCGGCTACGCGCATTACCGCACGCTGCTGCCGATGGCGTTCACCGACCAGGAGGCGACCGCCCGGCAGGTCGCGGCGATGCTCGGCTTCCTGTTCAGCATGGAGGGGCTGGCGCTGTCGCTCGGCTGCGACCGGGCCCAGCTGGAGCTCGCGGTCGCCCAGTCGCACCCGCAGGACCAGGCCAGGACGGCGCTGCTGTGGGCGGCCAGGTCCAGCTGGGGCAGCTGGCCCAGGCTGACTTGCGGGCGCGGTGCGACGAGCTGCTCGCCAGCCCGATGCTGGTGCCCGCCTACCCGCGCTACCTCAGCGGCTTCCTGCACGCCCTGGAGCCGGTCCCGGGCCTGACCGGGCTCGTGGTGGAGGCGGTGTCGAACGCGTTCGCGCGGCTGCCCGACCCGGTCCTGCTGCCGTGGCTGCCCGCCCTCATCTCCACCCTGCGGGCGGAGGGGCCGAGCTGGCGCCGCTGCTGATCCGCGAGGCCGCCCGCGTCTTCCCGGCCCGGCTGGCGGACCTGGACGCGTGGGTCCCGCCCTGGCGCGCGGCAGCGCTCGCCCCGGCGGTGGCGCCGCCTGCCCGCGCGGCCGGCGGCCAGGGGCTGGCGCTGCTGGCGGCCTACCCCGCAACCTGCGACGCGGTCGCGAGCCTGCTCGGCTGCGCCGACCCGTGGGCGCCAGCCGAGGCTGCCGCCCCAGGCGCGGCCCTGGCGAGCGCCTACCCGGAGGCGGCCCGGGCGCTGGAGGCGCTGCCGGCTGGCACGTGACAGCGCCCCTATCCGTACTGCCGTCGCCCGGGCCAGGGGGCCGGTACTGCCGCGCGGCGCCGGGCGAGCCGAGAACCGGCCCGTGAAAAGAAGCGAGGCGACACTAGCGCGGGCGCACTGCCGCCAGCCACGCGAGGCGGCCCTAGCCGGCGTATCCGAAAGGCGGTGTCCGCCCTGGAGACGCCGCTGGCCGCTCGTGACAGTGCTCGCCGCTGTCCGGGCCGCCGCCTGGCCTGCCGCTGGCCGCCCGGGGAGCCGGTGCGGCTGCGGAGCGGCGGGCGGGCCGGGGGCGGGCCCGTGAAAGAAAGCGAGCGGACATGAGCGCGGGCGCGCCGCAATCGGCGCGGGGACGCCTCATTCCCGGGCCGGGCGGCGGGCGAGGTCGGAGACCGGGCCGAGGTGGCCGAGCTTGTCGGGGTTGACGACCGAGCCGATCGCCTGGACGAGGCCGCCGCGGATGTCGAGCGCGAACACGCTGACGACCTGGCCCGCGGCGTCGTAGGAGACCGCCCCGGGCTGGCCGTTGACCGAGGCCAGGCGGAGGGACGCGCCGAGGGCGCGGCCGCGGCGGAACAAGCCGGCCAGCAGGCGCGCCACCGGCTCCCGGCCGTGCAGCGGGCCGCTGAGGGCCTGCGCCTTGCCGCCGCCGTCGCCGGTCAAGGCGACGTCGGGCGCGAGCATCGCCAGCAGCGCCGCCATGTCGCCGCCGGCGGCGGCCTCGAAGAAGCGGCGGGCGAGCTCCTCGCCCGCCGCCCGGCGGGCGGCCGGGGGCGGGCCGGGCAGCTCCCCGTGCCCAGTCCCGTCGCCGGTTCCGGCGGCGACGCGGCGGCGGGCGCGAGCGAAGACCTGGCGGCAGTTCGCCTCGGCCTTGCCGGTGATCCGGGCGATGTCGGGGTAGCCGTAGCCGAACGCCTCGCGCAAGATGAACACCGCCCG
>DATBEM010000222.1:0-64619 GCA_036276115.1 Trebonia sp.
AACGTCATGAAGTGGCGGGACTCCGCCAAAATCGGCTGCGGGACCTACGCCGGCTAGCGCCGGCCCGCTAGCGCGCCGGGGCCCGCGCCGGGTGATCCGGCGCGGGCCCGTCACGCGGGAGCGGCTAGGCGACGATGAGCCAGGGGCTCTCGATCAGCTCGGTCAGGGTCTTGAGGAACCTCGCGGCCAGGGCGCCGTCGATGACGCGGTGGTCGCTGGACATCGTGTACCGCATCCGGTAGCGCGGCACGATCTCGTCGCCGACGACGGCCGGCTCGCGGGTCGTCGCGCCGACGGCGAGGATCGCCGCCTCCGGCGGGTTGATGATCGCGGTGAAGTCCTCCACCCCGAACATCCCCAGGTTGCTGATCGTGAACGTCCCCCCGCTGGTCTGGGCCGGGGTGAGCTTGCGGTCGGCGGCGAGCTTGACCAGCTCCTTCGCCTCGGCCCCGAGCTGGGTGACGGTCTTGGTGTCGGCGTCCGGGATGACCGGGACGATCAGGCCGCTGGGGGCCGCGACCGCGACCCCGATGTTGACCCGGTCGTGGATCAGCATCGTGGCGGCCGACTCGCCCTCGTAGGACGCGTTGACCTCCGGGTGCGCCCGCAGGGCGAGGGCCACGGCCCGGATCAGCAGGTCGTTGACGCTGAGCTTGGGCCGCCCGGCCGCGGTGAGCTTGCCGTTGAGGTCGGCCCGCAGCGCCATCAGCTCCTCGGCGTCGGCCGCGGCGGTCACGTAGAAGTGCGGGATCTCCCGCGCGCTGGCCGACAGGCGCCGGGCGATGACCCGGCGGACCTGGCTGACCGGCACTTGCCGCGCGCCGCGCACGTCGTCCGCCGGAGCCGGGGCCGTCTCGGCCGGGGCCGCGTCCGGCTGGGCGGCCGCCGGGGCCACCGCGGCGGCCTGGCCGGCTCCCGTGCCCGGGCCAGCCGGGGCAGCCGGCGCGGGGGCAGCGGGCGGGGCGGTGCCCGCGTCGGCTGCCAGCAGGCCGCTGAGGTCGGCCCGGATGATCCGGCCGCCGGGCCCGCTCCCCTGCACCCGGGACAGGTCCAGGTTGCCCTCGCGGGCGAGCTTGCGGACCAGCGGGGAGGCGAGCAGCCGCACGTCGCCGTGGCCGTTGGCGCTGGCGGCGGCCGGGCTGGCCTGCGCTGAGCTGGCCTGCGCTGAGCTGGCTGGCGCTGAGCTGGCTGGCGCTGAGCTGGCTGGCGCTGAGCTGGCTGGCGCCGGCGGCGCGTCCGGACCGGAAGCGGCCGGTGCCTGCTCGGGGGCGTCCGCCCCGGCCGCCTCCGGCTTCTTGCTGTTATCAGCGGCGGGCTCGCTCGCGGCGGGAGCGTCCTCATTTGAGGAAGAGCCGTCATCGATGAGGGCGATCGCGGTGCCGATCTGGGCGGTCTGCCCCTCGTCGACCAGGATCTTGGACAGCACGCCGGCCTGGTAGGCCTCGTACTCCATGACGGCCTTGTCGGTCTCGATCTCGACCAGGACATCGCCCACCGCGACCGGCTCGCCGGGGTGCTTGCGCCAGGTGGAGATCGCGCCTTCCTCCATCGTGTCGGACAGGCGCGGCATCTTGATCTCGATCATGCCTTCACTCCGGCGGGCACTCCCGTGCTGCTCGATCCAGCGCTGCTCTTGCCCGGGGCGCTTGCCCCGGGGCTGTTCTTGCCCGTGCGGTGGCCGACCGCCGCGAGCGTCTGGCGGATGGCGGTGATGACGTCGTAGCGCGACGGCAGGGCCGCGGTCTCCAGCGGCTTAGCGTAGGGCATCGGCACCTCGGCCATCGCGACCCGGCGGACCGGCGCGTCGAGGTCGTCGAAGGCCCCGTCGGAGATCGACGCGGCGATCTCCGCGCCGATGCCGTAGGTCAGCCAGTCGTCTTCCAGCACGACGGCGGCGTGGGTCTTGCGGACCGAGGCGATGATCGTGTCGCGGTCCAGCGGCCGCAGGCTGCGCAGGTCGATGACCTCGATGTCGATGCCCTCGGTGCTGGCCAGCTGCTCGGCTACCTCGGTGGCGACGTGGGCCATGCGCGAGTAGCCGATGAGCGTCAGGTCCTTGCCGGGCCGGGTGATCGCGGCCTGGCCGATCTGGGCCGGGACGTTCTCCTCGGGGACCTCGCCCTTGGTGTTGTACAGGGCCAGGTTCTCCAGGAACAGCACCGGGTCGTCGTCGCGGATCGCGGCCAGCAGCAGCGCCTTGGCGTCGGCCGGGGTGCTGGGGGCGACGACCTTCATGCCGGGGACGAAGGCGTAGTACAGCTCGATGTTCTGCGAGTGGGTCGCGCCGAGCTGCTGGCCGCCGCCGCCGGGGGTGCGGATGACGAGCGGCACCTTGGACTGGCCGCCGAACATGCCGTAGATCTTGGCCGCGTGGTTGACGATCTGGTCCAGCGCCAGCAGCGAGAAGTTGATCGTCATGATCTCCACGACCGGGCGCAGGCCCAGCATCGCCGCGCCCACGGCCGCGCCGGTGAAGGCCTCCTCGGCGATCGGGGTGTCGCGGACCCGCTTGGGGCCGAACTCCGCCAGCAGGCCGGCGGTGATCTTGTACGAACCCTCGAAGACGCCAATCTCCTCGCCCATCAGGAGGACATCGTCGTCACGCAGCATCTCGGCGCGCAGCGTGTCGTGCAGCGCCTGCCGGTAGGTCATGATGGTCATGCGGACGCACCTCCGGGGAGCGGGGCCGGCTCGAACAGGGGCTGGCCCGGCAGCCGGCGAGAGTCATTCGGCACCGGGGAAGCATAGGTGTAGTCAAACAGCGTCTCGACCGAGGGGCTGGGGCTGTTGGCGGCGAAGGCGGCGGCCTCGGCCACGACCGACGCGACCTCCTTCTCGATCCCCTCGACGTCGAGCTCGTCCAGGATGCCGTTGGCGGCGAGCTTGGCGGCGAACGTGTGCAGCGGGTCGGCCGCCTTCAGCCGCTCGTTCTCCTGCGCCGACCGGTACTTGGCCGGGTCGACGACCGAGTGGCCGCGCAGCCGCTCGGTCATGACCTCCAGCAGGTACGGCTGGCCGCCGCGGGCGGACTCGACCGCCACCGCCGCGGCCTGGCGCACCTCGGCCGGGTCGGCCCCGTCCACGCGGGCGGCCGCCATCCGGTAGGCCGCGCCGCGCTTGTACAGCTCGGGCTCGGCGGCCGACTTCTCGATGGTGGTGCCCATGCCGAGGTGGTTGTTGATCACCACGAAGACCACCGGCAGGTTCCACAGGGCCGCGATGTTGAGCGACTCGTGGAAGGCGCCGATGGCGGCGGTGCCGTCACCCATCGTGCACATGACAACGTCGTCGCCGTCGCGGTAGTCAATCGCGAGGGCGGCGCCGGTGGCGAGCGGGAGCTGGCCGCCGACGATGCCGTAGCCGCCCAGCAGCCGGTGGGTGAGGTCGAACATGTGCATCGACCCGCCCCAGCCCTTGGACACGCCGTCCGCCCGGCCGTACAGCTCGGCCATGACCCGCTTGGGGTCGATGCCCCGCTGGATCGCGTAGCCGTGCTCGCGGTAGTTCGTGAACAGGTAGTCGGTGGGCCGCAGGGCCGCCATGAGGCCGACGACGGCAGCTTCCTCGCCCAGGTTCAGGTGGCAGTAGCCGCCGATCAGCGCCTCGGTGTAGGCGCGGGCGGCCCGCTCCTCGAACCGGCGGATCAGCAGCATGTCCCGGTAGTACTGCGTCAGCTGCTCGCCGCCGGCGGGCGGCGGGGCGTCCGCGCCGGACTTGCCCCTAGCCGCGGGTGACCGCCGCTGACGAGGCTCGCCGCCCCGCGTGTGACTTACCATCGTTAGCCTTCCCTGCGACCCACGCTGGTTGCCACGGTCGCCGCATGATGATAATGAGACTATGCAGTGTCATTTAAGCTGTGGCTTGATCGTACCGCGCTAACTGTCCCAAGAGCGTGGGAAGGTAGTCTCGAATATTGCTGGAGTCCCAGGTTGGTGGAGTCCCAGGTCCCCGACGTCCGTAAGCGCGGGCGGCCCACGGCGGCCGAGCGGCAGGCGCGCGAGGCGCAGATCCTCGGCATCGCCCTCGGCGTTTTCCTGCGGTCCGGGTTCGACAACAGCACCATCGACGAGCTGGCGGCGGCCGCGAAGGTGACCAAGCGAACGCTGTACGCCTACTTCGGGGACAAGGCGGGGCTGTTCGCCGCGATGGTGACCGACCTGGCCACCGGGGTCAGCCTCGACGCCGCGAGCGACCACGGCACGCTGACCGCGCTGGCGGCCAACATCGTCTACCGGGTGCACTCCGATGAGCTGGTGGGCCTGCACCGGCTGGTGATCGCCGAGGCGGGCCGGTTCCCCGAGCTGGCGCTGATCTTGCACTCCCGGGGGGACGCGCGGCACATGGCCCGGCTGGCCGAGCACATCCGGGCCGAGGCCGGCCCGGCCCGGGCGGCCCTCGCCGAGCCGCTGTTCTCGCTGCTGCTGGGCGAGGCGCACCGCCGCCGCCTGCTGGGCCTGGCCCCGGCGCCGACGCGGCCGGAGGCCCGCGCCTACGCCGCCGGCGCGATCGCGCTGCTGGGCCTGTCCGGCTAGCGGCGGACGGAGGCCCGCGGCGCCGTCCCCGCCCGGCCGGGACGCAGCCAGGACACGCGAATCCACGAGGCGAGCCCGGGCAAGACGGCGGCGCTGGTGCTCGGTGATGAGCTGGTGCAGCAAGCTGCGGGCGGTCCGGTGGCCGCTGGGTCGGCCTGCGGCCCCGGGGAGCCGGACCCGGGAGGATGGGGGCATGATCCTCGACAACTGCGAGATCCCGGTCGTCGGCGCGCCGATGGCGGGCGGCCCGTCCACGCCGGAACTGGCCGCCGCCGTCAGCAACGCGGGCGGGCTGGGGTTCCTGGCGGCCGGGTACCTGTCGGCTGACGAGCTCGACGCCCGCCGCCAGCGGACCGGGCAGCTCACCCGGCGGCCGTTCGGCGTCAACCTGTTCGGCTCGGGCGATCCCGCCGACCCGGCCGCCGTGGACGCCTACGCCGGGGCCATCGCCGCCGACGCCCGCGCGGTCGGGGCCGGGCTGGGCACCGCCCGGTACGACACCGACGACTGGAACGACAAGGTCCGCTACCTCATCCAGAACCCGGTCCCGGTGGTGTCGCTGGCGTTCATGATCCCGAGTCGTGACCTGGTCAACGCGCTGCACGGGCGGGGTAGCGAGGTCTGGGTGACCGTTGGCACCCCGGGCGAGGCCCGGCGGGCGGCCGCCGCCGGGGCGGACGTGATCATCGCCCAGGGGGCGGAAGCGGGCGGGCACCGGGGCGGGGACGGCGATGACCCGGACGCCGCGACCGGGCTGCTGGCGCTGCTGCAGCTGGTGACCGCGGCCGGGCCGGTGCCGGTGGTCGCGGCCGGCGGCATCGCGACCGGGGCCGCGATCGCGGCGGCGCTGTGCCTGGGGGCGCGGGCGGTCCAGCTCGGCACCGCGCTGCTGGACTGCCCGGAAGCCGGGACCGCCGCCGTGCACCGGGCCGCCCTCCACCCGGCCGGCCCGGGCGATCCGCCCCGGACCCGGCTGACCCGGGCGTTCAGCGGGCGGACGGCGCGCGGGATCGAGAACGAGTTCCTGCGCGCGCACACCGCTGAGGCGCCGGCGGCTTACCCCGAGGTGCACCACCTGACGTCCCCGCTGCGGAAGGCGGCCCGGGAGGCCGGCCAGGCCGGATACGTCAACCTGTGGGCCGGCCAGGCCTACCCGCTCACCCGCCCCGCCGTCCCCGCCGGCGAGCTAGTCGAGGCGCTGTGGAGCGAGGCGCGCGACGTGCTGGTGCGGACCCGGTCCAGGTACCTGTAGCCGGCCCGCCTCCCGCTCCCAGCGGACCGCTTGCCGCCAGACCGCCCCCTGCGAATGACGACCCGCCTGCTGGCGCCCCCTTGCTGGCGGCCTGCCCCGTGTCGGCAGCCCCTTGTCGGCGGATCGCGTCTTGCTGTTATCAGCGGTCCATGTAAGCGCTGGCCCGCTATCCGATTTTGTTGCTGTTATCAGCCTTGCAGTCGGTCCGCTAACCGAGATTGTTGCTGTTATCAGACAGGAACCCCGGACTGCCGTCGGTTAGCTTCACCTGTGCGCCCAATCGACGGCAGTCCGGTTGCCCGGTCGCGGGACTGGGCAACGGCCAGCCGGGGAACAATACTGCTGACATGGCTGGTGAAGTGGTGATACGTGGCCCCCGGCTGGTCTTGCGGCCCCTGCGGACGGCCGAGATCGACGCCGAGTGGCAGGCGATGGTGGCGGCCGACCCGATCTCGATCGGGGTACTGCCCGACGAGTCCGCGTTCCGGGCGCGGCTGGCGCGCTCGGGCCAGATGCGCGACGGCTGGCTGGACCTCGCGATCGACCTGGACGGCACGTCGATCGGGCGGATCCAGACCTTCGTGCCGCCCCGGCGCCCGCTCCCGCCGGGGACGTTCGACATCGGGATCGAGCTGCGGTCAGGCGTGCGGGGCCAGGGCTACGGCCGGGAAGCGCTGGCGCTGTTCGCCGGCTGGCTGTTCGAGCAGCGCGGCGCCCAGGTGGTCGAGGCCGGCACTGACGCGGCCAACCACGCCATGCGGTCAGTGTTCGGCCACGTCGGCTGGCACGAGGACGGCATCATCACCGAGATCGGCCGCGACTGGGTCATGTACCGGATGACCCGGGCCGACTGGGAGGCCGGCCGGGCCGCCCGCTAACCCCCCATCACCACGCCGGGTGGCGATCACGAGGTCTTCGCCGCCGACCGGGCTGAGGCCGTCGCGGCGGCCCGCGAAGTAGCGGTCGTGCAGGTCAGCCGACGTCACGATGCGCACGTCGCCGAATCCGGCCGCCCGCGCGAGGCTGGCCGCCTCGTCGGGGGCGAGCAGGCTCAGCCAGGGATGCCCGGAGGCGGCGGCCCCCGCGGCGGCGGCCGTCAGGACCGGGCGAATTTCCGGTGGCGCCATCTCGACCGGAAGCGAGTAGCTGAAGACCAGGACCGAGCCCGGCGCGAGCGAGGCGGCCGCGCGCAGCGTCGCCGAGATCGCCGCCCGGGTCAGGTACATCGTCACGCCGAGCATCCACACGACCGCCGGGATCGCCGGGTCGAGGCCCGCCGCCACGACCTCAGCGAGCCAGGACTGCCCGGCCTCGAAGTCGACCGGCACCAGGCACAGGCGTCCGGGCTCCAGCAGGCCGAGGTCGGCTAGCCGCCGCCGCTTCCAGGCCTGGGTGGCGGGGGCATCGACCTCGAAGACCCGCGTGGTCCCCGTGCTCCGCTGGGCGAAGGTGTCCAGCCCGGCCCCGAGGACCACGTACTGCCGGGCGCCCGAGCTCGTCACGATGTCCTCGATCGCGCGGGCCCGGGCCACGATCGAGGACCGGCTGGACCGCGTTCCCCCGGGGTCCATGTCGGGCCGCTGGCGCCAGTCGCCGTCGTCCGCCGCGCCGATGATGCGCAGGCCAAGACGGTCGTCGAGCACGTACGGCGGCTCGTCGATGAGCACGTGCAGCACCCGCCACAGGGCGGTGCGGACCGCCGTCGAGTTGGCTTCCCCGCTCATGGTTTAGGGCCGTTCGCCGGGCTGGCCAGCGGCGCCTGCAGGCCCCAGGTCCGCCCGTCCGGGTCGCGGACGGTGGTCATCTGCGTGCCGAAGTGCGTCGGCTCGAACGGGCCGTCGAGGGCGAGCGCGCCAACGCCGGCCTCGGTCGCGTCGGGCACCCGCAAGACGAGCTGGAGGCCCGGTTCGCGGTCGGCCGGGACCTCCGCGATGAACAGCGGCGGCCCGGTCTTGCTGCGCAGCTGGCCCGAGCTGTGATCGGTCTCGAACTCGATCTCGTAGCCCAGGGCCTGGAAGAACCGGGCCGCCTTCCCCCAGTTGCGCGTCTCCAGGAACACTGCCTCGATGCCGTCAGTCATCCGGGCTCTCCTCCCGCTTGCCTGCCCCTGGCTCCCGGCCCTCGGCCCGGTCCAGGTGGGCACGGAGCGCCTCGGTCACGATCGAGCTCAGCGACTGCTCGTATTCGACCGCGTGGTGCTTGAGCCGCTTGATCAGCTCGACCGGCAGGTACACGTTGAACTGCTTGACCTCACCGCTACCCATGACAAGAATGCTAGCATTATAGATACTTAGATATCAAGCCGGGCGGCACCGGCTGCTACGAAACTGGCTTCCGCCGCCGGACGGAATCGGGTGATTGCCAGCGGGTACCTTGGCGGGCAGGCCGCGCCGGCGCGGCTGGATTAGCGGCGACGGCGAGCAGTGATCGCACTCTGGAATGCCCGCGCCCCGCCTGCGCGACCGCGCGGACGGGGCAGGGCCGGGACCGGGTTCGTGAAAGAAACGGCTGGCGGGTTGCCAGTCCCGCCTGCGTGGAGTCGCACCGCTCGCGCCGGGGCGCCCCGGCGGCCGGGGCGAGGATCGCGAGGCGAGGCGACACGCCGGTCCAATGATGGGAGCCGAGGGGTAAAGCTTATAGAATAAAGGAGCGAATCCCGGTGGGCCGCCGGCGGGCCGCGAGCACCGGGCGACCCCAGGGACCCGGTCACCATCGTCAGGAGGCAGCATGCCCGTGCAGCCCGTCTTTCCCCAGTTCTCGCTGGCGTGCGACGCGTTCGCGCGGCCGGGCGGCTACCCGCGGCCGTTCGGGGCGCTGGACTGGTGCCCGCGCTGCGGGCAGCCCGACTGGGCGCACCGGGCCGGGGCCGACGCGCGGGTCGCGGGCCTGCGGGACCTGGACCAGGAGCAGATGGCTGACATGCTGGAGTACCTGTGCACCTACTCCCCCGCCACCTACGACATCATCAACGACGTGGTGGCGGCGGCCCGGGGCATCGCCGACCTGGCGGGCGAGGCGGGGCAGGAGCCGTTCTGCGCCGAGTGCGGCGCCCCGGTCGCGGTCTTCCTCCCTGACGGCCCGAACTACCGCCACTACCGCGAGACCCCCGACGGCAGCTGCGACCGCTGGGATCCCGCCCACCAGACCATCATTTCCTGGCGCCCCCGCACGGACGTATAGCCGACCACGCGCCCATGGAGCGCCATCCGGCCACACGCGAGCCGCCCCCGACCCCCCGCCTGCGGGCCGCCTCTTGCTGTTATCAGTTGATAGGTTGGGATTGCCGTCGATTTGGCTCATATGTGATTCCAATCGACGGCACTTCTGCTTGCGGCCCTCGCCGGGCTGGCGGCCCCCGGCCCGTCTCTTGCTGTTATCATCGCGGACTCTCGAGTGCCGCCGATTCGGCGCGTAGGTAGTTCCACCCGAGGGCAATCCCGCTCGCCAGCACTACATGACCGCCGCTCACCGCTGGCTTCTTGCCGCTATCAGCCAGCAAGCCTGGAGTGCCGCCGATTCGGCGCGTATTTGGCTCCAACCGACGGCAGTCCCGGCCCGGAGTGCCGCACGACTGCTGGCTTCGGCCGGGACCGCGATGGGCTACGCCCCGCGACGGGCTGGTGGCGGCGGGAGGGGCGGCTGCGGCGCCGACAGGGCAGCGCAGCGGGGGCAACGTCGGAAGCCGCCGACGCGGCCTCGCTGGGCGAGCAGCGTCCACACCTCCCGGGCCACCTCGCAGGGGTGGTACGCGACGTGGTTCCAGCCGTAGCGCAACGTCAGGAGGCCCTCAAGGGTGTTGCTGTTATCACGGAGGTCGTCACGGCTGCGGGCGTCGGCCCGGTGGTAGCGCGCCCCGTCGAGCTCCACCGCCACGCCGAAGTCCGCGTAGCGGACATCCTGGTACTGGACGGAGGTGCCGCGCTTCGCCTTCACCTGGCGGCGGCCCGACGGCAGGCCGTGCGCCCGCTCCACGTCGTGCAGGTAGCGGCGCTCCAGGGGCGACTCGACGCCAGCTCGGATCTCCGTGAGCGCGTCCCGCAGGTCTTCCCGCCAGCGCCAGTCCCGGTGGCCCGGCTCCAGCATGTGCATGCTGATGAGGTCGGGGGTCGTGCACTTGCGCTGGCATGCCCTGATCGCCCAGTTGACCGCTTCCTCGGCGGTCACCGCGACCTGCGCGAGGTCGTAGATGACCTCCTCCGCCGCGATCACCGGCGGCATTCCCAGCCCGACCGCGCCTCGGCACTCCCCTGCGGGCAACCGCGCCGAGTAGTGGACGCTGACCCCCTCGGCCCGCGTGACCGGGCCGGTCTTGCGGGGCACGCTGACGTGGATGGACTGCGACGGGCGGTCCGCGATCCGCCAGACCTCGGCCGCCGTCTCGTGGCTGAGCACCGCGCCGTGACCGGCGCCCAGCAGTGCGCCGTGCAGTTGCGAGCGGCGCGGGACGGGGCTGTTGTAGACGTAGTAGACCCCCCGGTACAGGCGCTGCCAGTGGCCGCCGCGCACGAGCCGGGCGATTTCGGGCTTCGAGGTGCCCCGCTCCAGGGCCTGGGCGGTCGTCACCACGTCATGCTGGAGGGCGAGCAGGGCGTCAAGTGACTTCGGAAGGACAACGACCATGCGCACATGGTGACATGACGTGCTTCTTCGGGCGCCCGCTTCCGCCAACTGCGGCCTGGGGCACCTATCGCCTCGCCGACGGGAGACCGCCGTCGATTTGGTTCACCTGTGCGTCTAATCGACGGCAATCCCTCCCGCTCATCGCTCCGGCGTGGACGCATCTTGCTGTTATCAGACGGGCGGGAGCGGCTGGCCCGGGTCCTCGCCGGCGGGGACCCGGGCGGCGTCGGCGGGGAGGGAGCCCAACTGGGCGCGGACGGCGTCGGCGAGGCGGGCCGACTCGGCGAAGTTCTCGTACAGCTCCTCGGTGAGGCGGGCGACCCGGTCAGCCGGGGGCTCGGCGTCGGCCGGGGGGCGAGGGGCGCCGACGTACAGGCCGGGGATCAGGACGTGGCCGCCCGCGCGGACCTCGGCCAGCGGGGCCGCGTAGCAGAAGCCGGGGACATCGACGCAGCCGGGGACGCCAGCGCAGCCAGGGAGGTCGGCGCGGCCCGGGACGTCGCCGCAGCCGGGGGCACCGGCGTGGCCGGGGACGTCGCCGTAGCCGGGGGCACCGGCCCGCCCCGGAACATCGGCGTAGCCAGGGGCACCGGCGTGGCCGGGGGCGGTCGGCGGGGCCTGGCGCCAGGCGTGGTAGGTGCCGGCGATACGGGCGATGGCGAGCGGGGACAGGACCCGCTCGGTGCGGGTGGCGAGGTCGCCCAGCGAGCGCGCGTCAATGAACAGGATCTCGCCCCGCCGGGAGCCCTTGTCCTTGGACAGGAACCAGACGCAGGCCGGGATCTGGGTGCTGCGGAACAACTGCGGGGGCAGCGCGACCATGCAGGCCACGAGGTCGGCCTCCACGAGGGCGCGGCGGATGGCGCCCTCGCCGCCCTGGCGGGCCGACATCGAGCCGTTGGCCAGGACGACGCCGGCCGTGCCGCCAGGGGCGAGCTTGGCGACGATGTGCTGGAGCCAGGCGAAGTTCGCGTTGCCGCGCGGCGGGAGGCCGAACCGCCAGCGGGCGTCGGCCGGGTCGCGCGCCCAGTCGGACATGTTGAACGGCGGGTTGGCGAGGATGAAGTCGGCCCGGGCGGCCGGGTGCAAGTCCTGGTGCAGCGTGTCAGCCGGGCCGGGGCCGAGGTCGCCGGCCACGGCGTGGATGGCGAGGTTCATGCGGGCCAGCCGCCAGGTGCGCTCGTTGGACTCTTGCCCGCAGATCACCAGGTCGCCGGGGCGGCCCTGGTGGGCGAGGACGAACTTGCCGGCCTGGACGAACATGCCACCGGACCCGCAACAGGGGTCATACACGGTGCCGTGGTAAGGCTGGAGCACCTCGACCAGCAGCCGGACGACGCTGGCGGGGGTGTAGAACTCCCCGCCGCGCCGGCCCTCGGCCCGGGCGAACTTCTCCAGCAGGTACTCATAGGCCTCCCCGAGGACATCGCGGCCCTCGGAGGGCCCGCCGCCGGGCGGGGCGGCGAGGGCGAGGTCGCCGATGAGGGTGACGAGGCCGGCCAGCCGGCGCTCGTCGACGGTGGCGAAGGCGAGCGGGAAGACCCCGGCCAGGGCCGGGCGGGCCCGGGTGGCCTCGGCCATGGCCGCGTCGAGGAGGCGCCCGAGTCCGCTCCCGCCGGCCCGGGCGGCGGCCGCCAGCCGCGCCCAGGGCGCGTCGCCGGCCGCGTGCCGCAGGAATACCAGGCCGAGGACGAAGTCCTTGTAGTGGGCGGCGTCCATCGAGCCGCGCAGCGTGTCGGCCGCCTTCCACAAGGTCGCCTGCAGCTCATCCACCGGCCCAGTGTCCCACCGGGCAGCGCTGCGCGGGATTAAGCCCGATCCCGCTGGTCGCGGACCGGGCCGGGCGCCGGGCGGAGGTGGTGATGGCCGCGGCGTGCGGCCGGCGGCCGGTCGCGGCGTGCGGCCGGGGCAGTCCCGGGGATCGCCCGGACTCGCTCCGGCGCTCCGGCGGGCAGGCGCTCCGGCGGGCAGGCGCTCCGGCGGGCAGGCGCTCCGGCGGGCAGGCGGCGCCCTGCAGCCGCTAAAAGATCATGAAGGATTTACCACGCCATGACGTGGCAAATCCTTCCGCACCGGAAAATCCTCCACACTACTGAGTGGTCGGAGTGGTGCGAGGGATGCAGGAATCGTGAGGGGCAGGCGGGGTGCTGAGGGTGGTCAGGACGGGAGGCTGGCGGCGGAGTAGGGGCAGCGGGGGATGTCGCACAAGATGATGGCGGCGCTGACGATCCCGTCGGGGCGGGTGACCACCGCCTCGCCCTCGCGCAGGGACAGGTTCCCGCAGACCGGGCAGGCGCCGGGGACCGAGTCGCCCCAGGGAGCGTGCGGCCGGGCGACGGCGAACGCGGCGGTGCCGAACAGGGCGGCCAGCGCGAACGTGGCCACCCCGATGACCATCAGCACCGGCTGCAGGAAATCGGGCTGGAACGGCACGTTGGCGACGATGATGCCGGGGTGGAAGTCCAGCAGGTAGCCGATCGCGGCGAAGAACGCCCCCATGATCAGGGCGCCGGCCAGGGACCGGCCCGCGCGCTGGGACCGGCGCTGCCGGACCGCCTCGGCCATGAGCAGTTCCTCGTCCGTGGGCGCGCCTGTCGTGACTGGGGGGACCGTCATAGCGGGATCCTGCCCGGTGGGGGGTCGATTATGCCCGGTGCGCTCCGTATAAGGGCATTTCGATTTCCTTAATCATGGCCGCCTGGCACCGCCACGGGCAGGTATCTATGTAAGATAGCTATATGCGAGAGGAAGGGGTCTACCGGCTGCAGCAGCAGCTCAAGCGGCTGCAGCGGCGGGTGCAGCGGGAGCAGCCGTCGGTGGAGGGCCTCTCGCACACCGAGCTGCAGCTGCTCGTGGTGCTGGAGCGGGCCGGGCGCCCGCTGCGGCCGGGCGACCTGGCGGCCGAGCTGCAGATGACCACCTCGAACGTGGCGACCACGCTGCGCTCGCTGGAGGCCGGCGGCCTGGTTGCCCGGCGGGCCGACCCCGCCGACGGGCGCAAGGCGCTGGTGAGCCTGACCAGCCTCGGGACCGAGACGATCACCGGCGCCCGGCGCGACCGCGACGCCGGCGCGTGGCTGCAGGAGGCGGTCTTCCGGCTGCTGACCATGGAGGAGCAGGCCGTCCTGGAGCGGGCCGGGGAGCTCATGCAGCGGCTGGCCGAGGCGCGGTAGTCTGGGCGCGGGCTCGCTACTGGCGTATCGAGGTGGAGTACCACCGGGGAACGGGCCTGCCGGCTCAGAGGGCGACGCGGCATCGTTGGGTGCGAGCGGGCAGCCCGGGCCGGGATCAAGCCGTGCGCCTGGGCGATCACGTGCTTAACGCAACCGAAGTGACGTCCGAAGGAGCATGCTGATGACCGACACCGTCAAGTCCGCCGCCACCGCGTTCAGCGCGGGCCTGGAAGTGATCGCGGCCGTCGAGCCGGACATCGCGGCGGCGATCACCGGCGAGCTCGCCAACCAGCGGCGGCAGCTCAAGCTGATCGCCTCGGAGAACTACGCCTCCCCCGCCGTCCTGCTCGCCATGGGGAACTGGCTGTCGGACAAGTACGCCGAGGGCACCGTCGGCAGCCGCTTCTACGCCGGCTGCGAGTACGTGGACAAGGTCGAGGCGATCGCCGCGAACCACGCCGAGGAACTGTTCGGGGCCGAGCACGCCTACGTGCAGCCGCACTCGGGCATCGACGCGAACCTGGTCGCGTTCTGGGCGATCCTCGCCAAGCGGGTCGAGGAGCCGGCCCTGGCGGCGGCGGGCGCCCGCACCGTCAACGACATGACCGACGCCGACTGGCAGAAGCTGCGCAAGGCGTTCAGCGACCAGCGGATGCTCGGCATGGCGCTGGACGCCGGCGGCCACCTCACGCACGGCTTCCGGCACAACATCTCGGGCAAGCTTTTCGAGCAGGCCTCCTACGGGACTGACCCGGTCACCGGCCTCATCGACTACGACGCGCTGGCCGCCCAGGCACGCGAGTTCCGCCCGCTGATCCTGGTCGCCGGCTACTCGGCCTACCCCCGCACGCCCAACTTCCGCGTCCTGCGCGAGATCGCCGACTCGGTCGGGGCAACCCTCATGGTGGACATGGCCCACTTCGCGGGCCTGGTCGCGGGCGGGGTGCTCACCGGCGAGGAGAACCCGGTCCCGTTCGCCGACGTGGTCACCTCGACCACGCACAAGTCGCTGCGGGGCCCGCGCGGCGGCTTCGTGCTGAGCACCCAGGAGTACGCGCCGTACGTCGACAAGGGCTGCCCGATGGTCCTCGGCGGCCCGCTCGCGCACGTCATGGCGGCCAAGGCGGTCGCGTTCGCGGAGGCCCGGCAGCCGTCGTTCGCGACCTACGCGGCCCAGATCGCCGCCAACGCGGTCGCCCTGGCCGAGAGCCTGGCCAAGCGCGGGATCGCGCTCGTGTCCGGCGGGACCAGCAACCACCTCATCCTGGCCGACGTGGGCACGTCGTTCGGGCTGACCGGCCGCCAGGCCGAGTCCGCCCTGCTCGACGCGGGCGTCGTCACCAACCGCAACAGCATCCCGCGCGACCCTAACGGCGCCTGGTACACCTCCGGCATCCGGATGGGCACCCCGGCGCTGACCACGCTGGGCCTGTCGGCCGACGAGATGGACGAGGTGGCGGACGTGATCGCGACGACGCTGCGGGCCACCGCCCCCGAGAAGGCGACCGCGAAGGCCAAGTACACGCTCGACCCGGCCGTCGCCGCCGCCGGCCGCCAGCGCTGCGCCGACCTGCTAGCCAAGCACCCGCTGTACCCCGGCATCGAGCTCTAGCCGGCGCGGGGCCGGGAACCGCCCCGGCACCGCATGAACTGGGGCCCGGCCGCGACTGCGCGGCCGGGCCCGAGCGCGAGGGCCCGCTGACGGCGCGAGCTAGCAGGCGCCCATGTCGTGCTGCGTCTCGGTGAAGATCAGGGACTTGGGGGCCGGGTTCTCGTAGTGCCAGGTGGCCACCCGGTCACCGTTCGCGCCGTGGCCGCCGTAATCGTTGAGCGCGTACCCCTCGGAGCTCTCCAGCTCCGACCCCGTCCCGCCGCCCTGGATGCTGTCGCAGGCGCGCTCCCAAGCCTGACTCTGCTCACCGTCGCACCCGGCCAGGACCGCGTCCTCGCCGTCGAAGGCGCCCTCGGACAGGTCCGTGATGCAGTAGGAGCCCTTGGAGGAAGCATGGTCATTGCTGACGATGGAGTACCAGCCCCCGCCGTTGCAGGACGAGGCCGTGGCGTAGAACTGGTCGTTGGCGTTGCTGCCGTCCCGCGATACGAGGTACAGGACCGGGAGGGCAGCGGAGCCGCCTGGATGGACATTGTTGTCGCTAATGCACAGGCCTGAGTTGGTACCGCCTTGATCGTCTCCACGGCCGCCGCTGCCTGCGCCTGACCAGCGAAGATGAACGGCGCCGCCACGCTGGCGACGGATACGACGGCCAGGCTGAGCTACTTAGCCCGCATGATTGGCCTTTCGGCGATGGGGATGGGGCGCGCGTGATCCTCACCCGGCGCCCCGAAGGACTCGGACGCGCCGGCCGACGTCAGCGTACGTCACTGGCTAACCTCAGACCATAGGACGATAGGCCGGCGATATACCGGCGATCGCGGGGCGATAGGCGCGGTCACGCCGCCGGGGGCGGGCGGCCGCAATGGCTTCCCGGACCGCGGGCTCCGGGCCAACAGCCTTGGGGGCAGCGGCCTTGGGGGCAGCAGCGGGCGTGGCCAGGAAGGCCACCAGGTTGAACGGGGCGGCGGCGGGGGCGGGGAGCGCGGCCCGGTGCAGGGTCGCGAGCATGGCCGCGACGGCGCGGGTGACGGCATCGGTGCCCGCCGCCCGCTCGGCCCAGTCCCAGTCGCCGTCGGGGTTGGCCTCCAGGAAGACCGGCTCGCCGGCCCGGATGAGGAAGTCCAGCGCGGCGAAGTCCAGCGCCAGCGCCGCCGCCAGCGCCCGCGCGGCGTCGCCGGCCGCCGGCGGGACCGGCACCGCCCGCACGGTGACGGCGGCCGGGCTGGTCCACGGCTCGGCCGGCGAGCGCTTGCCGACCTCGAACCCGAGCACCTGCCCGGCCACGTAGTACACCCGCAGCTCGGCGCGGTGCTCCACGTACTCCTGGACGATGACGGGCGGCCCTGGCCGGGGCCCTGAGGGAAGCGCGTGCCGCTCGATGACCTGCGGGAAGACCCCGGTGAGGCGGCCTGGGGCGGCTTCCACGAAGTGCTGGCCGACCGCCTTGACGACCACCCGGGGGCAGCGGAAGGCGGCCCGCGCGGCCGACAGGTCGGTGGTGACGATCGTGCGCGGCACCGCGATGCCCAGGCGCCGGGCAACGGCGAGCTGCTCCAGCGTCCCCGGCCACCGAGGGCCGAGGGCACGGGGGGCGATGGCCGCTGCTTGCTCGGCCAGTTCCTTCCAGGAATCCTGCGCGAACAGGGCCGCCGCAACCGGGCCGGCGTCGACCGCGCGGCCGGAGAAGTGCCGCCGCCATGCCACGGTGGGCGCCAGCCAGCGGCCGCCGAGGCGCATCCGCCCGCCGTCCAGGTCCACCAGCAGGCCCGCGTCATAACCGCTGGCCGGGCCGCGGCCGGCGTCAGGCTGGCTGCCAGCGTCGTCGCCGGAGGAAGCGTCCAGTCGCCCGGCGGTGCCGTACCAGACGACGGCGCCCCCCCGGACGGTCGCGTTCCCCGCGACAGCAGCCTCGACCTGAAAAGAAGGGGCGCCTGGGGAAATGTCATCGTGAACCTGGACGGTCGCGCCGGTCGTGCTCGCCCCAGCGGGGCGAGCGTCGGCCGGGACGCCGGGCAGGGCGTCGGCGTCGAGGCGGGCGACGCGCAGGCCGGCCCCCTCCAGCAGTGCTTGGACCCGGGTGAGGCTGGCGTCGCAGGTCCGGCTGAGCAGCAGGATGCACGGCTCGGGCTGTGGGCGGGCGGGGAACGCGGCCTCGGCCCGCTGGGGACCGGGGAACGGGGCGACGGAGGACGCGGCAGCCGGCGGCGGCCCGGGCCCGGCGCCGCTAGCGGGCGGCCCGGCCGGCGGCGGAGCAACTGGCGGCGCCCCGGGCCCGCGCGGGGGGCGGACGTCGGCTACGTAGGCGGGGGCGCGCAGCTGGGTGGTGAAGGGGTCCGGGTCGCCCGGCGCTCCCGGGAAGGCTGGCACGGGCAATCACGCGGCGGCGGTGCCGCCGCCCTCCAGCAGCTCGTCGGCCATCGTCAGGAGCTTGACCACGGTCGCCTGGACCGACTGGGGCGCGCCCGGCAGCCGCTGGGCGACCCGGCGGAGCGCCTCCAGCCCCGGGGACTGGGGGGCGGCCTGGTTCTCGCGCTCGGACCAGCGGACGCGCAGGAGCAGCTGGAGCACCGAGGCGACCTCGGTCGCGAGCATGCCGACGGAGTCCATGTCGACGAGGTCGCCCCGCTGGATGGTGTCGCGGTCGAGCACCTCCAGGACGCCGATGCAGTCGCCGTCCACGATGACCGGCGCGGCCATGATGCTGCGGGGGACGTACCCGGTCGACTCGGCCGCGTCCTGGGCGAACAGCGGGGTGGAGGCCAGGTCGTCGGCGATCAGCGGCTGGCCGCTCATCGCGACCCAGCCGGCGATGCCGGTCCCGCTGGGGAACCGGGTGCCGGGCAGCATCCCCTCCCCCTCGCCCGCGACGGCCTCGAAGACCAGCTCCCCGGTTGCCGGGTCGACGAGGAAGACCGAGACCGCGGCCGCGCCGTACATTCCCTTGGCGATCTCGACAACGGACTGCAGCAGGCGCCGCTGGGTCAGGTCGGCCTCGGGCGCGGGGCTGGCGGTTGAGTTAGTCGGTGACATGAGCACCTCCATCGGGCATGGCCACGTTCCCGGCGGCCTGCATGAGGACGGACTTGAGCTGGAAGGGCGCGAGCATGGGGTGCTTGCTCAAGACAAGCGCGCTGATGCCCGCGATGTGCGGTGCGGCGAAGCTGTTGCCGGTGCTGCGGATCTCCTTGCCGCCCCGCCAGGCAACGGGGACCCGGACGCCGCGGGCGAAGAAGTCAACCGGCGGCGCGGGGTTGTAGTAGTAGGTCATCGGGTCGGTCCCGTCATGGCAGGCGACCGAGATGACCGACGCGAACGGCCACGGATAGCTGTGCACGGGCATGTTGTGGGCCGCCGCCACCAGGACGCTGCGGCGGAAGTAGGCCCGGTCGGCGAGCTCCCGCAGCTCGTCGCGGAACTTCTCCTTCGCGGTGGACAGGCTCATGTTGATGACGTCGAAGCCCTCGTCGATCGCCCAGCGCAGCCCGGCCAGGAGAGCGGCCCCGCTGCCGTGCTTGCCGTTGGTCAGCACCCGCACCGACGTGATGGCGGCGGCCGGGGCGATCGACCGGATCACGCTCGCGCAGGCAGTCCCGTGCCCGGCCAGGTCCACCGGCTCGCCGGGCACGATGACCAGCGGCGCGCCGTCCTCGTCGCTGGCGGGGACGACGTCCAGGGCCGCCTCGACCTCGCCGACCAGGGGGTGGCTGGCTTCCACGCCGCTGTCGAGCACGCACACCCGGATCGCGGCCCCGTCGGCGCCGCCCCACGCCCAGTGCGGCGTGACCGGCCCGACCGGGCACACCTCGAAGGCCTCGGGCAGCACCGCCGCGGGCAGCCCCCAGGCGGGGACGCCCGGGAAGTGCCCCCGGGGCGGGCGCCGCCAGGGCGGCAGCTCGGTCACGCTGGACATGCTGGATCAGCTCCCGTCTCGCGCGCCTCGTCGGGGTCCGCGCCCCGGCCGGCCAGCCAGTCGCGGACGCGGCCGGCCAGCAGGCCCGCGCCCTTCGCCGTCAGCAGCCGCTCGGCCTCGCGGCCGGCGCACTGGGCGCCCTCCGCATCGCCGGCCGCGCGGGCGGCGACGGCGAGGTCGGCGTAGGCCTGCGCGGCCAGGCAGGGGTCATCGCTCCCGGCCGCGCGGGCGACCGCGTCGCGGGCAAGGGCGATGGCCCGCGCGTGGTCCCCGGATCCGGCCGCGATCCGGGCGCGCAGCCCGGCCGCGGCGATGCGCGCCCGGGTGCTGACGACCGGCGCGCCCGCCTCGGCCTGGTCCAGGGCACGGGCGGCGTCGGCCGGGCGGCCCGCGCGGTACAGCTCGCGGGCGATGGCGGCCTCGATGTTCTGGGTGTCGGGCGCCTGGCGGGCGGTCCGGAGCACCGCCAGCGCCTGGCGGTAGTGGGCCTCGGCCTGCTGGTGGTCCCCGGCGGCCGACTCCACGAACCCGGACATCCCCATCACGGCGGCATCGGCGAGGTCCAGGTGCAGCCCGCTGGCCGAGGCCCGGGCGGTCGCCAGCGCGCACCGCGCCCCGGCCACGTCCCCGCCCAGCGCGAGCAGGTACGCCCGGGTCACCAGGACCGGGACGAGCAGGCCGCGGGCGGCGGCGAACCGCTCGGCCAGCACCGCGCACAGCGCGAGCCCGTCCGCCACCGGCGTGGGGGTCCACTGCGCCAGCTCGCAGATCGCGGCGGCCAGCCACTCTTCCTCGTAGCGGTCGCCCATCGCCCGCGCCCGGGCCCGGGCGAGCCGCAGCTCGGCCTCGGCCGCCGCCGTCCGCTCGGCGACCAGGTGCACGTGCGCCTGCAGCTGGTGCAGCCGGCTCCAGTTCAGGTGATCGCCTGGTTCGCCGGCCGGCCCCGGGCCGGCCGCTTCGTGCCCGGCCGGGCCTTTTATCAGCAATTCCGTTACCCCCGGCGAAGCCGCCGACAACTCGGCCGCGAGCCGGTCCGCTTGCGCGGCCACCGCCTCGGGGGACGCCAGGCCGAGCCGGAGCGACACCAGCGCGCGGGTGACGGCGCAGGCGATGGCATTGCCGGGACTATCGGGGAGGGCGGCCTCGGCCGCCGCCAGCGCGGCGGCGGGGCGGCCGGCGTCCCACAGGCCCAGGCCCGCGTCGCAGATGTGCACGGCCAGGGCGGTGTGGCGGCCGTCGCCGGCCGGGAGCAGGTCGCGGGCGCGCTCAAGCAGGCCGATCGCGGCGGGGAGGTCCTTGCGGGCCAGGGCCCGCATCCCCTCGGCCGTGAGCGCGTCGGCCGCCGCCGGGGCGAGCGGGGGCAGGGCCGGGTCGCCCGGGCGCAGCTCGCGGTGCAGGCGGCTGGCCGCCTCGACGTGGTACGCCATCACCATGGGGTCGTCCGCGCCGCCGTCGTTGGCGGCGGTGCCGCCGGAAACAGTGCCGCCGGAAACGGTGCCGCCGGAAGCAGTGCCGCCCGAAGCAGTGCCGCCCGAAGCAGTGCCGCCCGAAGCAGTGCCGCTGACGGCCGGGCGGTCCGGGGCGGGGCAGGCGTACCAGGTCGCGAGGAGGTCATGCCAGCGCTCGCGGCGGGCCTTGGACGTGAACGTGTAGGCGGTGTCGCGCAGCAGGGCCTGGGCGAAGGAGTAGCGGCCGGGCGGTCCCTGGCGGATGACGCGGCGCCGGGCCAGGCGGGTCAGCCGCTCGCCGAGGTCCGGGCCGGGGATCTCCTCGGCCCGGGCCAGGGCCGCGAGGGCGTCGCGGGGGAAGTCCCGGCCGACCGTCGCCGCCAGCTCGAGGACGGCCCGCTCGGGGGCGGGCAGCTGGTCCAGCCGGGCGCCGAGCACCGCCCCGATCGTGGGCGGGACCTCGTCGGCCGGCGCGGCCTCGGCGAAGACGTCGAGCAGGAGCTCGGCGAACAGCGGGTTGCCGTCGCACAAGACGGCGACCCGCTCGCAGGTCTCCTGCTGCTCTTGCGCGTACACCTCGCCGGTCAGGGCCAGCTCGGCGACCAGGGCGGCGCTCTGCTCGTAGCTGAGCGGCCCCAGCTCCAGCGTCATGGCGCTGGGCTTGCCGCCGCCCCAGCCGGGCCGGGCCTCCAGCAGCTCGGTCCGGGCGACGCACAGCACGAGGACGGGCACGTCAGCCAGCCAGGTCGCGATGTCGTCAACCAGGTCGAGCAGGGTCTGCTCGGACTGGTGCAGGTCCTCCCAGACGACCACCAGCGGGCCGGACCGGGCCAGGGCCTCCAGGGCGTAGCGGACCGCCCAGGAGATGTCCTCGACCCCGACCGACTCGCCGGCGAGGGCCGCGCCGTCGAGGATGGTCGCCAGGCTCGCGGCGGCCAGCGCCCCCTCGTCGTCGCCGAGCGCGGCCGCCAGGGCCGGCCAGCCGCCCGGGTAGGAGCGCAGCACCTGCGCCAGCGGCTGGTAGGTGATGCCGCGGCCGTAGGCGGAGGAGCGGCCCCTCAGCACGGTCACTCCCCCGGCGAGATCGCCGCCGGGCAGCGCGGGAGCGGCGGGGGCGGGAGCGGGAGCGGGCAGGCCGGCCAGGAACTCCTGCACGAGCCGGGACTTGCCGATGCCGGGGCCGCCGAGGACGGTGACCAGGCTCGACTGGCGGCGGCGGACCGTGCGGCGGAAGGCGTGGCGCAGCTCCTCGAGCTCGTCGTCGCGCCCGATGAACGGGGTGCCCGGCTCGGCGGCCGCGTCGGGCAGCCCCGGCCCGGCCACGAGCCAGGCCGGGACGGCCTGCGCCTTGCCCTTGAGCGCGAGCGGGGCGACGGCCTCGATCGCCACCTGCGAGCGGACCATCGCGGCGGTGGCGCCGTCGACCAGGACGCCGCCGGGCGGAGCGGCGTTCTGCAGCCGGCTGGCGGTGTTGACGGCGTCCCCGATGACCCGGAAGTCCCCCGACGCCAGCAGGGTCACGACCACGTCGCCGGTGCAGATCCCGCAGCGGGCCTCCAGGCTCACCTGGTAGCTGGCCAGCAGCTCGGCGCTGAGGTCGTGCAGCGCGTCGATCGCGGTGGTGGCGGCCCGCACCGCGCGCAGCGCGTCATCCTCATGGGCGACGGTCGCGCCGAACACGGCCAGGATCGCGTCGCCGATGAACTTCTCCACCACCCCGCCGTGGTCGGCGATGGCCGCCCCGCAGACGGCGAAGTAGCTGTCCATGATCTGCCGGAGCGCCTCGGGATCCATGCGCTCGGCCAGCGCGGTCGACCCGACGATGTCCATGAACAGCATCGAGACCTTCTTGCGGGACTCCCGGCTGGGCGCGGCGGCCGCCAGCGGCGTGCCGCACTCGGCGCAGAACCGCGACCGCTCTCCCACCTGGGCACCGCACGACGGGCAGGTCATCGCGAGCCTCCGGTGGTACCCGGGCCGCTTGGGCCCTCCGGCCAGCGGTACGGGCCGGCCACGCGGTGCCCGCGCAGGTCATCCGCGCACTCGCCCCGGGGGGCGGGCGGGTACTGGTGCGGCGCCACGGCGATCTGAACCACCTCTAGTCAGCCGGGTCCATCAGGGGACGGGCGCCCTGCGCCTCGCCTCCGGTTGCCCGTCTTTCCTGGCAGGCTAAGCTGCGGCGGTACGGGCCCGGTTCGGGGCCGGCTCGGCCGCGGTTCAGCCATGGTTAAGCGCCACCATGGTCCACTCGCGGGCCGCCAGCGACTCGTCCCCGTCCAGGGCATCGCGGGCGTAGGCGTGGACCAGGGCCGGCACCTCGTACAGCACGGCGTGGGCGAGGGTCTCGACGTCGGGGACGGCGATCATGCTGGCGTCGAGCAGCGCCTCCAGGTCGAGGCGGGCGGTCTCCTCGTCGGTGCCGAGGACGGCGGCCGCCTCGTCGAGGGTGAAGACCGGCTCGGGGAGCCGCCCCAGGCGCAGCAGCGCCCGCCGGGCGGCGTCGGGCAGGTCGTCCACGGCCCGCGCGAGCCGCTGGCGGACGTCGCCGTCGCCCCGGCTCAGCTCGGCCAGCAGCGACGGGACGGCGGCCAGGCGGGTAGCGTACTCGGCCAGGGTCAGGTGCCGCAGCACGGCCAGGCGCTCGCCCGCCAGCCGCACGGCCAGCGGCGTGAGCCCGGCCCGGGCGACGATCGCCTCGGCCGCCCGCCGCCCGGCGGCGACGCGGGGCGCCCCGGCGACCCGCCCGAGCAGCGCTACCGCCTCCGCGACGGCCAGCGGCGGGACGGCGACCCGGGCCGCGTCCAGCCCGGGCAGCCGGGACCGGGAGGTCACGACGATGGCGCTGTCGCCCGCCTCGGGCAGGAACGGCCGGACCTCGCCCTCGCGGCGGGCGTCATCGAGCACCACCAGCGCCTTGTGCTCGGCGAGCCACGCCCGCCAGTCCTGCGCCGACCAGTCCTGAGGCGGCCGGGCGGTGGCCACGGCGGCCCGCATGAGCTGGGCGATGACCTCCCGGGGCGGGCGCAGCGCCCCGTCGTCGTCATGCAGCCGGGCGAAGAACCGCCCCCCGGGGAAGCTGTCGGCCAGCTGGTGGGCGGCGTGCACCGCGAGGGCGGTCTTGCCCGCCCCGAGCGGGCCGGTCACGATCGTGAGCTGGCCGTCGCCGGCCGCCAGGCTGGCGGTCAGCAGCCGGGCGCAGTCATCGCGCCCGGTGAAGCAGGGCGCCTCCCGGGGCAGCAGGCTCGGCCGGCCCGGCCGCCCGGCGGCCACGGCGGCCGGCCCGGCCGCGATCCCGGCCACGGGGCCGGCGCCGCCGCCCGGGCCGTCCCCGGACGCGGGGCGGGGCCGCCCGCTGACGATGGACTGGTAGAACGCGGCGAGGGCCGGACTCGGGGACAGGCCCAGCTCGTGGGCCAGCAGCTGGCGCAGCTCGTCGTAGACCGCCAGCGCCTCCGAGCGCCGCCCGGCGTGGCACAGGGCGCTCATCTGCAGCGTCCGCAGCCGCTCGCGCAGCGGGTGGATCGCGGCGACCTCCGCGATCCGCTCGGTCGCGCCGGCGCCCCGGCCGAGGGCGACCTCCGCCTCGGCCCAGTCCTCGAAGGCGGCGAGGTACCGCCGGTCGAGGCGCTGGGCGGCCGCGGCGACCAGCGGGATGCCGCGCAGCCCCTCCAGGGCCGGGCCGCGCCACAGGTCCAGTGCCCCGGCCAGGGCGGCGGCGGCGCCGGCGCGGTCCCCGCCCTGGCTGAGCGCGCGGGCTTGCTGCACGCGCCGCGTGAACAGCAGGGCGTCCACGTCAGCCGGGTCCGTGTCGATGGTGTAGCTGCCGTTGTCATGGCAGATCGGCGGGCGGCCGCCCGGCCCGACCAGCCCGCGCAGGGTGCAGACGTAGACCTGGATGTTCTTGCGGGCGGTGCGGGGCGGCTGGTCGTCCCACAGGGCCTGCGACAAGGCGGACACCAGGACCGGGGAGCCGGCGTTGCACAGCAGCAGGGCGAGGATGACCTGCTGCTTGCGCGAGCCGAGGTCAACCGGCTGCCCGTCGCGGGTCACCCGCAGCGGGCCGAGGATCGCCAGCGGCGCCGACCGGGGCCCGGCCTGCTCCCCGCCGTCTCTTTCCAGGCCGTCCAGCTCAGGGCCGCCCATCTCAGGCGATCTTGATGCTGAACGAGTGCGCCTCGACCTCGGCGTCGGACACGGCGTCGAGGCGCTCCTTCACGGAGTTGAGGACGCCTACCTCCTCCTCGGTGAGCTGGGACAAGACGGTCTGCTGCTCGGGGGTGAGCAGGTCCACGGGCGTGCCCGCATCGCGCAGCGCGCCCAGCGCGTCAAAAGCCATGACATCCTCCTCGGCTCGGCGGGCCGGATGCCTCCGGCCCGGGCCCCCCGTAGTCCATGCAACCGGGCCGGGCCAGCCGGCGCATGCGGGCCGGGCCCCCACATTCACCCCCATATTCCGCCCGGATTGCCCGCGCGTTCCCGGGCCTGGACGCGCCGGGAGCCGGGGACGGCCCCCAGGGGGACCGCCCGGGGGCGCGGGCGGGGGCAGGCGGCGGTAAATCTGGGTGCGCGCTACCCATGACGGGTCACGCCTCGCGTGCCGTGGCGGCGAGCTGGCCCAGGGCGACCCGGTCGGGCTGGCCGGTCTTCACGATCAGGCTGGCCACGTGCTTTTCCACCGTGCGGGGAGACAGGTGCAGCCGCAGGGCGATCTCCCGGTTGCTCAGCCGGTCGGCCAGCAGCCGGAGGATCTCGTGCTCGCGGACGGTGACGCCGGCCGCGCGCAAGGCGGGCGGGATCTCGCCGGCCCCGGTCCGGCGCTGGGCGACGCTGGCCCCGGTCCGGCGCAGCAGGCCGCGGCAGGCGCTGGCGACGGCGGGCACCTCCCGGTCGTGGAAGTACTCCTCCGCCTCGCGCAGCCACTGCACCGGGGTGCCCCACCCGTCGGCCGCGGCCGCCTCGCTGACCAGCCGCAGGCCCAGGTGGCGACTGGTGGGGAACGGGGCGCCGGCCGCCGCCGCCTCCGCCACCGCCCGCGCCGCGGACGGGCCCTGCCCCGCCCGCCCGGCCAGCACCGCCCCGGCGAACAGGGCGAACTGCCGGTCCCAGCGCAGGCGGCTGACCGGGGCCGCGGTGACCTGCTCGTATTCCTCGCGGCCCATCGTGCCGTCGATGACCCGCAGCAGCACCCGCAGCCCGTAGCGGCCGGTCAGCGCGAAGATGCTGGGGCTGCTGTCCTCGGCCGCGATCGCGAGGTCGAGCTCGTGCAGCGCGAGGGCGCGGTCCTCCTCCAGCAGGGCGCACACGGCGCGGGCGAGGCCGTGCACGCGCGGCGCGTGCTGGGGATGGTCGCCCTCCCAGTGCCGCAGCTCGGCGAGGGCGGCCGCCATCTCGCGGCGGCGGCCCCGGTGGGCGCCCAGGATCGACTTCAGCAGCAGCGTGTAGCGGGTGGTCTCCAGCAGCCGCAGCCGGGTGGTGGCCGTCAGCACCTGCGCGATGAGCGACTCGGCCTCGGCGAAGTCGGCCCGCAAGATGGCCTGCAAGGCCAGGCTCGCCTCGGCCTGGTAGCGGGAGGTCACCGCGCCGACCCGGGTCGCCTCCGCGCGGGCCTGCTCCAGCCGGGTGGTGCTGGCGTCGCGCAGGGCGTCGTCGTTCCCGAGCCGGACCAGCGTGTGGATCTCCTCGATCGGCAGGTCGTTGTCGACCGCGATGCGCAGCGCCCGCTCCAGGCACTCGGTCGCCTCGCCGGGGTTGCGGGTCCGGCTGAGCGCGCCCAGCAGCTGCCATGCCTGGCAGGCGACGGCGGGCAGCCCGGCCGCCTGCGCGGCGGCGGCGGCCCGGCGGGCGAGCCGGTCCGCCTCCTGGACCTGCCCCGGGCCGGGCACGTCGAGCGCGAGGTGGGCGGCGACCACGTCCAGGGGGGCGACGTCGGCGTCGGGGGCGTCCGGCCCGAGCAGCCCCCGGGCGATGCTCACCTGCTCGGCGCCCTCGGCCGAGCGGCCCGCGACGGCGGCCGCCCAGGCGAGCCGGGTGTGCAGGTGCGCCCGCGCGCCGGGGTCGAGCAGGCCGCTGAACTGCCCGGCGTCGGCGGCCGAGAGGACCGCCCGCTCCACCAGGCCCGCCTCCGCCAGCGCGTAGAGCTGGGTGGCGAGCGCGTCGGCCCGCCCTTGCGCGTCCTGCTTGCGGTCCAGCAGCTCCAGCGCCTGGTCCAGCAGCGCGACGGCCGACTGGGCGGCGCCCTGGGCCAGCGCCCGCCGCCCGGCCTCGGCGAACAGCAGCCCGGCCTGCCCGCGGTTGCCCGCCTTGAGCTGCAGGGCGGCCGACGCCTGGCACCACTCCCCCGGCAGCCCCGGGTACACGGCGGCTACGGCCGCCAGCACGCGGCTGGTCAGCTCCTGGCGCTCGCGGGCGGTGAGCAGGCCGAGCAGCGCCTCGCCGATCAGCGGGTGCTCGAACGCGTACCAGTCGGGCGTCTCCTGGTCCGGCTCGACCAGCTGGGCGACGGACTCGGCGTGCAGCAGGGCGAGCATCTCCAGGTGCTCCAGGCCGGTGGCGGACTGCAGGACGGCGAGCGGGAACCGGCGGCCGAGGATGGCGGCGACCGACAGCAGCTCGCGGGTCTGCGGGCTGACGCGGTCGAGCTGCTCGGCGGTCGTGCGGGTGAGGCTGACCGACGGCCGGGTCCGCAGCGGCCCGGTGGCCCGCCAGCCGTCGCTCGTGCGGGCGAGCAGGCCGCTGCCGAGCATCGCGTTCAGCAGTTCCTCGGCCAGCAGCGGGATCCCGCCGCTGGCGGTGTGCAGGTGGGTGACCACGTCGTCGGGGACCGCGTCGTCGGGGACCGCCAGGCATGACCCGGCCAGGCGGCGGATGTCGCCGGCCCCGAGCCGCCGCAGGTCGATGACGGTGCTGGCGCCGCGCTGCTCGGCCGCGCGGACCAGGCTGAGGGCGGGGCACGGGGCCGGGCGGGTGGTGCCCAGCAGCATCGCGGGCATCCGGTCGAGGTTGCTGACGAGGTAGTCGACCACGGCCAGGGTCTCGGGGTCGGCGTCGTGCAGGTCGTCGAGGACCATGAGGCAGCCGCGCTCGTGGCCGACGACCGCCAGCAGCCGCAGCACCGCCTCGGCCAGCACCACCAGGGAGCCGCCATCCCCGCCGGGCGACGGCTGGCCCAGGTCGGGGATCAGCCGGCCGAGGACCGGCAGGTAGGGGCCGAGCTCGGCCAGCTCGGCCCGGTCCCCGCCGCGCATCAGGGACATCAGGGCCTCGGTCAGGGACCGGAACGGCACCATGGGGCCGATGGAGCTGCCCCGGCCGCGCAGCAGCCGCATGTCCTGGGCGTAGGCGAGGTCAGCGGCGGCCGAGGCGAGCCGGGACTTGCCGATGCCGCCCTCGCCGACGATGAACGCCGCGCCGCCCGCGCCGCCCTGCGCCGAGCGCAGTGCCGCGGCGATGGTCGAAAGCTCCGCATCCCGGCCGACCATCGTTGAAGCACGCGTCCGCATAGGGATGACGGTACCCCTGTGGCACCCTCTCGCCCAGCCTAAATATGGTCCTGACATCGGGTGATATGCGTCCGAAACGGCCTGGTAACACTTCCGGGCGCGGGCTGCCGGGTGCCCAGCCGGCCAGCGCGGCTAGCGCTCAGTGCTGACCGCAGCAGGTGGTCTCGGTCGCGTCGCCGGAGACGCCGCTGATCGCCGCGCCGAGGCTGACCGAGGTCAGGACGTGCTCGCCGCCGGCCGCGCGGGTGGTGGCGCCGGCCGGGATGGCGACCACCACCGCCCCGGCCAGGACAGCGGCACCGAGCCCGAAGGCCACCTTCTGGATGAGCAGCGGGCGGCCTGCCGGGGACCGGTCCGCGGCGGTGGCCGGCTGGACCTCGTGTGCCTCGCGCATGTGGTTTCCCTCTCCTGGTGCGTTGGTTATCACGGCTGGCGTGCTGGTTAACGTGACGGTCGCGTGGGGTGCGGGGGGCTGGCCCCGGGCTCCAGGAGCAGGACGGACGGCACCTGCTCGGCGAAGCCGAGCCGCAGCAGCCCGTACCCGATCCCGGCTAGCCCGCTGAGCAGCCCGGGGGTGGGGACGCCGCCGGGCGTCCCGCAGTAGGGCGCGTGCCGGGCGACGGCGTCCAGCGCGATGCCCGCGCGGCGCCGGCGGGCACGGTGGGCCGGACGACTGCCGGTGGCGCTGGCCACCACCGTGAGCGCCTCGGCGACGCCGAGCTCCCCATGGCACAGGCTCAGGTCGCCCAGGACGGGCCGGGCCTCGATCGCGGCGATGGCGGCGTCGATCCCGCCGGCCTCGGCGGGCACGCACGCCTGGGCCAGCAGCAGGCCAGCGGCCCCGCGGCACCATCCGGGGGTGGGCGCCGGGGGCGTCCCGGCGAGCGCGTGGCCGGCTGCCCGGCGGGCGGCGGCCTGGTAGCGGTCCCCGCCGGCGCCCGCGGCGTAGCGCGCCAGTGCCCAGCCGATCCCGGCCAGCCCGTCGGCGAACCCGCTCGGAGCCTGCCCGGGCGCGTCGCCACGCCCGCCGCCGGCCGGCCCGGCCTGCGCGCTGACCAGGTCGCTGAGCTGGTCCGCGCACCGGCGGGCGACGTTGGCGGCCTGCTCGCTGCCGGTCTCGGCGTGCACTGCCGCCATCGCCGCCAGGCAGCCCGCGGTGCCGGCCGCCCAGCCGGGCGGGGTGCCGTTCCCGGCGGCCGCCACCGCGCTGGCGGCCAGGGAGGTGGCCAGCTCGGCCTCGGCGGCGAGGGTGCCGTCGCCGAGCAGGACGGCCAGCCGGGCCAGCCCGTAGGCGATGCCGCCGAGCCCGCTGGTGCCGTGGCCGACCGCCGCGACCAGCTCGGGCCGGCCGTCCAGGGCGGCCAGGAGCTGCCCGGCCGGGCCGGCCGCGCGCCGCGCGATGTCCGCGTAGCGGGTGATCCCGGCAAGCCGGGCGAGCTCGGCCAGGAACAGGGCGACCCCGAGGTACCCGTCGCCGAGGGCGGCTCCCATCGGCAGCACCATCCACTGGGCGTCCTCGACGAGCTGCAGCCCGATCCAGTTGACGCGCCCGTCGCTGCCGCCGGCGCCGGTGACGGACTGGGCCATGACCTGGTCGGCGAGCCCGCAGGCGGCCGCGAGCAGGCGGCCGGGCTCGGCGGCGGTCATGGTGGCCGGCCCCGGCGCGGGCCGCGGGCGGTCGTGCCCCGCCCCCGGCGCCCGGGTGGCGAGGCTGGCGGCGATGAGCCACTCCTGGCGCCCCCGGTCGACCTCGCCCATCGCCGCGACCTTGTCCAGCGCGCAGCGCAGCCCGGGCTTGTCGAGCACGCCCGCTAGCCGCTGGCCAGCGGAGGTGCGCAGGTCGGCCGACGCGGGCCGGGCGGTCAGCAGGGGAATGTCGCCGTCGCGCAGGTCGGCCAGCTCGTGCCCGGCCAGCGCCTCCCACAGGTGGTGGCCGGCCGATACCGCGTGCAGCACGCCGAGGGCATCGTCGCGCCCGGCCGCGTCGCGCAGCAGGGCCGGGTGCAGCGCGCCCTCCGCGAGCTGGGCATAGGCGGCGGTGGGGCGGGCGACGGCGCGGGCCTCCAGGTCCGCGGCCTGGGCGACGAGCGCGCCGAACGCCGCGCGGTCGGCCGCGATCGCGTCGTAGCCGGCCCGGAACCCCTCGGCCAGCGCGCCCTCGTGGCCGCTGACGTCAACCGGCGCGCCGTCGTGCCAGGGGCGGTTCCCGCCGGGCCGGCCGGGCGCGGGGTCGCCGCTCAGCCCGGACCGGTCGGACGCGCCGGCGCCGTCGACCGTGGCGTGCGGCAGCAGGGCCGCCCGCTGGACCGACTCCGACAGCGCCCGCGCGGCGGGATCGTCGCTGGTGGTGCGGGGCTGGGGCAGGGCCGGGTGGAAGATCGTCTCGGCGTCGACGATGACGGGCACGTCGCCGCTGGCGATGATGTTCTCGCAGTGGATGTCGGTGGCGTGGGTGGCATACAGCGCGGCGAGCAAGATCCCCGCCCGCCGGTAGTAGGCGCCCGCCACGTCGCCGCCGGGCAGCGGGGCGCTGGCGACGTGCTCGGCCCAGCCGTAGCCGGGGCGGCGCACCACGGCCGGGGCGCGCAGCCCGGCCCCGGCCACGCGCTGGTTGAGCCAGCCCAGGACCTCGCTGAACATCGCGTGCGGGCCCTGGTCGCGGGGCTTGTAGATGACCTGGCGGCCATCGGCGAAGCACACCGCCATGACCGACCGGCCGCCCTGGTGGGGGTCGCCGAGGCCGGGCCGGATGGCGGTCGCCGGCCCGGGGTCGCGCCCGCCGAGCAGGTCCGCGACGAGGGCGGGGCGATCGGCGGCCAGCCGGGCCAGCACCTCGCGCCCGGCCTCGGTGGCGGCCGCGCTGGTGATGGCGAGCAACCGGGCGAGGACCGGGAACTGCGCGAACGTCTCGGCCAGGCCCGCCGGGTTGCACTTGCGGGCGGTGAAGGCCCGCAGCACCTGCTGCCCGCGGCCCCCCGCCACGGCGGCGTCGCGACGCCCTTCGGCGGCAGTGCCGTTGACAACAGGGCCGTTGACAACAGGGCCGTTGGCGACAGGGCCGGCCGCCGCGCCGGCCGCCTCCAGCGCCCAGTCCAGCTCGGCCGCCAGGGCCGGGCAGGCCATGCGCGCCAGCCGCGTCCCGAGGGCGCGGGCGTAGGAGTCGCCGATCGCGGCGGCGTCGGCGTGCCCCGGCGGCAGGCAGGCGCGGGCGACGGCGGCCAGGTCGCGGGCGACCGCCGCGCAGAAGGGCCGCACCGGCAGCGCCAGCGCGTCGCGCCACTGCAGGTCGGCCGGGATCGCGTCGGGGATGGTGGCGGCGCGTACGGCCCGCTCGGCGATGTCCACCCAGGCGTGGCGGGGCGGGCCGAGCGGGCGGAGCAGGTCGACCGGGCGGCCCGGGCTGGGCACGCTGGCCGGCCGCGCGTCGCCCGGCGCCAGGGCCGGCGTCCACCAGCCCGGGGCCAGGACGCGCGCCCCGCGCTCGCGGGGGGCTGGCACCGCTTTGATTCCCACGCCGCCCACGATGGCATGCGCGCTGGCGGGCCGATATGGGTGCCCGGTACCCATCTTCCTTCCCGGCTTGACCGCATGTGGCCACCTGGGCGGGCGGCACCAGTGCGCGGGCGGGCGACGTCGTGCGATACCGTGCCGGACATGCGGATCGGCCTGTTCGTCACCTGCCTGACCGACACGCTGTTCCCCGATACGGGCAAGGCGGTGGTGACCGTCCTGGAGCGGCTCGGGCACCAGGTCGAGTTCCCGGCGGGCCAGGCGTGCTGCGGGCAGATGCACCTCAACAGCGGGTACCGGCGGGAGGCGGCCACGATGGTCCCCGGCTTCGCGCGGGCCTTCGACGGCTACGACGCGATCGTCACCCCGTCGGCCTCGTGCGGGGCGATGATCCACGACTACTACCCGGCCCTGGCCCGGGAGCGGGAGCAGGAGCGGCCCGCCGAGCGGGGCCTGGCGGACGCCGTCGGGGAGATGGCTCCCCGGGTCCATGACCTGGCCACCTTCCTGGTGCGGGAGCTGGGGGTGACCGACGTGGGCGCGTACTTCCCGCACCGGGTCACCTACCATCCCACGTGCCACAGCCTGCGGATGATGCACGTCGGGGACGCCCCCTGCGAGCTGCTGCGGGCGGTGCGCGGCATTGACCTGGTCGACCTGCCCGACGCGGACACCTGCTGCGGCTTCGGCGGCACGTTCGCGATCAAGAACCCCGACGTGTCCGCCGCGATGTGCGCCGACAAGGTCGCCGCCGTGCGCGAGACCCGGGCCGAGGTCCTGTGCGCCGGCGACAACTCGTGCCTCATGCACATCGGCGGCGCGCTGTCGCGGACGCGGACCGGCGTCCGCCCGATGCACCTGGCCGAGATCCTCGCCGCCGGGAGCGGCTCATGACCGCCCGCCCGGCCCTGCCCCCGGCTGCCCCGCCCGGGCAGATGCCTACCTACCTCGGGATGCCCGCGTTCCCGGCCGCCGCCAGGGCCGCCGTGGCCGACTCCCAGCTGCGCCGCAACCTGACCCACGCGACCTCGGCGATCCGGGTCAAGCGGGCGCGGGTGGTGGGCGAGCTGGACGACTTCGCCGAGCTGCGGGCGACCGCCGCCGCGATCAAGGACCACGCCCTCGCCAACCTCGGCACCTACCTCCAGCGGTTCGAGGAGAACGTCACCGCCCGCGGCGGGCACGTCCACTGGGCGCGAGACGCGGCCGAGGCCAACGCGATCGTCCGTAACCTGGTCTGGCAGGCGGGGGCGACCCGCGCGGTCAAGGTCAAGTCAATGGCGACCCAGGAGACCGGGCTGAACGAGGCCCTGGCCGAGATGGGCATCACCGTCACCGAGACCGACCTGGCCGAGCTGATCGTCCAGCTCGGCCACGACCGGCCGAGCCACATCCTCGTCCCGGCGATCCACAAGAACCGGGCCGAGATCGGCGAGCTGTTCCGGCGGGAGATGCCGGACGCGCCCCCCGGCCTGCGCGACGAGCCGGCCGACCTGGCCGCCGCCGCCCGCGCCCACCTGCGCCAGGAGTTCCTGGCGGCGCAGGTCGCCATCTCCGGCGCCAACTTCGCCATCGCCGACACCGGGACGCTGGTGGTGGTCGAGTCCGAGGGCAACGGCCGCATGTGCCTCACCCTGCCGGACACGCTGATCAGCGTCGTCGGGATCGAGAAGGTCCTGCCGTCGTGGCGCGACCTGGAAGTGTTCCTGGCGCTGCTGCCACGCAGCTCCACCGCCGAGCGGATGAACCCCTACACGAGCACCTGGACCGGGGTCATGCCGGGCGACGGGCCGCAGGACGTGCACGTCGTGCTGGTGGACAACGGGCGGACGGCGACGCTGGCGGACGACACCGGCCGCCAGGCGCTGCGCTGCATCCGCTGCTCGGCCTGCCTGAACGTCTGCCCGGTGTACGAGCGGGCGGGCGGGCACGCCTACGGCTCGCCCTACCCTGGCCCGATCGGCGCGATCTTGTCCCCGCTGCTGCGGGGCGAGACCTCCCCGGTGGACGCGTCGCTGCCGTTCGCCAGCTCACTGTGCGGCGCCTGCTACGAGGTCTGCCCGGTCGCCATCAACATCCCCGAGGTCCTGGTCCACCTGCGCGACAAGGCGCCCAAGCACCGGTCCGAGCGGGCGGTGTTCGCCCTGTCGGCCGCTGTCCTGGCCTCGCCCCGGCGGCTGGCGGCCGCCCAGCGGGCCGCTTCGGCGGGCCGCAAGGTGGTGGCGCGCAAGGGCCGCATCCGGCGCCTGCCGCCGCCGCTGTCGGCCTGGACCGATACCCGCGACGCCCCCGCCCCGCCCCCGGAGTCGTTCCGCGCCTGGTGGTCGCGCACCCGGGGCGGGCAAGGCGGCAGCGCAGCGGGACGCGGCACCGCAGTGGAAGGCGGCCCGGCAGTGGAAGGCGGTACCGCATGAGCGCCGGCCCCGAGGGCGGTTCGGCCCGGGCGCAGATCCTGGCCCGGGTGCGGGCGGCCAACGGTCCCGCCCGCGACGCGAGCGAGGTCGACCGCGCGTACGCGGAGCTGGCCCGGCCCTACCGGCGCGCCCACCACGACCCGGCCGCGACCGACATCGTGGCCCTGTTCGCCGAGCGGGCGGCCGACTACCGGGCGGTCGTCGAGCGGGTGCCGGCCGGCGGCCTGGCGGCGGCGATCGGCGCGGCGCTGGCGACGGCGTGGGACGGCCCGCAGCGGACCGTCCTGGTGCCAGCCGGCGTGCCGGAGGAATGGCTGGCCGCGCTGCCGGAGGCGACCACGATCGCGCGCGACGCTCCCCCGCTGGCGGCGACCGGCCTCGATGGCCTGCCGGCCGTGCTGACCGGGTGCGCGGCGGCGATCGCGGAGACCGGGACCGTGGTACTGGACCACGGGCCGGCCCAGGGCCGGCGAGCGCTGACGCTGGTGCCCGACTTCCACGTCGTGGTGGTGGAGGCCGCCCAGGTCGCGCCGGACATCGCCGAGGCGCTGGAGCGCCTCGACCCGGCCCGGCCGGTGACGTTCATCTCCGGCCCGTCGGCGACCAGCGACATCGAGCTGATCCGGGTCGAGGGCGTGCACGGCCCCCGCACCCTGCACATCCTCATCGCCTGAGGCGGGCCGGTACCGGGCCGCCGGCCTGGCCCCGCTGGCCGGGCTGCCCGGTCCCGCGACTAAGCCGTGTCCGGGCGACCTGAGATAACCCGGCTACCCGCCTGGGCCTGCCCGGCCCTGCTACTGGGCTTGGTCGGCCTGGAGCGAGCGGACCACGTCGAGGGCGTCGCCGACGTGGCGACCGATGTTGGACTGGGAGTTGAAGACGTGGCGGACGGTGCCGGCCCGGTCGATCACGTAGGTGACCCGCCCGGGCAGCAGCCCGAGGGTCGCGGGCACCCCGTAGCTCTTGCGGACCTGGCCGCCCTTGTCGCTGAGCAGGGTGAAGGGCAGGCTGTGGTGGCCCGCGAAGGCGGCGTGCTTGTCGACCGAGTCCGAGCTGACCCCGATGACCTCGGCCCCGGCCTCGGCGAAGGTCTCGTAGCTGTCGCGGAAGGCGCAGGCCTCCTTGGTGCAGCCCGGCGTCTCGTCCCGGGGGTAGAAGTACAAGACGACCACCCGGGCGCCGAGCCGGTCCCTCAGCTTGACCGGCTCGCCCGCCTGGGACGGGAGGGTGAAGTCGGGCGCCTTGTCCCCGACCTGGATGCCGCGTGCCATGATGCCTTCTCTCTGCGCCGGGGAGGGTCCCCGACGATTGTGCCCGATGACCCGCCGCCCGGCCCGGCCCGGGGGCAAGCTCAGAGGGATCGCGTAGCCAGCCGGCCGCTCAGGTACCAGGGCCTGCGAGGAAATGCTGGGCACCGGGGCGGCTAGAGCAGGGTGGTCGACTCGCGGACGACGAGCTCGGGCTCGAATATCACCTGGCGGTGCTGGTGGGCCTCGCCGTCCTCGGCCTCCTCCAGCAGGAGGCGGGCGGCGGTGTGGCCCAGCTGCTGGCGGGGCTGGCGGACCGAGGTGAGGGGGACGGCGGCGGCCGCGGCGAAGTCGATGTCGTCGTAGCCGATGATCGAGACGTCCTCGGGGACCCGGATCCGGTGGCGGGTCATTTCCTGCAGCAGCCCCAGGGCGATGAGGTCGTTGCTGGCGAACACGGCGGTGGGGCGCTCGCCCGAGGGCAGGGCGGCGACCTGCCGGCCGGCCCGCTGGCCGGAGGCCACGTTGAGGGCCTCGACCCGGATCAGCTGGAGGTGGCCCGGCGGGAGGCCCGCCCGGTCCATCGCCCGCAGGGCGCCCTCGTAGCGGTCGGCGACCTGGCGGATGCTCGCCGGGCCGCCGACGTAGGCGATCCGCTCGTGGCCCGCGGCCAGCAGGTGGGAGACGGCGATGTCGCCCCCGAGCACGTCATCGACCGCGACCGAGCACTGGCCCCGGGACGGGGAGCGGCTGTCGACCAGCACGACCGGGGTGCCCCGGCGCTGCAGCCGGGCCAGCCGGGTGCCGCCGCTGACCACCGGGGTGATCAGCACGCCCTGCACCCGGTGCTCCTCCAGCAGGTCGAGGTAGCGGTTCTCCTTGCGCTCCTGGTCGTCGCTGTTGCACAAGATGACGGCGAGGCCGGCCTTGTTCGCCTCGTCCTCGACGCCGCGGGCCAGGTCGGTGAAGAACGGGTTCGCCACGTCCAGCACGACCAGGCCGAGGGTGCGGCTGCGCCCGGCCCGCAGCTGGCGGGCCGACTCGTTGCGGACGAAGCCGAGCTCGCTGATGGCGGCGTTCACCCGGTCACGGGTCGTCGAGGCGACGATCTCCGGCCGGTTGAGGACGTTGGACACCGTGGCGACCGACACGCCGGCGTGCGCGGCGACCTCCTTGATGCTGACAGGCACGTTCACCCGCTCCCTCACCCGACCGGCTGACCCGGCTGCGGATTAAAACGTATCAAGCCAGGCAGGCCGATTGTAGACATCGTAGCGGCGTCTCCCGTCATCCCGTGCCCAGGCGGCGGCTCGCGGCCTGCCAGCCGCGCTGGTCCCCGGCCGGGCCGAACTGGCGCAGGCCGGCCGAGGCGCGCACGAGGGCGCGCATGCCCGCCAGGGTGCCGGGAGCGGCGCCGAGCGCGCGGGCCTGGACGAGGACGTTGCCGAGGGCGGTCGCCTCGGCCGGCCCGGCCACCACCGGCAGCCCGGCCGCGTCGGCGGTGAGCTGGCACAGCAGGTCGTTGCGGGACCCGCCGCCAACGACGTGGATCACGTCCGCGTGCCGCCCCGACAGCTCCTGGGCCTGCAGCAGCGCCCGCCGGTAGGCGAGGGCCAGGCTGTCCAGGACGCAGCGGACGACCTCGCCCCGGGTCCGCGGGGCCGGCAGCCCGCGCGCGGCCAGCCAGGCGGCGATGCGGCCGGGCATGTCGCCCGGGGGCAGGAAGGCCGGGTCCTCGGCGTCCACCACGAACCGCAGCGGCTCGGCGGCCGCCGCCCGGGCGAGCAGCGCGTCCAGCGAATGGGCGGGCTCGGCTGAGCCGGCCCGGCCGCCCCAGTGCCGCACGCACTCCTGCAGCAGCCACAGCCCGCTGACGTTGCGCAGGTAGCGGACGGTCCCGTCGATGCCCGCCTCGTTGGTGAAGTTCGCCTCGCGGCTGGCGGCCGACAGGACCGGGGCGGGCAGCTCCAGGCCGACCAGGGACCAGGTGCCCGAGGAGATGTAGGCGAAGTGCGGCCCGGCGGCCGGCACCGCGACGACGGCCGAGGCGGTGTCGTGGCTGGCGACGGTGATGAGCGGGACCCCCGCGAGCGCGGCCGAGGCGCCGGTGACCGGGCCGATCACCTCGCCCGGCTGGCGCAGCGGGGGGAACAGGGCCGGGTCGAGGCCCGCCCGCTTCATCAGCCCGGTCGCCCAGGTGCGGGCGGACACGTCGAGCAGGGCGGTGGTCGACGCGTTGGTCACCTCGGCCCCGATGGCGCCGGGCGCGCCGGGGCCGGCCCCCTCCCCCGGCCCCGTCAGCCAGTAGGCCAGCAGGTCGGGGATCAGCAGCAGGCTCCGGGCGGCCGCCAGGGCCGGGGTCCCGGTGGCGGCGGCGAGCTGGTAGATGGTGTTGAACGGCAGGTGCTGGATGCCGGTCGCCGCGTAGAGGTCGGCGAACGGCACCCCGGTGCTGGCGGCCGCGCTGGCTCCCTCGGTCCGCCCGTCCCGGTAGTGCACCGGGTTGCCGACCAGTGCCCCGGCCGCGTCGAGGAGCCCGTAGTCCACTCCCCAGGAGTCAATGCCGACGCCGGCCAGGGGGAACCGGGCGGCCGCGGTGGCCAGGCCCGCCGTGACCGCCCCGTGCAGCCGCAGGATGTCCCAGTACAAGGTCCCGCCCGCCCGGACCGGCTCGTTGGGGAACCGGCTCGCCTCGGCCAGCTCGATCCCGGCCGCCCCGGAGGGGGCGCCGCCAGCGGCGGGGCCGCCGGTGACCTGGCCGGCGATGACCCGGCCGCCGGAGGCCCCGAGGTCCACGGCGGCGACGATGGTTGCGGTCACACCAGCCCCTGACGGGCCGCCCAGGCGACCGCCTGGATGGTCGAGGCGAATCCCAGGCGGTCGCAGATGGCCCGCACCCGGCGGCGGACGGTCCGCTCGGAGGCGTTCACCCGGCGGGCGACGGCCTCCAGCGGCAGCCCCCCGGCCAGCAGACCGAGCAGTTCCACGTCCTCGCGGCTCAGCTCCGTCGTCATCACAGCACCTCTCACGGCAGCACCCATCTCGCCCGCGTCCTCAGCGGAGGAAGGCGGCCGCGACCCCCGCGTCAACCGGGATCAGCAGGCCGGTGGTGAGCGGCAGGTCGCCGCCGGCGATCGCGAACGCGGCGGCGGCGATGTGCTCGGGCAGCACCTCCCGCTTCAGCAGCGTCCGCTGGGCGTAGAACGCGCCCAGCTCGGACTCCGGCACCCCGTAGACGGCGGCGCGCTGGGCGCCCCAGCCGCCGGCGAAGATGCCCGAGCCGCGCACGACCCCGTCGGGGTTGATGCCGTTGACGCGGATGCCGTGCTCGCCGAGCTCGGCCGCCAGCAGCCGCACCTGGTGGGCCTGGTCGGCCTTGGCCGCGCCGTAGGCGACGTTGGACGGCCCGGCGAAGACGCCGTTCTTGGAGACGACGTAGATGATGTCGCCCCCCATCCGCTGGGCGGTCATCGCCCGGGCGGCCTCCCGCGAGACCAGGAACGAGCCGCGCGCCATGACGTCGTGCAGCACGTCCCAGTCGGCCACGGTGGTCTCGGTGAGCGGCTTGGAGATCGACAGGCCCGCGTTGTTGACGACCAGGTCGACGCCGCCGAACGCGAGGGCGGCCGCGTCGACCGCCGCCGCCACGTCGGCCTCGCGGGTCACGTCGGCCGCGACCGCGACGGCCGCGTCGGGCCCGCCGATGCCGCCGGCGACCTCGGCCGCCGAGGCGGCGTCGCGGTCGGCCACCACGACGCAGGCGCCCTCGGCCGCCAGCCGCCGGGCGGTCGCCCGGCCGATGCCGGACCCGCCCCCGGTGATCAGCGCGATCCGCCCGGCCAGGGGCTTGGGCTGGGGCCGGCGGCGCAGCTTGGCCTCCTCCAGCTCCCAGTACTCGATGCGGAACTTCTCGCTCTCGGGGATCGGGGCGTAGGAGGAGATGGCCTCGGCCCCGCGCATCACGTTGATGGCGTTGACGTAGAACTCGCCCGCGACCCGGGCAGTCTGCTTGTCGGCCCCGTAGCTGAACATGCCGACCCCGGGCACCAGCACGATCGCCGGGTCGGCGCCGCGCATGGCGGGCGACTCGGGGGTCGCGTAGCGGTCGTAGTAGGCCTGGTAGTCCGCCCGGTAGGCGGCGTGCAGCTCGCGCAGCCGCTCGGTCACCTGCTCCAGCGGGCGGTCGGGGGCCAGGTCCAGGACCATGGGCCGCACCTTGGTGCGCAGGAAGTGGTCCGGGCAGGACGTGCCGAGGGCGGCCAGCTCCGGCATCCGCGCGCTGGCGATGAAGTCCAGCACCACGCTTGAATCGTTATAATGCCCGAGCTGGGGGCGGTCGGTCGAGGCGAGGCCGCGGATCACCGGGGCCAGCTTGGCCGCTCGCGCGTGCCGCTCGGCCTCCGGCAGGGTGGGGTGGACCGCCGGGCCGAACGGGTCCTGGCGCCCGCGGGCGCCGATGAACTCCTGCGCCAGGGCGATGATCTCCCGGCTGCGGGCCTCGCACTGCTCGCTGTCGGCGCCCCAGGCCGTGATGCCGTGGCCGCCGAGGACCACGCCGATCGCGTCGGGGTGGTCCCGCTTGATGGCGGCGATGTCCAGGCCGAGCTGGAACCCGGGGCGGCGCCAGGGAACCCAGGCGACCCGGCCGCCGAAGCACTCGCGGGTCAGCTTCTCCCCGTCGGCGGCGGTCGCGAGGGCGATGCCGGCGTCGGGGTGCAGGTGGTCCACGTGGGCCGCCTCGACCAGGCCGTGCATGGCGGTGTCGATCGAGGGGGCCGCGCCGCCCTTGCCGAAGGCGCAGAAGTCGAACGCCGCGACCATCTCATCCTCGCGGTCCACGCCCGGGTAGACCCCGGCCAGGGCGCGCAGCCGGTCCAGCCGCAGCACCGCCAGGCCCGCCGGCGTCAGGGTGCCGAGGTCCCCGCCGGAGCCCTTGACCCACATGAGCTCGGCCGGCTCGCCGGTGACCGGGTCGGTCGCGGTGCCCTTGGCCGAGGCGTTGCCGCCGGCGTAGTTGGTGTTGCGCGGGTCGGACCCGAGCCGGTTGCCGCGCCCGATCAGCGCCGCCACCGTCTCGCTGGCGCCGGCCTCGTTGACTTCCATTACGCTCCCCATCCTGCCTGGTTGCCGCCAACCCGGCCGGCGATGATCTTCTGCTGGTACCCGGAGTCCAGGTACGCCCGGTAGGGGTCCCTGGGCAGGCCCATGTCCTCGCGCAAGCCGGCCAGGAGCGGGCGGACGTCGGTGTTGTAGGCGTCCATGAGGACGGCGTTGGCGCCGAGCACGTCGCCCGCCTGCTGGGCGGCCGCGAGCGCGGCCGCGTCCACGAGCAGCGCCTTGGCCGTCGCCTCCTGGACGTTCATGACCGAGCGGATCTGGCCGGGGATCTTCGGCTCGATGTTGTGGCACTGGTCGAGCATGAACGCGACCCCGGACGTGGGGGCCAGGGCGTCCCGCCTGATGACCTCGGTCATGATCCGGAAGAGCTGGAACGGGTCGGCCGCGCCGACCATCAGGTCGTCGTCGGCGTAGAAGCGGCTGTTGAAGTCGAAGCCGCCGAGCTTGCCCGCCCGCAGCAGCTGCATGACGATGAACTCGATGTTGGTGCCGGGCGCGTGGTGCCCGGTGTCCAGCACGACCATGGCCTTGTCGCCCAGGGCGAGGCAGTGCACCAGGCTGGTGCCCCAGTCGGGGATGTCGGTGGCGTAGAAGGCCGGCTCGAAGAACTTGTACTCGATGAGCATCCGCTGGTTGTCCCCCAGCCGCTCGTACACCGTTGCCAGCGCCTGCGCGAGCCGGTCCTGGCGGGCGCCGAGGTCGTCCTGGCCGGGGTAGTTGATGCCGTCGGCGAACCACAGCTTGAGGTCCCGCGACCCGGTCGCGTCCATGATGTCGACGCACTCCAGGAGGTGGCCGACCGCCTGGGCGCGGACCCGCGGGTCGGGATGGCAGACCGAGCCGAGCTTGTAGGCGTCATCCTGGAAGGTGTTGGAGTTGACGGCGCCGATCTCGATCCCGTTCGCCTTGGCGTGCGCGGCCAGGGCGGCGTAGTCGTCCAGCTTGTCCCACGGGATGTGGATGGCCATCCGCGGGGCGACGCCGGTGTACTTGTGCACCTGGGCGGCGTCGTCGGCCTTCTCGAACGGGTCGCGCGGCACGCCCGGCTGGGCGAAGACCTTGAACCGGGTGCCGCTGTTCCCGAACGCCCACGACGGCAGCTCGATCTGCTGGTGGCGAAGGACGTCGGTTATCTGGCTGCGGTCAGTCATGGGGGATTCCTCTAGATCTCTGTGAGCGTGGTGCCAAGCAGGTCGGCGGTGGCGCGCAGGTCGGGCAGCAGGTTCCCGGTCGCCAGCGCCCAGTGGTGCGAGATGCCGGTCGCGCTCCACGCGTCCGTCCACTCCCCGGGGTCGCGGCCGAAGTCGACCCGCGAGGTGGTGTTGCCGATCTTCAGCAGCGGCCCGCCGACGACCGTCCCGGCCGAGGCGACGAGGTGGTAGGCCCCGTCGCGCTGCTGGGCGATGCCGACGGCGGTGACCGGGCCGTGCGTCACGTCGAACTCGACCGACACCCCCCACCCGCGCTTGCCGTGGTAGACGCCCAGGCCCCGCAGCATCGGGCGGCGGTCGCTGATGGCGAGGTGGGCGGGGCCGTCGTGGCCCATCTCGACCACCTGGTCGCGGAAGTTGAGCGCCTGCAGCTCGGTGAACGAGCCGCCGCCGCCGAGCCGGTCGGTGATCAGCATCGCCAGCGACGTGCGGAGCTCGTACTCGCCGGCGGCGGGGATGCCGCGGGCGGTCAGCAGCGACGCGCCGAGGATCATCCCGGCGCCGAGGCGCTCGTGCTGCTCCCCCTCCAGGCCGCGGTGGTAGTAGGCGAGGCTGTCGAGGCCGAAGTCGGCGACGAGGGCGTCCAGCCCGGCCGAGACCCGGGCCGCCCAGCGCAGGTCGCCGGAGTCGACGGTGTCAGCCAGGGTGAAGGCGTCGCGGGCGAGGGCGACCCGGTCGGCTTCCTGCTGATCGGTGACCGCGCTGACGCGGACCCGCAGGTCGTCGAACTCCAGGACCTCCACGTGGCCGCCGAAGTTGGCGGTGACCAGCGTGAGGTCGGTCGACACGTCGAGCATGCCGGGGTACAGGTGGCCCATCAGCCCGTGGCGGCCGTGGCGCAGCGCGCCCCGCACGGCCGCCGCCTTGACCCAGGTGGCGATCCGCGCCCAGGCGCGCTCGTCGTCCAGGTAGCCCGAGACCGAGCGGAACGGCACCCCCAGCCGGGTGAAGGCGTTGGCCATCTCCGGCAGCGGGCAGGCGCCGCAGTAGGCCAGCCACTGGCCGGTGTCGAACGTCGCGTGGTCCATCGCCTGCGTCGGCTGCAGGTTGATGAGCAGCACCGGTGCCCCCGAGCGCTGGGCGACCGGGGCGAGCATCGAGGCGGTCATGTAGGTGGTGAGGAAGCACACGATGAGGTCGCAGCCGGCCGCCCGCAGCGTCTCGGCCGCCTTCGCGCCGTCGGCCGCGTCGGAGATGAAGCCGACGTCGGTCAGCTCGGGGGCGGCCCCGCCGACCTCCATCGCGGCGATCCGCTCGCTGACCACCCGGGCCGAGCGCTCCAGCTGCGGCAGCAGGTCGGGGAACTGCGGCCAGTACGCGCCGAGCCCGCCCGCGACCAGCCCGATCCGGGCGCGGCGGGCCGGAACCCGCGCCAGGGGGCCAGGGCCGGGAGCCGCCGGACTCTTGCTGTTACCAGGATCAGGCATCGGTGTCCCCCTCGGGCAGTGCGGCGAGCTGGTCATCGAGGTTGAAGATCTCCTCCAGCAGCAGGAAGCCCTCGTCGGGCGCCCGGCCGTCCAGCCCGGTGAAGTACTGGCTCATGTCCGCCTGCCAGGCCGCGTTGACCTCGGTGGCCGCCATGGCCCGCTGGGCGGCCGCGAGGTCGCCGGCCTCGACGTAGCCGGTGAGCAGCCCGTCCGGGCGGGCGAAGATCGAGTAGTTGCGCCAGCCCGCGTCCCGCAGCGCCCGCAGCATGTCCGGCCAGACGGCGGCGTGCCGCTGGCGGTACTCGGGCAGGAACTCGGGCCGGACCTGCAGCTGGAAGCAGTACCGCGGCATGGCGTGTCCTCCGGACGACGGGGCGGGGGCGAGGGCGACGGGCCGGCCGGGCGCGAGCTGAGGCCCGGCTGCCGCCGCGCGGCGGCAGCCGGGCGCGGGCCGGCCGGGAGGGCTAGAAGTTGAACTGGTCGATGTTGGAGGTGTCGAACACGGTCGGCGGGCCGAGCACGACCGACGGGCCGGTGCCGCTGGCCGCGGGCAGCACCGAGTACTTGCCGAGGGTGCCGGCGGTGAAGGAGGACCCGGCGCTCAGCGAGGCGGTGCCGGAGGCGAGGTTGGCGGCCGCGTAGCCGGCGAGGTAGCCGAGGTTAGAGGGGTTCCACAGCTCGAACTGCTTGACCGTGCCGTCCTTGACGTACGGCTTCATCTGCGAGGGCAGGCCCAGGCCGGTCAGCGTGAGCTTGCTCAGCAGCGACTTGTGGGTGTCGAGGTACTGGGCCGCCGCCTGGATGCCGACCGTGGTCGGGGAGATGATGCCCTTGAGGTTCGGGTAGGCCGACAGCAGTCCCTGGAGCACGGTCAGCGAGGTCGCCGGGTCGTCGTTGCCGTAGACCGTCTTGACCAGCTGCATGTTCGGGTACTTGGCGAGCTCCTGCTTCATGTAGGCGATCCAGGAGTTCTGGTTCGTCGCGCTCGCGGCGGCCGACAAGATCGCGATCTGGCCGCTGCTGCCGATCTCCTTGGCCAGGATGTCGACCTCGGACGTGCCGATGCTCTGGGTGTTGGCCTGGTTGATGAACAGGTGGTCGGGGGCGCTGCCGCAGCTGATGTCGGAGTCGAACGAGATGATCGCGATGCCCTGCTGGGACGCCTGGTTCAGGGTCGGGCACAGCGCGCTCGGGTCGTTGCCGGCGATGACGATCGCGTTCGCGTGCGCCTGGATGGCCGCCTGGATCGACGGGATCTGCGCCGCCGCGGTGTCCTGGGTGCCGCTGCTGACGACCACCTTGCCGCCGAGCTCGGTCAGCGCCTTGGCGCCGCCCTGGTCGGCCAGCACCTCGTACGGGTTCTGGGTGTCCTTGGGGATGAAGTAGACGACCAGGTTCTTCTTGACCGAGCCGCCCGACGCGGCGCCCGAGCTGCTGGAGGAGCTGCCGGAGGAGGACCCGCCGGAGGCGCTGGAGCTTGAGCTGGAACCGGAGCTGGAGCACGCCGCGACCACGGAGGCGGTGGCGATCGCCGCGAGGGCGAGGGCCGCCGGCCGGCGGAGGGACGCGATCCCGGCTCTGCGCCCGGGCTTGTTAAAACGATACATCGCACTAAAACGATACATATAGAGCCACCTTCTACCTCTGCGTAGTTTTTGCGACTTGGTCGAGCGGTCGTGAGCGGGTCCTCGGTGGGCCGCCCCGATCGCGGGGCGGCCGGTGGTTAGGCGTTACGACGTGGTGCGGAAGCGGCGGACTAGCACCCTGAGCCGGCTGAGGTTCGGGATGATGACGCTGACCAGGAGCAGGCCGCCGATCACGATCTCCTGGACGTTGGGGTCGACCGTCATCTGGGTGAGGGCCATCTGCAGGGCGGCGACGATCGCGGCGGCGAGGACGACGCCGATGATCGTGCCGCGGCCGCCGAAGATCGACACGCCGCCGAGCAGGGCGATGGCGACCACGTTGAGCTCCAGCCCGTAGCCGGCGTTGTAGCTGACGGAGGAGTTCTGGGCGGTGAGCAAGATGCCCGCCAGCGCGCAGATGAGGCCGGAGAAGACGTAGAGCCAGAACTTGACCCGGGCGACGCGCAGGCCGGCGAACCGGGCGGCCTCCGGCTGCAGCCCGATCGCGTAGAGCGACCGGCCGAGCGGGGTCGCGTGCAGCACGATCCCGCAGGCGATGGTCAAGGCGATGAAGATGAGCGTGCTGTAGGAGATGTCGAGGCCGGGCACCGGGACGACCCCGGCCTTGGTCAGCCAGGCCGGGAACGAGCGGTCGCCGATGCCGGGAATGGTCTGGGAGCCGAGCAGGATCTCGGAGATGCCCCGGTAGAGGGTGAGGGTGCCGATCGTGACCGCGATCGACGGCAGGCCGGCCCGGGCGATCAGCACCCCGTTCAGCGCCCCGGCGGCGATCCCGACCACCAGGGCCGCCGCGAGCGCCCCCCAGATCGGCCAGCCGTGATGCCACAGGTCACCCACCAGCGAGCCGGTCAGGCCGAGGGTCGAGGCGACCGACAGGTCGATCTCGGCGGTGATGATGATCAGCGTCATCGGCAGCGCCATCAAGGCGATGTAGCCGGTGTTGATGCCCGCGTAGAACAGCGTCGTCTTGGTCGTGAAGGTAGCGGACTCGCTGCTGCCGAAGACCAGCGCCGCGATGAGGACCACGACCAGGCCGGCCTCCCAGCGGGCGACCGCGTGCCACAGCGGCGGGCGGGCGCGGCCCGGCTCGGGCCGGAACTGCGGCGCGATCGTCGGGTCGGCCGGTGGTGGTGCGATCTCAGAGCTCACGGTGGGCCCCTTCCGCCGACTTCAGGCCGCGGGCCACGCGCAGGCTCAGCCACCGGTCGAAGGCGATCGCCAGCAGCAGCAGCGCGCCGGCGATGGCCTCGTCCCAGAACGACGAGCTGCGGACCGCGACCAGGCCCTGCTGGATGGTGTTGAGCAGCAGCGCGCCGAGCGCCGCGCCGACGACGGTGCCGCTGCCGCCGAAGATCGCCACGCCGCCGACCACGGCCGCGGCGACCACGTTGAGCTCGTAGCCGACTCCCGCGCTGTTGTCCACCTGGGCGAACAGCGCGAGGAAGAGGGCGCCGCCGAGGCCGGCCAGCGCCCCGCTGGTGACGAAGGCGGTGAAGACCCGGCGGCCCTGCGGGATCCCCGCCAGCAGCGCCGCCTCCGGGTTGGAGCCGATCGCGTACAGGTCGCGGGCCGGGCGGAAGGTCCGCATCGCGTAGCCGACGATGATCACCACCAGGGCGACGATGATGGCGAGGTAGGGGATGCCGAGGAGGGTCTTGTAGCCGACGTCGACGAAGGCGTGCGGCACCTGCGAGGGAACGACGATGACGCCGTTGACGAGCTTGGAGTCAAGGCCGCGGATGATGTAGAGCATCGCCAGGGTGACGACCAGGCTCGGCACCCGGACCACGACGGTGATCAGCCCGTTGATCGCGCCGATGGCGGCGCCGAGGGCGATCGCGATCAGGAACCCCGACCAGACCGGGATGTGCTCGGTGCGGAACAGGTTCCCGTCGACGAAGGCGCACAGGCCCAGCACCGACCCGACCGACAGGTCGATGTTGCGGGTGACCATCACCATCGCCTGGCCGACGCTGAGCAGCGCGATCAGCGACGCCCCGGTCAGCAGCTGCTGGATGGAGCCGGAGCCCGCGAAGTGCTTGTTGTCCAGGGTCACGGCGAGGAAGACCACGAGCACGAGGGCGAGCGTGCCGGTCTCGCGGGCGCGGGCGAACCGGCCGAGCGAGGACTGCCACGGGGCCTGGCCGGCCGCCACGGCGGGCGGCGGGGCGGGGGCGCGGGCGGTCATGCCGCGTCCTGCCCGGTGGCCGCCCGCATGATGGCGGCCTCGTCCGCGTCGGCCCGGGCGAACTGCCCCGCGAGCCTGCCCTCGTGCAGGACCAGGATGCGGTCCGCCACGCCGAGCACCTCGGGGAGCTCGGAGGAGATCATGAGCACGGCCATTCCTTCCGCGGCCAGTCCATCGAGGATGCGGTGCACCTCGGCCTTCGTCCCGACGTCGATGCCGCGCGTCGGCTCGTCGATGATGAGCAGGTCCGGGCGCCGGGCGAGCCACTTGCCGAGGACGACCTTCTGCTGGTTGCCGCCCGACAGGGTCCACACCGGGTCCTGCGTCCAGCGGTACTTCAGCTGCAGGTTCTTCGCCCAGGTGGTGGTGAGCCGCCGCTCGGCGGAGCGGAAGATCAGCCCGCCCCGGCTCAGGCGCCCCATGGACGCCAGGGCGACGTTGCTCTCGATGCTCATGTCCATGACCAGGCCCTGCTGGCGGCGGTCCTCGGGCACGAAGGCGATCCCGGCCGCCATCGCGGCGGCCGGCTCGCCGTTGGGCAGCGGCCGGCCGAGCATGGCCACGAGGCCGGCCGTGCGCCGGTCGATCCCGAAGATCGCCCGCGCGACCTCGGTCCGCCCGGCCCCGACCAGGCCGGCCAGCGCGACCACCTCGCCCCGGCGGACGCTGAGGTCGATGTCGTAGAAGACCTTGTCCCGGGTCAGCCCGCGCACGTCGAGGACCACCTCGCCGGGGGTGGTGCGGGTCTTGGAGTACATGGCGCCGAGATCGCGGCCGATCATCGAGCGGATGATCGTGTCGACGTCCAGCTCGGCGACCGGGGCGGTCATCACGAACCGGCCGTCGCGCATGACCGTGACCCGCTGGCAGCTCGCGAACACCTCCTCCAGCCGGTGGGAGATGAACATGAGCGCCGCCCCGCGCTCGCGCAGCGTCTCCATGACCTTGAACAGGCGCTCGACCTCGACGCTGGCGAGGGCGGCGGTCGGCTCGTCCATGATGAGCACCTTGGCGTCGAGCGACAGCGCCTTGGCGATCTCCACGATCTGCTGGTCGGCGACCGACAGGCCGCGGGCCGGGCGGCCCGGGTCGAGCGCCACCCCGAGCTGGGTGAAGATGTCGTTGGCGGCCCGGTTCATCGCGGCGCGGTCGATCCGCCGGCCGGCCCGGACCGGCTGGCGGCCCATGAAGATGTTCTCCGCGACGCTCAGGTCGGGGAACAGCATCGGCTCCTGGTAGATGACCGCGATGCCGGCCGCCTTGGCGGCGGCCGGGCCGTTCAGGGTGACCGGGCGCCCGCCCACCAGCAGCTCGCCGCTGTCGGGCTGGTGCACCCCGGCCAGGATCTTGACCAGCGTCGACTTGCCCGCCCCGTTCTCGCCCAGCAGCGCGTGCGCCTCCCCGGCCCGCAGCTCCACCGATCCGTCGCCCAGGGCCAGGGCCGCGCCGAACGCCTTCGTCGCGTGCCGCAGCTCGAGCACCACCTCGCTCGTGCTCGCCGCGCCCTCGGCGCCGCCGGCCGCGCTGGCGGTCACGCCGCCCGGGGCACCAGCCCCGTTGCCAGCAGCTCCCACTGATCGCACCTCCACGTGCGGCCGGCTCCATCGGCGCCCCTGGCTTCCCGCCCGCACCACGGGAGCCAGCCTTAACCGCCGGCACCGGGGTGCGACCGGGCGGCCCGGACGCTCCTGGAACGTTTCAATTCCTTGACCGGTAGTCTTAGGCGGCCCGCCAGGAGTGTCAATGGGGCGCGTTTCGCCCGCAACTTAATCGTTATAATTGGACATGAGCCGGTCACAAAGGAGGTGCGATCGGGTCACGAGGCCATCGCGCGCGGGCGGCCCATGAGCGGCGCGGGCCGTGGTAGAACGTTCAAAGACCCACCGTCCCCCGCCCCCGCGCCCCCCAGGAGATGACCATCATGCCGCGCCTCGACGCCGAGATTCCCGCCCCTGACGGGACCGCCGCCGGCACCCTGCACGTCCCCGACGGCGATGGCCCGTGGCCGGGCGTCATCATGTTCCCCGACGCCTTCGGCCTCCGCGAGACCATGCGGGGCATGGCGGACAAGGTCGCCGCCCTCGGCTACGTGGTGCTGGTGCCGGACGTCTACTACCGCGAGGCGGGCTGGGCGCCGTTCGCCGCGGACGCCTTCGGGGACGACAGCGAGCGGGGCCGCCTGTTCGCCCTGATGGGCTCGCTGACCAACGACCGGATCGCGGCCGACGCGACCGCCTACGCCGACTTCCTGCTGGCCCGGCCCGAGGTGCGCGGCCCCGGGGTCGGCACCACCGGCTACTGCATGGGCGGCCGGATCTCGCTGGTGACGGCGGGCGCGCTGGGCGGCAAGGTCGCGGCGGCGGCCTCGTTCCACGGCGGCGGGATCGCCAAGGCGGACAACGAGAGCAGCCCGCACCACCAGGCGGCCCAGATCCGCGCGGTCGTGTACGCGGCGGGCGCGATCGAGGACAAGTCGTTCACCGAGCAGGACGCGGACCTGCTGCGCACGGCCCTGACCGGGGCGGGCGTGACCAACACGGTCGAGTTCTACCCTGCCCACCACGGCTTCGCGGTCCCGGACAACCCCACCTACGACGAGGCCGCCGCCACCCGCCACTACGCGGCGCTGGCCGCCTTGTACGGCAGCGCGCTCTAGGGCGCCGCGCCGGCCGCGCCGCCGCTAGCGCCGGCCGCTGGGCGTGGTGACCTTCGCGACGACGTACGGGCAGTCCGGGGTCGAGCACAAGGTGACCACGCCCCTGGGGCCCCTCTGGACGCCCGCCTCGGGGCTGCCCTCCTTCCAGGCGCTGTGCTCGACGTTCTCCTGGCGCAGGCTGCGGTGGCCGCACAGCGGGCAGGTGCCCGGGGCCGCGTCACCCCAGCCCTTCCACGGGCTCGCCACGAACAGGGCGCCCGCCACGATGAGGATGGCGATCCCGATCGCGATCAGGCCGGCGACGAGCAGGCCCGTCGTCACCGAGCCGAGCGGCAGCAGCGGGATGGACTTGACGATCGGCCGCAGCCAGAAGGCCAGGAACCAGCCGATGGCGGCGAAAACGGCGGCCACGGCGAGCGTGGCGAGCAGGTTGTAACCCCGCTTGTGAGACTTGCGCGCGCTGATCGCGTCATCGATCAGCAGGTCCTCGTCAGTTGCCGGCATGACCCCAGTATCCGCCATCGCGCGAGTAGCCGGAAGCGGTGCCCGGCCCGGCCCGGCCGGCCGGGCCGGGCCAGCTAGCCCGCGAGCGGCGCCGGGCGGCCGGTGGTGACGGTGGCGATCGCGACCGGCTTCACGCCGTCGATCGTCGCCGTGATCGTGACGACCCCGAGGCCCTTGCCCCGGTGGGCGATCCGCCCCTCGAACCGCGGGGTGGCCCCCAGGGGGATCGGCCGGGGGTAGCTGACGTGCACCGAGGCGGTCTCGGCGGGGCCGCCGGCGGCGGCCAGGGCGGTCTGCGCGACCAGGTCGCAGGCGGCCAGGGTGACGCCGCCGTGCAGGTTGCCGAGCGGGTTGACCACGTCCGCGGTGACCGCCAGGTCCAGCACGGCGCCCCCCTCGGTCGGGTGGACCTTGGCCCCCAGCAGGGCCGACAGGTCGACCGGGTCGGGCCGGCCGGCCGCGGGCGGCTCGACCGGGCCGCTGCCGTGCTCGGGGCCGGTGGTGACCCAGCGGCCGTGCTGGCGGCACTCGGCCACGAGGCGGCCGCCGGCGTCGCGGACCGAGCCCGACGCGCTGCCGCCGTGCGGCCCGGCGTACGTGGGCCGCCCCTTGGCCTCCAGCCGGGTGCCGTCGACTGGGACCGGCCCGTACAGGTCCAGGGAGATCTCCGCGCTGACCGACCACATGCCGGCCGGGCGGTCGGTCACGATGGCGAACCCGAGCACGTCGTCCACCAGGACGCCGAGCGCGCCGCCGCCCGCGCGGCCCATCGGGCCCGCCAGCCACGGCCCGGTGGCCATGGAGCTGGCGACCTCGCCGCCGATGACGGTGGCGTGGGTGAGGCCGAAGGAGCGCTCGATCCGGCCCGTGAGGACGATCATGCCGGGGCGCGAATGGGGATTCACATTCGTCATTGTGGCACCCGGCCGGCCGGCGCCGGCCCGGGGGCACGGCCACTCCTGGCCGACTCGGCAAATACCCTTGCCACCATGGCAAACAACGACGCGGTCCTCAGCGCGGTCGGGCCGCGGCTGCGGGACCTGCGGGCGGGCAAGGGGCTGACGCTGGCGGACCTGTCGGCCAGCACCGGGATCTCGCCGAGCACGCTGTCGCGGCTGGAGTCCGGCGGCCGCAAGCCGACCCTGGAGCTCCTGCTGCCGCTGGCGCGAGCCTATGACGTGCGGCTGGACGACCTCGTGGGGGTGCCCGGGCCGGCCGACCCGCGGGTGCTGGGCAAGCCGGTCACCCGGCACGGGCGCACCTACATCCCGCTGACCCAGCGGCCCGGGGGCGTGCGGGCCTACAAGGTCGTGCTGCCGCCGGCCCAGGCGGCCCCGGGGCCGGGCGAGCAGCAGAGCCACGAGGGCCATGAGTGGATGTACGTGCTCGACGGGCGGCTGCGGCTCCTGCTGGGCGAGCACGACATCGTGCTGCGGCCGGGCGAGGCGGCCGAGTTCGACACCCGCACGCCGCACGCGTTCGCCTGCGCCGACGGGCAGCCGGCCGAGGTGCTGGTCCTGTTCGGCCCGCAGGGCGAGCAGGTCCACCTGCGCGCCCGCCCCCGCCGGGCCGGGAGCGCGGCTCAGGCGTAGTCGCGCAAGCCGGCGGTGCCGATGCTGATGAGCTGGTCGGTCTCGGGGCCGCGGCTGCCCTGGAGCCACATGTTCAGGCCGCCGAGCAGCTCCATCGCCGCCGCCCAGCGGCCGAAGGAGTCCAGCGCCGCCAGCTCGGCCGCCGTCAGCGGGGTCGCCGCGACGGCTGAGTAGCGGCCGGCGACGGCGGCCATCCGCTCGGGCAGCGAGCCGGGCGAGCCGTGCATGAGGCTGGCGGCGATGACGGCCAGCTCCTGCAGCCGGGGCCACCAGTTGGCGAGGGCGAAGTCCAGGATGGTGACCTGGCCGCCGGGGCCGAGCAGGACGTTGCCGGCCGTGAGGTCGGCGTGGATGAGCGCGTGCGGCAGGTCGCCGGTGCGCACGTCGCCGAGCTCGGCGACCGCGGCGTCCACCAGCCCCCGCTGCTCGGGGTCGAGCAGGTGCCCGACCTGCCCGGCCAGGGGAACGAGGTTCGCGATCGCCCACGGGTCGAACACCGGCTCGGGCCGGGCGTCGATGCGGTGGATCCGGGCGGCCTGCTCCACCACCAGGCCCAGCTCGTCCTCCGTCGGCGGGCGGCCCAGCTCGTAGTAGGACGAGCCCGCCACGTGGTCCATGACGACCAGGTAATGCCCGTCGTAGCCGTGCACGACGGCGCCGCCGCGGTCGGGGTGCAGCCGCGGGTGGCGGACCCCGGCGTCCTGGGCGCGGGCGATGATGCCGGCCGTCCGGGCGGGGACGCTGGCCGGGCGCCCGGCGGCGAAGACCTTCACCACCACCCGGCCCCGGTCGCCGCGCACGTCCAGGTTGCAGTCCTCGTACCCGGTGTCGATGACCGACCAGTCGCGCACCGCCCCGAGCCGGTACTCCCCGGCCACGTGCCCGACCAGTTCCGGCAGGCTCGTCTTGACCCGGCTGGCGGGCCCGGCGGAAGTGTCTAGCGTCGCATCACCGGTCATCCGCCCAGGCTACCCGCCGGTCACGCCCCGTCCGGGGGAGGGCGAGCGGAATGGACCAGCCCGGCCGTGGGTTACCGTACGCCAGGAGAGGTGATCATCTGATGTCCGTCCGGTTGTCGATTCTGGACCTCGCGCCGATCGCGAAGGGCCAGAGCGCGAGCGAGAGCTTCCAGGGGTGCGTGGCGCTCGCCCGCAAGGCCGAGGAGCTCGGGTACCACCGGGTCTGGTACGCCGAGCACCACAACATGGCCTCGATCGCGTCGTCGGCCACCAGCGTGCTGATCGCGCACGTCGGGGCGCAGACGTCGACCATCCGGCTGGGCTCGGGCGGCATCATGCTGCCCAATCACTCGCCGCTCGTGATCGCCGAGCAATTCGGGACGCTGGCGGCCATGTACCCCGGGCGGATCGACCTCGGCCTGGGCCGCGCGCCCGGCAGCGACCAGCAGACCACGTACGCGCTGCGGCGCGACCCGCGCACCTCCGAGCGGTTCCCCCAGGACGTGCTGGAGCTGCAGGCCTTCCTCGGGCCTGAGTCCAAGGTCCAGGGGGTGGAGGCCACCCCGGGCAAGAACTCGAACGTCCCGCTGTACATCCTCGGCTCGTCGCTGTTCGGCGCGCAGCTGGCGGGGATGCTGGGCCTGCCGTACGCGTTCGCGTCGCACTTCGCACCGGACTCGCTGATGGACGCGATCGCCAGCTACAAGGCCGAGTTCAAGCCGTCGGCCCAGTTGGAGCGGCCCTACCTGATCGCCGGGATCAACGTCACCGCCGCCCCGACGACCGAGGAGGCCACGGCTGACTTCCAGGCGGTCCGCCGGGTCCGCGCGGTCAGCCTGTTCGGCCGCCGCCTGGGCCTGCCCCAGGACCTGACCGACGAGCAGGCCGACGAGGTGCTCGCCAGCGCGGTCGGCATGCACGTGGACCAGATGCTGCGCTACTCGGCGGTCGGCACCCCGGCCCAGGTCCGCGACTACGTGGACCAGTTCGCGGCCAAGACCGGCGCCGACGAGCTGATCACCGTCCACCAGTCCCCCGCCATCGAGGGCCGGCTGCGCTCGGTCGAGCTGCTCGCGCACGCGATGGCGGGCGAGCCGGCCATGGACAACGTCCCCGGCATGAGCGCCAACGTCCCCGGCATGAGCGCCAACGTCCCCGGCGTGAGCGCCAACGTCCACGCGTGAGCGGCAACGTCCCCGCGTGAGCGGTGCCGCCGCGGCTGACGGCGACGATGACGCGCCGCTGGCCGGGCTGCGGGTGGTCGAGGTCTCCAGCTTCGTGGCCGCCCCGCTCGCCGGGCTCACCCTCGCCCAGCTCGGGGCCGAGGTCATCCGGGTCGACCCGGCCGGCGGCGGCCCGGACTACACCCGCTGGCCGCTGGCCCCGTCGGGCGCCAGCTTGTACTGGACCGGCCTGAACAAGGGCAAGCGGTCGGTCGCGCTGGACCTGCGCGACCCGCAATCGCAGCGGGCGGTGCGGGACCTGGTGGCCGGCTCGGGGCCAGACGGCGGGATCCTCATCACCAACGCGGGCTACCCGTGGCTGGGGTACGAGGAGCTGCGGGCCGACCGCGGCGACGTCATCCACCTGCGGATTACCGGCACCCACGACGGCGGCACGGCGGTGGACTACACGGTCAACGCCGGCATCGGGTTCCCGCTGGTCACCGGCCCGCAGGACGCGCGCGGGCCGGTCAACCACGTGCTGCCTGCCTGGGACCTGGCCTGCGGGCTGTACGCGGCGACCGGGATCCTCGCCGCCGAGCGGCACCGGCGCCGCACCGGCCAGGGCCGGGCGATCACCCTCGCGCTGGCCGACGTCGCCCTGACCGTGACCGGCCACCTGGGCTGGCTCGCCGAGCCCGCCCTGGGCGGGCAGGACCGGCCCCGCATCGGCAATCACCTCTACGGCTCCTTCGCCCGGGATTTCACCACGGGATCGGGTGACTCGATCCTGGTCGTGCTCTTGACCAGCCGCCATTTCGCTGACCTGGGCCGCTGCACCGGCCTCGGGGACGCGTTCGCGGCGGTGGAGCGCGCCCTCGGGGCCGACTTCTCGACCGACGCCGGGCGCTACGCCCACCGGGAGGTCATCGCCGCGATCCTCGCCCCCTGGTTCGCGGCCCGCACGACCGCCGAAGCGGAGCGGGCGCTATCCCAGTCGTCGGCCTTGTGGCAGCGATACCGGACGTTCGCGCAGGTCGCGGCCGATCCCGCCACCGCCGCGCACCCGCTGATGCACCAGGTGGACCAGCCCGGCGTCGGCCTCGTGACCGTGCCCGGCAGCCCCCTGGTACAGCCCGGGCTGCCCGCGGTCGCGCCGGCGCCGGCCCTCGGCGGCGACACCGCGGACGTGCTCGCCACTGTAGCCCGGGCCCGTGATGAGGACCCTGGCCACCAGGAAGCCGAGGGCACCCGCAGAAGCCAAGGCGACGGTCCGCCTGCCGGCCAACAGCCGGTCACTAAGATAATGAGCGCCGTGACCTCTACTGCGATCTCGCTGCCGGGCCGGACCGTCATCTTCGACTACGGCGACGTCATCTCACTGCCCCAGTCCGCGCGGGACCGGGCGGTGCTGGAGAACCTCGCGGGCGTCGACCCGGGCAAGTTCTGGGCCGCCTACAACGCGCACCGGGCCGCCCTCGACCTCGGGGCGGGGGGCGCGCGGGCCTACTGGGCGCAGGTCGCGGCCGACACCGGGGCTGACTGGGACGGGCCGCGGGTGCACGCGCTGTGGGTCGCGGACCTGCGCGGCTGGATGTCCGTCAACCCCGAGGTCGCCCAGGTCCTGGCCGACCTGAAGGCCGGCGGCACCCGCCTGGCGCTGCTGTCCAACGCGGGGGCCGAGTACGGCAGCTACTTTCGCGGCGGAGTCCTCGGGGACTACTTCGAGGCCTGCTACGTCAGCGGCGAGCTGCGGCTGCTGAAGCCCGACGCCGCGATCTACCGGCACGTCCTGGCCGACCTGGGGATCGAGGCGCGCGCGGCGGTCTTCATCGACAACCGGGCCGGCAACGTCGCCGGGGCGGCGGAATTGGGAATTACCGGACACGTGTTTACTAACCCGGGAGCGCTACGGGCGTTCCTGGAATCGCTGCCCACCCTGGAGGACTGCAAGTGACTTCAACCTATGACTTCACCGCCAAGACGGCCGACGGCGTCGAGGTGCCGCTGGGCGAGTACAGGGACAAGCTGCTGCTCATCGTCAACGTGGCCAGCAAGTGCGGGCTGACGCCCCAGTACGAGGGCCTGGAGGAGCTGTACCGGGCGGACAAGGACCGGGGCCTGGAGGTCCTCGGCTTCCCCTGCAACCAGTTCAAGGGGCAGGAGCCGGGTACCGACGAGGAGATCCAGGACTTCTGCAAGACGACCTACGACGTGACGTTCCCGGTCTTCGCCAAGGTTGACGTCAACGGCCCCGACGCCGCCCCGCTGTACCAGTTCCTGCGGGCCGAGGCCCCGGGCGACTTCGGCCCCCAGTACGGCCAGTTCCACGACGCGATCTCCAAGATCAACCCCGACTCGCCCGACGGCGACGTCAAGTGGAACTTCACCAAGTTCCTCATCGCCCGCGACGGCACCGTGATCAAGCGCTACGAGCCGCCGGTCCCGCCGGCCGACATCAAGGCCGACCTGGAGAACTACCTGTAGGCCCGGTTCCCCCGCGCGCCGCCCGCGCCGGGACGCCTGCTCAGGTGTTCCCGCCGCGGGTGACGTTGTGCTTGGCCTTGCGCTCGATCCTGAACCAGCCCGCGTGGTTGAGCGTGATGACGTTGTCGTGGATGGCGCCGGAGCCCTTGTCCTCCACGTGCACGCCGTAGGTGCCGTTGTCGTGGACGCGGTTGCCGCGGATGACCGGGCCCGCCGGGCTGTTGACGCGGATGCCCGAGTGCTTGTTGTAGCAGACCTCGTTGTCCTCGTACGTGCCGCGGGCGTTGCCGAGGATGAACAGGCCCGCCTGGGTGGCCTCGCGGATCAGGTTCCGGCGGAACACCGGGTCCGACTCGCCGGTGATGATCACGCAGGGGTAGCGGGCGCGGATCACCTGGTTGTCCTCGAACGTCCCGCGGGCGTTCCCGCTGACGCGAAGGCAGTACTCCCGCCCGTCGTGGATCACGTTGCGGCGCAGGGCCGGGTCGCTGTCGCCGAGGACCTGCACGCAGGTGCCGCTGTCGCTGCTGATGTCGCAGTCCTCGATCACCAGCTGGCCGCGGTGGAGCAGGACGCCGCGCTCCTCGGGGCCGCTGGCCTGCCGGAGGGTGAGGTTCGCGACCCGGCCGCCGTCGGCCACGCTCTCCAGGACGTTCTGGTCGCCGCTGGCGGTGATGACGATGTCCTCGCGGTCGCCGTCGCCCACGACCTGCAGCGGCTGGTCGAGGTAGAGCGCGTCCGCGTAGAAGCCCGGGCGGACCATGATCGTGTCGCCGGGGCCGGCCGCCTTGACCGCCGCGCTCACCGTCGTGAAGTCGCCCCCGCCGCTCCCGTCGACCACATGACTTGCCACCGCTACCGCCCCCTATGCCCGGGCACTGCGCCCTCAGTAGCCGCATACTAAGCGCATGGACTATCCGCAGGCACCAGTGCCCGCCTTCTTGTTCGACCTCGACGGGACGCTCATCGACAGCGTCTACCAGCACGTGACCGCGTGGCACGCGGCGCTGGCGGCCATCGGCGTGGACCTGTCGGTATGGCGCATCCACCGGCGGATCGGGATGAGCGGCGGCCTGTTCGTCCAGGCGCTGCTGCGCGAGACCGGCGCCGAGCTGAGCGCCGCGCAGATCCGGCAGCTGCAGGAGGCGCACGCGGCCGAGTACACCCGGCAGGCCCAGACCGTGACCCCGCTGCCGGGGGCGCGCGAGCTGCTGGCGGCGCTGACCGCGGCCGGGGTGCAGTGGGCGATCGCGACCAGCGGCTACGCGGCGACCGCGCGGTCCGCCTTGAGCCTGCTCGGCGTCGCCGAGGACACCCCCATGGTGACCCGCGACCTGGTCCGGCACGCCAAGCCCGACCCCGACCTGTTCCTGGCGGCGGCCGCGCTGCTGGGAGTGGACCCGCGCGACTCGGTCGTGGTCGGCGACAGCGTGTGGGACCTGCTGGCCGCCCGCCGGGCGGGGGCGCTCGGGGTCGGCCTCCAGTCCGGCGGGTACGGCCGGGAGGAGCTGGAACGGGCCGGCGCCTACCGCGTGTACGCCGACCCGGCGGAGATGCTCCAGCGGCTGTACGAGATCGGCGTCCGCCCGGCCGGCTAGGTTCCGGCTGGCCCGCATATCCCAGGCCAGGGCGGCGCGCAATGGCGGGAAGGAGCGCGGGATAAGCGCTTGCGGCGGCTGGTGAGTCCGCCCGGACGGCGATATGCTAAATCGCCAGTTAAAGGGTCAAGGAGGAGCCGCATGGCCGTGCAGGCAGAGCAGGAACTGTTCAGTTTCCAGGCCGAGGCGGTACAGGTCCTGGAGCTGATGGTCCATTCCCTGTACAGCAATAAAGAAATCTTCCTGCGCGAGCTGATCTCGAACGCGTCGGACGCGATCGACCGGCTGCGGCTGGAGCTCCTCGCGCAGTCGGAGGTGCCCGACGCCGACGGGGCGCCGCAGATCCGGGTCAGCTACGACAAGGACGCGGGCACGATCACGATCGCCGACAACGGCATCGGCATGAGCCGCGACGAGGTAATCGCGAACATCGGCACGATCGCCAAGTCCGGCACCCGCGATTTCCTGCGCTCGCTGACGGGCGACCAGCGCAAGGACGCGGTCATGATCGGCCAGTTCGGGGTCGGCTTCTACTCGGCGTTCATCGTCGCCGAGAAGGTGATCCTGACGACCTTGCGGGCCGGGCTGGACCCGGCGGACGCGGTCCGCTGGGAGTCCGACGGCAAGGGCGCGTACAGCCTGGAGGCGGCCCAGCGGACCGGGCGCGGCACCACCATCGTGCTGCACCTGCGCGAAGACGAGGACGAGCTGCTCAACGGGTGGCGGCTGCGGTCGATCATCGAGAAGTACTCCGACCACATCAGCGTCCCGATCCTGATGCCGGGCGAGGCCGGGCCCGCCGCGGACGGGGAAGAGCCGGCCGGGCCGCAGCCGGACGACACCGTCAACCGGGCCTCCGCCTTGTGGGCCCGGCCCAAGGGCGAGCTGGCCGACCAGGATTACCACGACTTCTACCGGCACATCGCGGGCGACCCGGCCGGCCCCCTGGCCTGGGTGCACAGCAAGATCGAGGGGACCTACGAGTACACCCTGCTGCTGTTCGTGCCGCCCCGCGCGCCCTACGACCTGTGGGTGGGGACCGCCCGGCGCGGGGTCCGGCTGCACGTCCAGCGAGTGTTCATCATGGAGGACACGGGGCAGTTGCTGCCCAATTACCTGCGGTTCGTGCGGGGCGTCATCGACTCGGCTGACCTGCCGCTGAACGTCTCGCGGGAGATCCTGCAAGGCAGCCGGGCGGTCGACAGCATCCGCGGCAACGCGGTCAAGAGGGTGCTGCGGCGGCTGGGCGAGCTGGCTGAGGACGAGCCCGACAAGTACGCCACGTTCTGGCGGGAGTTCGGGACCACCCTCAAGGAGGGCATCGCCGACGACTACTCCAACCGGGACGAGATCGCCAAGCTGCTGCGGTTCACCTCGACCAAGTCCCCGGGCGATGACCCCGACACCTCGCTGGCGGCGTACGCCGGGCGGATGAAGGAGGGCCAGGAGCACGTCTACTACCTGCTGGCCCCGTCCCTGGCGGCGGCCAAGTCCAGCCCGCACCTGGAGGCGTTCGCCGCCAAGGGCGTGGAGGTGCTGCTCCTCGGCGAGGGGGTGGACAACTGGGTGGTCTCCAGCCTGCGCGACTTCGATGGCAAGCGGCTGCAGTCGGTCGCCCAGGGCAGCGGCGACCTCGGCGCGCTCGCCGACGAGGAGGAGAAGCAGGCCAAGGAGCAGGCCGACGCGCAGTACGCGGAACTGCTCGGCACGCTGAAGGCCTGCCTGGCCGGCCAGGCGTGGGACGTCCGGCTGTCGTCGCGGCTGACGACCTCGCCCGCGTGCATCGTCGGCAACGAGCCGGAGATCGACGTCAACCTCATGCAGCGGCTGCGCGGCACCGGGCTGCCGCGGCAGGCGGTGCTGGAGCTGAACCCCAAGCACCCGCTCATCGCCCGGCTGAACCAGCGTCCGGAGGACCCGCACGTCGGGGAGTGGGCGCAGGTCCTGTTCAACCAGGCGGTGCTGACCCTCGGGGCCCGCATCGAGGACCCGGCGACGTTCGTGCAGCGGCTGAACGGCCTGCTCACCGCGCTGACGGGCGAGGACAGCCCGGCCGGGCAGGACGACGCCACGGACGAGCAGGGCAGTACGGGCGAGGACGGCAGTACAGGCGAGGAGGCCAGTACAGGCGAGTAGGCCAGTACAGGCGAGGAGGGCCGTTACCGGGCCGGGAGCGCCGCCTGGGGGCGGTCCCGGCTGAGGGCGCGGGCCTCGACCCGCGCGCAGTGCCCGGCGACGAGGCCCGCCAGCCGGGCCGCGGCCTGGTCGAGCTGGTCCAGCGGGACCTTGCCGCTGGCCCGCTCGAGCATGAACAGGGCGTTGCGGCTGTCGGCCCGCAGCATCGTCTGGTGGCAGTCGCGGTGGTTCCAGTGCCGGGTCAAGACGGTCTGCGCGTCGGCGTAGATGACCTCGCCGGGGCGGGCGCTCTCCCATTCCCCCGGTTCGCCCAGCGGCTCGAACATGTCGCCGTCGCGGGCGAAGCGGATCTCGATGTCGCCCGCGACGCGGTCGAGGTCGAAGGCGCCGGCGGGCAGGCCCGACAGCACCGACACGGCGTTGTAGCTGTCGACGGCCGGGCTGATCGAGGGCAGCGCCCCCGACTTGCGGACCCGGCGCAGCAGCGCGTCCACGCTCGGCCGCGTCCGCCGGGGGTTGGTCCCGAAGGCCCGGTAGGCCTCGTGCCACGACGCGATGTGGTCGCTGTCCTCGCCGAAGGCGCCGGCCCGGCCGGCCGCGACCGACTCCTCGGCGAGCGCCCGGATGCCGGCCGCCTCGGCCCACGGGGACGCGTTATCCAGCCCGAGGGCGCACACCAGCCTGATCTCGGCCTCGGGAAAGGCCTGGGCGACTTGCGGGGTGAGGGTGATCCGCGACATTACCGTGCTCGCCTTTCCGCCGTGCTAGTTCTTCCGCCGTGCTAGTTCTTCCGCCGTGCCAGCGCCGACAGCAGCTCGTAGCCGACGTGGGCGGCGGCGATGCCGGTGACCTGGGCGTGATCGTAGGCGGGAGCGACCTCCACGATGTCGGCCCCCACCAGCTGGCGGTCGGCGAAGGACCGCAGCACCGCCAGCAGCTCCCGGCTGGACAGGCCGCCCGCCTCGGGAGTGCCGGTGCCCGGGGCGAACGCCGGGTCGAGCACGTCGATGTCGACGCTCACGTAGACCGGGCGGTCGCCCACCCGCCGGGCGATGGCGTCGATGATGCCGGGGGTGCCCAGGCGCTCGACGTCGGTCGCGGGCAGCACCTGGAAGCCGAGGGCGGTGTCATCGCGCAGGTCGCCCTCGGCGTAGAGCGGCCCCCGGATGCCGACGTGCAGGCAGCCGGTCTGGTCGAGGATCCCCTCCTCCGAGGCCCGGCGGAATGGCGTGCCGTGCGTGTAGGCCGCGCCGAAGTAGGTGTCCCACGTGTCCAGGTGCGCGTCGAAGTGAACCACGGCGACCGGGCCGTGCGTGGCCGCCATCGCCCGCAGCAGCGGCAGCGCGATCGTGTGGTCACCGCCCAGCGTCAGCAGCCGGGGCACGTCCGCGACCAGCTCGCGGGCCGCCCCCTCGATGGCGGTGATGGCCTCGTCGATGCTGAACGGGTTCACGGCCACGTCCCCCGCGTCCGCGACCTGCTGGGTGGCGAACGGCGCGACCTGGGCGGCCGGGTTGTACGGCCGCAGCAGCCGGGAGGACTCGCGGATGTGGCCGGGGCCGAAGCGCGCGCCCGGCCGGTAGCTGACCCCGCTGTCGAACGGGACGCCCCAGATGGCGACATCGGCCCGGCTGACCTCGGCCAGGCGCGGCAGCCGGGCGAACGTCGCCTCCCCGACCCAGCGCGGCACCACCGAGGCGTCCACCGGCCCGATCACCCCGTCACCGGACACGACGCGGGGGACGGCGGGACCGTGGGCACTGTCTTCGGGCATTGGCACACGCTATCAAGGCGGCCGGGCCCCGGCCAGGATTGCTCAGCCCTCAGCCCTCAGCCCTCAGCCCTCGGCGCTCGGCGCTCGGGGTGACGAGGCCGGATTCGTAGGCGAAGACGACGGCCTGGGCGCGGTCGCGCAGCGCCAGCTTCATCAGGATGCGGCCGACGTGGGTCTTCGTGGTCTGCTCGGCGATGACGAGCTCGGCGCTGATCTCCGCGTTGGACAGGCCCCGGGCGATGAGGGTCAGCACCTGCGACTCGCGGGGGGTCAGGCCGGCCAGGGCGGTGGCGCGGGGGCCCTCGGGGCGGCGCTGCTGGCGGGCGAAGTCGGCGATGAGGCATCATCGGCCGGCTGCTGCCCCTGTACATCGCGGGCAACTCGCTGGCGGCGGTCCAGCCGGTCGCGGGCTTCACCTGGTCCCCGTGGCTGGAGCTGGGGATCGTCGCCGCCTACCCGGCGGTCCTGCTGGTGCTGGCGGCGCGGCTGCTGGGCCGGCGCGACATCTGAGCCCGGTGCCCGGCTGCTCGCCCGCACCGGCCGCCCTCGCGTCCGGCCGGCGCGGGGGGCGGCCCGTTTCGCGGCCCGGCCGGAGTCCTAGCATGGCTGGCATGCCTCACCTGCTCCACCTGGACTCATCCGCCGACCTGAGCACCTCCCGTTCCAGGGCCATCACGGCGACGTTCGCCCAGGCCTGGCGCGAGGCAGGCCCGGGGTACGCGGTGACAGCCCGCGACCTGCACCGCGACCCGGTCCCCCACCTGGCGGACGCGTCGCTGCACTGGGCGCCGGCGGTGCGCCCGGCCGACGCCGCCCCGCCGGCCGGCGCGGTGGCGGCGCAGGAGGAGCTGATGGCGGAGCTGCTGGCGGCCGACGTGCTGCTGGTGGGGGCGCCGCTGTACAACTACACGGTGCCCTCCGCCCTCAAGGCGTGGCTCGACAACATCCACGTGCCCGGGTGGACGACCCCGTTCGGCGACCTGGATACCCAGCCGCTGGCGGGGCGCCCCGCGGTCGTCGTCTCCAGCCGAGGGGTGGCCTACGACCCGGGAACGCCGATGGAGGGCCAGGACCACGGGGTGCCCGTCCTGGAGCTCATCCTCGGCGCCAAGCTGGGCATGGCGGTCGAGGTCATCACCACCAGCCTGACCCTGGCCGGGTTCGTCCCCGCGCTGGCCAGCTCGGCCGACCGCGCCCGGGCCGAGCTCGCCCGCGCCCGCGAGACGGCGGCCGCCACGGCTCGCCGCCTGGCCGCGAGCCTGGCCCGGTAACGCGCTGTAGCTACGGCGCGGCGCGGCCCGGTAGCGGGCCGCGGCTCAGGACCAGGGCGTACTCGCGGCCGGGGTAGTGGGCGGTTGCGTGCCAGCCGGCCGGGGCAGCTACTTCCGCGAGGGCGCGGGGAGACAGCACGCACCAGTCGAACCAGTCGGTGGCCAGGCGCTGGTAGCGGATGCGGACGGTCGCGTGGCCCGGGGCGCGCGGGTCCCAGGCGAGGCTGGCGTCGGTGCCGGTGCCGACGATGACGCCGCCCGGGCGCAGCAGCGCGGCGAGGCCGTCGAGGAATCCGGGGGCACCGGCCGTCGAGCCGAGCAGGCCGATGTTGTTGCCCAGCAGCAAGACCGCGTCGAAGCAGCCGGCGAGGCCGTCGCGGGCGGCATCGCCGATGGTGCCGAGGTAGGTGTCGCGGACGCCGCGCTTGCGGCAGGCCTCGATCGCGCCGGGCGAGGTGTCCAGCGCGGTTACCTCCTGGCCGCGTTCCTGGAGCGCGAGCGCTCCCCGGCCCGCCCCCGCGCCGACGTCGAGGACCCGCCCGGCCGCCCGGGCGACCGCCCACTCGTCCCGCTCGTCCAGGGTGCCCAGGTAGGGGTTCGGGTCGACGCTGACCAGGCCGTCACGCCGCTCCAGGACCAGCGGCGGCGCCTGCCCGCGGGCGATCCCGTCCAGCAGCGCCTGGCCGACCGCGTCGCCCGGCACCGGCGCCCCAGTTGCGGGCCGAGCGGGCACGGACTGTCCAGTCAGCGGCGGTCCGGGCACCGGTTCCATGATTCGGCATGCTCGCACACGCCGCCCGTGCGGCCAAGCCACTGACGGTGAAGCCCTGGGCCGGCGGTGGGGGCGGGAATGGCGGTGGGCGGGAGGGTCCGGGGGTGGCGGGGCCGTGGATGGCGCGGGGTTGTCGTGCCGGCCGCTGGTGGTCCCGGCACGCTCTTGCGGCTGCCGTGGCCTGGCTTGCTGTCGGGGCTTTCGGGGTTCTGTGTTCTTGCGGGGCTTGGCGCAACCGTGGCCGATGGCGTGCCCGTCGGCGTTGACTATGGTCAGGCAGAATTTGCTATTGGGGTGGCGGGCGGCGGACTGGGCGATCTGGCGGGCGAGGGCGGGGTCCAGGACGCCGAGGGTGCGGGCCTCTCCTGCCCGCTGGGCGTGGCCGGCGGCGGTGGGGTACGGGATGTCGAGGTGCCGCAGGACCAGGTTGACCTCCGCCGCGACGGCCGGCCCGGGACTGCTGGCAGGCCGACTGCGGGACTCGCCTTGATGGTGCTGCGGGCGGGCGGCAGGGCGGGTGGTCGCGGGAGCCCCGCACCGGCCGGCGGCACGGTCGCAGGCAGCCGGGTCGCGGGTGCCAGGAGTGCCGACGGCGGGATTGCGGGTGCCAGGGTCGCAGGCAGCCGGGTCGCGGGTGGCGGGGTCGCGGGTGGCGGGGTCGCGGGTGCCAGGAGTGCGGGTGGCGGGGTCGCGGGTGGCATGCGGCGGTTCGCCTGCTGCCGCAGCCCCGCAGGCATCATCGTCCTGGCCGCAGTCGCCGCCGGCGGCATCCCTGGCCGGGGCGTCATCGGCGGGAGGGGGTTCCTGGAAGCCGGCGCCCGTGGCGCCGTCGTCTCGGGCGCGGGCTTTGCCCCGCGTGGCGGCACCCAGGCGGGCGGAGGCACCGGGGCGGGCGGA
>DATBEM010000223.1:0-105962 GCA_036276115.1 Trebonia sp.
GGTCACGGCGCCATAGGGGTTAACGCTGAGCCAGGGCGGCGCGTTCACCAGGCCGTAAGCCGGAACGCCGACCGCGAAGAACGCCGCTGAGTAGGGGGATCCCGCCAGGGCCGCAAGCGCCGGGCTGTCCCTGGTAAAGGACGGTACCCCGATCACCGCCGGGGTGAGCGAGACATTGTCGAGGGCAGCGCCGCATTGGCTGCCGTCGAGAGTGGCGTCCGCGAACTCCACCGTGGAAGAAGCGCTGGCCGCGGTGACGTTCAACTGCTGCTCGGCCCAGCCCATGGCCGGGCCGCTATCACCGGAATCATTAAAGGACGGTGCGCCGGCCAGCGTTCCGTCCCACGAGACGTTCATCGTCTTGACGGCCTGACCGCAGTTCGTGTTGCCGGCCATTTCCCAGGTCAGCGTGTAGGTGGCCCCGGGGGTGGTGGGAATCGCCTGGGCAACCGAGCCGGGCGCGCCGCCGGAAAGGTCCAGCGACTGGGCGCCGTCGGCGGCCGCCCAATAGGTCTGCCCAATGAGGTCTACGCTGTTCCCGCCAATAGCCCAGCCGGGCATGACCGTCGATCCGGCCCCGTATTCGTTTACCGCGCTTGCCTGCCAGACGCTGGGGTCCTCGAAACTCCCGTTAACGATGAGATTCGCGTCGGCGGCGCTGGCCGCCAGCGGCGCCGGGACCACCGCAAGGACAGCCGCCGCCAGCGGCAACGCGACCGCCAATCGAATAAAGGCATGACAACGAGAGCTAAGCCCCACCCCTGAACCCCCCGACTCAGAAACCTGCCTTACTGGAAAGGCAGCCTCATCCTCGCAGAGGATCCTTATCCGTGCAAGAGCGGGCACCTGGGCGGGAATAGCTCGATCCGGAAACTACGTGAATGCCGCGTCACCACGGGCGCTGGGTTAACTGGGGCGCTCGTGCCGGATGAGGCGGTTCGCGAGTTTCTTCGCCCGGGGGGCTTGCACTCACCGCCCTGAGAGTTTTTGCTTGAACTAGGTCGATCCTGATTGCCTGCGATGCCGGAGGTACTCTGATGCGCATTCTGCCCGCTGCCCGACGGGTGGCGCGGTTCGCCGCGGCCGCGCTGCTCGTGATCGCGGCCGCGGCGGCCGTGCCCGCGCTCGGCTCCGCGACCGGGGCTTCGGCCGCCTCGGCGGCCTCGGCCGCGCTGCCGTGCGACATCTACGCGACGGGCGGGACGCCCTGCGAGGCGGCCTACAGCAGCACCCGGGCGCTCTACGCCACCTACAACGGGCCGCTCTACCGGATCCAGCGAGCCTCCGACGGCACCTCCCTGAACATCGCCGTCAAGTCGGCTGGCGGGGTCGCCAACGTGGCGCCGCAGGCGTCGTTCTGCACCGGGACGACCTGCGTGATCACCGAGCTGTTCGACCAGAGCGCCAACGGCAACAGCATGCCGGTCTCGGCCGGGACCTCGTGCTCGGGCTGCGGGGGCGGCATCGCCGGGCCTGGACCGGACGGCGCGGACATCGCCGCGCCCGCCAGCGCCCTGCCGGTGACGGTCGGCGGGCAGCCCGCGTACGGGATGCTGCTCGACGCCCAGGGCACCGGCTACCGGATCGACAATGCCAGGAACGTGCCGACCGGCTCCGCGCCGGAGGGGATTTACCTGCTGACGTCGTCGAACGTCACCAGCGACGGCTGCTGCTTCGACTTCGGCTCGGCCGAGGCCAACAACTCCGACGACGGCAACGCCACCATGAACGCGATCTACTACGGCACCGACTGCTGGACCCAGAACTGCAGCGGCAGCGGCCCGTGGGTGGGCGGGGACCTCGAGAACGGGATGTACTTCAGCAACACCGGCGCCAACCCGGCGTCCATCCCGGCCGAGACCGGGTCGTTCGTCTCCGCCTGGGAGAAGAACAACGGCACGACGAACTTCACCCTGAAATACGGCAACGGCCAGCAAGGCGGGCTGACTGCCAGTTACTCAGGCGCGCTGCCGAACGGGTACAACCCGATGAAGGTGCAGCCGTCCATCGAGCTGGGCACCGGCGGCGACAACAGCATCTGGGGCAACGGCGAGTTCTTCGAGGGCGCCGTCACGGCCGGCTTCCCGTCCGACGCGACCGAGAACGCCGTCCAGGCCAGCATCGTCGCGGCCGGCTACGCCGGCAACACCACCGACGTGCCCACCACCGAGTCGGTCGTCAGCCTGCGCGCCCACGCCAACAACGACTACGTCGACGCGGCCGGCAGCGGCACCGCGCTCAAGGCCGACGCCACCTCCATCGGCGCTAACGAGACCTTCGACCTGCTCACCAACCCCGACGGAACGGTGAGCCTGCGCGCTCACGCCGACAATGACTACGTGACGGCCGACAACGCGGGCGCCGCGCCCCTGATCGCCAACCGCACGGCGATCGGGCCCTGGGAGACGTTCGACCTGATCGCCAACGCCGATGGCAGCGTCAGCTTCCGCGCCCACGCCAACGGCGACATCGTCACCGCCGACAACGCCGGCGCCTCCCCGCTGATCGCCAACCGCACCGCGGTCGGCCAGTGGGAGTCGTTCGACCTCATCCGGGACACGACGCCGGTGAGCCTGCGCGCCCACGCCGACAACGACTACGTCGACGCGGCCGGCAGCGGCACCGCGCTCAAGGCCGACGCCGCCTCGATCGGCGCGAACGAGACGTTCGACCTGATCGGCAACGCGGACGGCAGCGTCAGCCTGCGCGCGCACTCCGACGGCGACTACGTGACGGCCGACAACGCCGGCGCGGCGGCGCTGATCGCCAACCGGACGGCCGTCGGGCCCTGGGAGGAGTTCGACCTCATCGCCAACAGCGACGGCAGCGTGAGCTTCCGCGCCCACGCGAACCGCGAGATCGTGACCGCCGACAACGCGGGCGCCTCGCCCCTGATCGCCAACCGCACCGCGGTCGGCCAGTGGGAGTCGTTCGACCTCATCCGCGACTAGCGCGACGGGCCGGAGCCCGGGCGCCCCGGCCCCGGGGCGGGGCGCCCGCGCTCCCGCGTGCTCGCGTCAGCGGCCGCTGCCGCCGTCGCGGATCGCGCGGACCTCGTCCCCGGTCAGCTCCAGGCCGGCCGCCGCGATGTTCTCGGCCGCGTGCTCGGGCGAGCCGGTGCCCGGGATCGGGAGCATGGCCGGGGAGCTGGCCAGCATCCAGGCCAGGACGACCTGGTGCCCGGTCGCGCCCAGGCGCCGGGCGGCGGCCAGCACGCCGACGTTCTTGCCCGCCTCCTGGACCGGCGCCCAGGGCAGGAACGCCAGCGATTCCTGCTCGCAGACGTCGAGGACCGCCTGCGAGGAGCGGTCGGCGACGTTGTAGCGGTTCTGGACCGAGACGACGTTGACGATCCCGCGGGCCTCGCGCAGCTCGTCCTCGGTCACGTTGGACACCCCGACGTGCCTGACCTTGCCCTCGCGCTGCAGGTCGGCGACGGCGCCGACGGACTCCGCGTAGGGGACGGCGGGGTCGGGCCGGTGAAGCTGGTACAGCGGGATCTGCTCCAGGCGCAGCCGCCGCAGGCTCCCCTCGCACGCGCTGCGCAGGTGCTCGGGACGGCCGTCGGGCGCCCACTGGTTCGGGCCGGACCGGGTGAGGCCGCCCTTGGTCGCGATGACAAGGTCGTCCGCGTAGGGGTGCAGCGCCTCGGCGATCAGGGTCTCGCTGACGTCCGGGCCGTAGGAATCGGCCGTGTCGATGAAGTTCACCCCGAGCTCGACCGCGCGCCGCAGGGTCGCGATCGCCTTGTCCCGGTCGGGCGGGTCGCCCCAGATGCCGTCCCCGGTGATCCGCATCGCGCCGAAGCCGAGGCGGTTGACGGTCAGGTCGCCGCCAACGCCGATGCTGCCCGCCGCCGCTGCTGACTGGTCACTCATGGCAGTCGCCTCCTTCTGTCGCTCACTGTTCCCAGCCTCGCACAGGGCCACCCGTCCCTGGACGCGGGGCCGCGTCCAGGGACGGCACCGAACCGCGCTGTACAGTTCGGTACCGGGCTAGCGGGGCAGGATGTCATGGCCAAGCCGGTAACTACCTCGTCAGGAGGAACTTCATGCGCGCTGTCGTCATCGCCGATTTTGGCGCCGATCCCGAGGTCGCGGAGCTGCCCGACCCCGAGCCCGGCCCGGGGGAGATCCTGGTGCGGGTCGGCGCCGCGGCGATGAACCCGTTCGACTGGAAGGTCATCGACGGGGCGCTGCGGGGCGTGGTCCCGCATTCCTTCCCCCTCGTCCTCGGCAACGACATGGCCGGATTCGTCCAGCAGGCGGGACCGGGGGTTACCCGCTTCCAGCTCGGCGACCGGGTCTTCGGGCAGGTCATGAAGGTCGCGCAGGGACGCGGGGCGTACGGCGAGCTGGTCGTGGCCAGCGCCGACGGCCTCCTGGCCCCCACCCCGGACGGGCTGTCGGACGCCATCGCCGCCGCCCTGCCCACCGCCAGCACTACCGCCTACAACGCGGTCCAGGCGGCCGGGGCCGGCCAGGGCCGGTCCATCCTGGTCAACGGGGCCACCGGCGGCGTCGGCCTGTCGGCGGTCCAGTTCGCGGCCGGGCGCGGCGCGACGGTCCTGGCGACCGCCGCTCCCGACGCGGCGGCGCGCGTCCGCGACCTCGGCGCCCACCATGCCATCGACTTCACCGCCGGCTCCACCGCCGAGCAGGTGCGGGCCGTGTGCCCCGACGGCGTGGACGCCGTCCTCGACCTGGTCAGCGTGCCTGGCGGGGCGGGGGTGGCCGGGCTGGCCGCCCTGGTCCGGGCGGGCGGCAGCTACGTGAGCACCAACGGCGCGGCCGATGCCGACGCGCTCGGCGCGCGGGGCGTCAGCGCCGTCAACTTCAGCAACAAGACCACGACGGACCTGCTGTCGACCGTGGCAGGCCTCGCCGCTAGCGGAGACCTGCGCATCCACATCGACGCGGAGATCCCCCTCGCCCGGGTACCGGAGGCGATCGCGGCCGCCCGCCAGGGCCACGCGCGGGGCAAGACGGTCATCATCCCCTGAGTCCCCGGCCCCGGCCCCGGCCCCGGCCCCGCTAGGGTGCCTCCTCGGCCTGGACGAGCATCGATTCCAGCAGCGGGCCGCCGAACGTCGTCGCCATCGCCACGTCGGAGGCGTCGCGCCCTCGGCCGATCACGATGCGGCCCTTGCGCCGGGTGTTGTTGCGAGGGTCGAAGGTCCACCAGCGGTCGTCGAGCCAGACCTCCATCCAGGCGGCGAAGTCCATCGGGGCCGGGTCGGGCGGGACGTCCATGTCGGGCAGGTAGCCGAAGACGTAGCGGGCGGGGATGTTCAGTGCCCGGCAGAACGAGATCGCCAGGTGGGTGAAGTCCCGGCAGACCCCGCGCCCGGCCTGGTTCACGTCGACCGCGCTGGACAGGGCGGTCGAGCTGCCGTACTGGAAGTACAGGTGGCCATGGACGTAGTCGCAGATCGCCTGGACCCGGCGGTAGCCCGGCGGCAGGGCGCCGAACCGGGACCACGACTCCCCGCCGAGCACGTCGGGCAGGCAGTACCGGCTCGGCAGGGTGTAGAGCAGCACGTCGTCGGGCAGGTCGTCGGGGGCGACCTCGCGGGCGTCTTCGCCGGCTTCCTCGGTCGCGTCCGGGACCACCGCCACCGCCTGGTACCGGAAGGCTGACCGGCCCGCGGGCAGGACCGCGCGGACGCACGGGTTGCCGTACAGGTCGCTGTAGCCCCGGGACGCCGCCGCCGGCTCGAACGCGCGCAACTCCCCTTCCAGGGCCACGCCCGGCGAGGCGGCCGGCTGGACCTGGAAGACGACCGGAGTGGGGATGGCCGCCATGTACGTGAACTCGCACCCGATGCTGACCCGCCGCGTATTCATGAGTCCATGATCGGGGACGCCATGTTTCCGGGGTGTTAACGTACGGGGACGGCCCCGGTTAGGCGACGTGGTCGTCCAGCCAGTCGAACATGCGCTGCTCGGTGAGCTCGCGGGCCAGCGGCTGGCAATGGTAGCTGGCGCCCTCGTCCTGGGTGAAGCGGGCGAGGGTCGAGCCGGGCACCAGGGCGGCGAGCTCGGCCGGCTGGCCGCCGAAGAACTGCTCGCCGTCGGGGTCGGCGATGAACAGCGGGGTCGTGACCTGCCCGGCCACGGCGGTCACGTCGTACTTGGCGACCTCGTCGAGGACGGCGCAGTAGCCCTCCACCCCGTACGGGCGGGCGCGGAACGCCCAGGTCTCACGGGCGGCCCGGGCGCCCGGGCCGGCCATGCCCCGCCGCACCTGCTGGTCGAAGGCGGCCTTGTCGCCGGACCGGTAGAGGGCCAGCAGTGCCGGGGGGATCTTCTCGAACCAGGGGCGGCCCACGTCCACCAGGCCGCCGTCGGCGATCGCGGCCGCGAACCGGTGCTCGAATGCCAGGGCGCGCGCGACCCAGTAGCCGGCCTGGCTCACGCCGTACAGCGCCAGCCGGCTGGCGTCCACGTCCGCCCGCGCCACCAGGAAGTCGACCACGGGAGTGAGCACGTTCTCCCAGTCGAAGCGGAAGGGCGTGTCTCGCTCGAACAGCATGGACTGCTGTCCGGGCCCGTCGAACAGCAGCACGTTGTAGCCGCGTTCCAGGCCGCCCTCGGCTCCCTCGCACCAGTTGCCGCTGATCGAGCCGTCGCTGCCGTTGTTCATGACGAGGGTGGGGTGCCGGGTGCCGGAGTCGTCGGGCCGGAACAGCCAGCCGGGCAGGCTCGTCCCCTCGTAGGGGATGTCCACCCGCTCGACCGGCCAGTGCGTATTCGCGACGAAGCCCTCCCAGGCCGCCCGGTGGGCGCGGAACGCCGGCAGCAGCCCGGCCGTGTCGCCGTCGAGGCCGTCAATGGCGTTGACGGCGACCGCGTGATAGCAGGCGGCCCGCAGGTAGGCGCGGGCGGCGCTGACCCGGTGGCCGGCGGCGGCGGACGCGGCCGCGATCGCGGCGACCCGCTCGCCGAGCGCGGTCCAGGCGGCGAGCCAGCCGGCGCGGTCGCCCGGCCGGACCGGCGCGATGGCGGCCAGCACCTCGCCCACGTCGGCCCCGGCCCGCGACGCCTTCCCGAGGATGGTGCGGACGGTGAAGTCCCACTCCCCCGCCCCGGAGTAGAAGCCGGCCGTGTAGACCTCGTGCGAGGCGGTGCCATGGTGGTCCAGCCCGGCGGCGGTCAGGGCGGTGCCAGCTGCGGCAGTGCCGTCAGGGGCAGTGCCGTCAGGGGCAGTGCGGGCTGGGGCGGTGCCGGCGGTGTTCGCGGTCATGATGGCGCCTTTCGCTGGATGTCGTGGCGGGGGTGTCTGGCGCTTGCGGGTGGTGCTCGGCGCTCGGCTGCCAGGGGCTGCGGGCTGGTGCTGAGCGCCGGGGCCGGGCGTTGGCGGCGGGACTCAGCCGGCGGTCGGCGCGGCGGGCGCGTCCAGGTCGCCGGCCTGCGGGGCAGCCGCCACGGGAGCCCCGGCCGCAGGCGAGCCCGGCTGCGGGGAGCGGGCACTGGCGGCGATCGCGCGCCGGGTGACGGCGATGGCCCGGGAGGCGGCGAAGACCGGGACGGCCCAGTCGAGCGCGATGCGGATCACCGGGGCGCCCCCGATGAAGGCGGCCGCGAGGTGAGCGGCGCCGACCGCGAGGACCGCCAGCCCCCAGGCGAGGCTGATGCGGCGGTTGACGGCGAGGAACTGGGGGCTGTGCCAGTACTGCCGGGGCACCCCGCGCCGGGCGAACTGGGCCGTGAACGGGTAGGCGCGGCTGGTCGCGAGGATGAACGCGCCGACCGCGAGGCTCGTCGCCCCCCGCGCGTACGGCGCGACCGAGGTGGCGGCGTGGTGGCTGGCGGCGAAGCCGATCACGGTGAAGACGGCGAGGATGACGGCCTGCACGACGGGCAGGACCTTGACCCCGCCCCGGGCGGCGGTGTACCCGATGAGCACCGCCGCGACGGCCAGCGAGATGGCCGCCGCCCAGCCGAGCGACAGCCAGTTGACGAGAACGGCGAAGACGACCTGGGGGATAAAGCCGATAATCATCGTGAGCGGGTTCATGAGGGCCCCTTCGGCGGGCCCGGCACCGTGCCGGGCCGGTAATTCCACTGTGGATCGGCCGGCGGCCAGGGTGACTGGCCGAAATGGACAGTCCGGCCGGGGAGGCGGGGACGCGCATGCGGTGGCCCGGGGACGCGCTCGGCCTGATCGACGGCGCGATCGCGGCAGCGCGGGGCGGCGAGCCGACCGTCGTGGCCCTGGAGGGCGAGGCCGGCTACGGCAAGAGCGCCCTGCTGCGTGAGCTCGGCCGGCGGCTGCCCGGGTTCCACGTGCTGCGCGCCTTCGGCGAGGAAAGCGCCCAGGACGAGCGGCTGCAACTGCTGCGGGAGTGGGACGCGATCACCGATGGCGGCCCCGTCCCCCAGCACGCGCTGCAGGCCGCCCGGCTGCTCGGCACCGTGGTTGACCGCCTGCAGCTGACCGGGCCGGTCGCGCTGCTGGTCGATGACCTGCAGTGGATCGACCCGGACTCGGTCGCGGCGCTGGCCGCCCTGGCCCAGCGGACCGCGGGCGACCGGCTGCTCATCGCGACGGCCTACCGCCCGCTCGCCCGCCCGGCCGGGAGCGCGCCGGCCGGGAGCGCGCCGGCCGGGACCCGGCGGCCGGGGGCACAGCCGTCCGGGGCGCAAGGCTACGGCCCCCGGCCGCACGCGGCCTGGCAGCGCGTCGTGGACAGCGACGGGCGGGTGGTGCGGCTCGACGGCCTGGACGATGAGGCGGCCGCCGACCTCGTCGCCTCCATCGCCCCTGCGGCCCCGCCTCAGCTGGCGCGGCAGCTGGCCGCCCACACCGCCGGCAACCCGCTGTACGTGCGGGCGCTGCTGCGGGAGCACCCGGCGGCGGAGCTGTCGGCGCTCGCCGCCCGGGGCGAGCTGCCCGCGCCGGCCGTGCTCGCCGCGCACACGGCCGCGCGGGTGGCCCGGCTCGACCCTGACGCCGCCCGGCTGCTGCACGCGCTGGCGGTGCTCGGGGACGCCTGGAGCGAGCCGGGAGTCGCGGCCGCCATCGCGGGGGTGCCCGACGCCGCCGCCGCGATCGCCGTCCTGCGGGCGGAAGGGCTGGTGCGGGCCGACCAGACGACGGCCGTCCCCCGGATCCGGATCTACCACGCCGTCGTGCGGGCGGCCGTGTACGAGCAGATCCCCCTCGCGCGGCGCCGGGGCCTGCACGGCGCGGCCGCCGCCCGGCTGCCCGCGCCGGGCGACCGGCTGCTGCACCGGGTCGCGGCCGCCAGCGCGCCCGACGAGGGCATCGCCGGCGACCTGGAGGCGCACGCCAGCGAGCTGCACGACCGGCAGCGGTACCGCGAGGCCGCCCGGTTCCTGCGGCTGGCGGCGATGGCCTCCCCCGACCCGGCGCAGGCCCGGCGGCGCGACCTGGACGCCGGCTTCGACGCGGTCCTCGCCCACGACCTGGACGAGGTGGCGCCGGTCGCGGCCGACGCCGAGGAAAGCCCGCACCGGCGGGTGGTGGCGGCCCAGCTGCTCGCCACGACCAAGGAGTGGGTGCGCGGGGCGCGGCTGCTCGCGCCGCTCACCGACGCCGACCTCGCCGCGCTGCCCGCCCGGACCGCCTACCGCGCCCGGGTGCTGCGCGGCTGGCTGACCGTCGCCACCGGCGGGGACGCGCGGGCGGCGCTGGCGGACCTGGAGGCGGCGCGCTCGTCGGCCGTCCAGGACCCGGCCCTGCGCGGCGCCTTCACCTTCGCCTACGGGCAGGCGCGGCAGCCGTTCACCGGGGAGGGCGACCTGTGGGGGTTTGAGTCCGAGCGCGGCACCGACCGGGCCGCGCTGTCGGGGTCGGCGGACGGGCTGACCCGACTGTCGTGGCGCGGCTCGGTGTACGCCCTGACGGGGATGAGCCGCCAGGCGATTGACGACCTCTCGCTGGTCGTGGCCCGGATCAGCGACGGCACGATCGGCTTCGGCGACGGGGTCATGCACTCGCTGCTCGGCTTCGCGCAGTGGATCGCGGGCGAATGGCGGCGCGCGTCCATCAGCATCGGCCTGCCGCTGGCGTCGCCGCTGGGCGGCCCGCACCCGGTCGCCGTCGCCCTGACCCCGCTGGCGGCGGTGGTGGAAGGCAAGCCGCCCGGCCCGGCGATCGCGGCCAGCCGCGCGGCCCGGCTCGCGGGGCCGGTCCCGGCCGGGCTGTACTGCGCGGACATGGCCGACGTGGCCGCCCTCGCCTTCGCCGGCACCGACGCCGAGCGCCGGGACTGGCGGGCGCGGCGGATAGCCGACTTCGGCGACCCGCTGGCCCGCACTGATGGCGCGATCCCGTACCTGTGGCTGGTCGCGACGGGCCTCGGGGCCGCCTGGGCGGGCGAGGCGGGCGTGGTAGACGAGTGCGCCCGGCTGCTGGAGATCAGGGACGGCAGCCCGTGGCGCGAGCAGGCCACCGCCTGGCTGCGGGCGCTGGCGGCCGGGGCGCGGGGCGAGCCCAGCGCCGGCGCCCTGCTCGCGGTGGGCGAGCTGCCCCAGATCGCGTCGTTCGAGGCGATCTGGCTGGTGGCGGCCGCTACCGCGGCGGCGGCCGAGCGCCATCCGGACGCGGCCCAGGCGCGCGCCCGGGCCGAGGCGGCCTTGCGCGCCCTTGGCGCGGGCGCCTACGCGGCGGCCCTGCTGCCGGCCGCGCCAGCCAGCCTGGCGGGGCCAGCCCAGCCGGCCAGCCTGGCGGGGCCAGCCGGCGCAACGCGGCCAGCCGACCCGCTGGCGCCCCTGTCCGACCGCGAGCGGGAGGTGGTGGCGCTGCTGATGGACGGCCTCAGCTATGCCCAGATCGCCCGCGAGCTGTACGTGACCCGCAGCACGGTGGCGTTCCACCTGTCCAACGCCTACGCCAAGACCAGCACCCGCTCGCGCCACGAGCTGGTGCAGCTCACGCGGGTCCCGTGAGGCGCCTCATCGCTCATCCGGGGCCGCCGGCCTGCTGGTTGCGGATGGCTAGGAGCGGGGAGGCTTCCGCACGCGACCATAGGAGAGGGCCCGTGATGACGATGGCCGGGCAAGAAGCCCCTCGCGGGGGCGAGCTGGCGGGGCAGGTTGTCGTCGTCATCGGCGGCAGCGCCGGCATTGGCCTGGAGACCGCCCGGCTGGCGCGCGCCCAGGGGGCCGAGGTGATCATCGCGGCCCGCGACCGGGGCAAGCTCGACGCCGCCGCCCGGGAAACCGGGGCCGCGCGGGCCGCGTCGCTGGACGCGCTCGACCCGGCCGCCGTGCGGGACTTCTTCGCCGGCCTCGGCCCGGTCGACCACGTCCTGGTCACGGCGGGCGGCCCCAGCTACCGCCCGCTGCTGGAGATGGACGCGAGCGCGGTGAAGGACGGCCTGGCGGGGCACGTGGCGACCGCCCTGGACGTGGCCCAGGGCGCCGTGCCGGTGATGCGGCCGACGGGCACGCTGCTGTTCATCGGCGGCACCAGCGGGCGGCAGGTCCGTCGCGGCCAGGGGATCTTCTCAGCCGCGACCGCCGCGCTGCCCCCGTTCGTGGCGTCGCTGGCGGTGGAGACCGCGCCGGTGCGGGCGAACCTCATCGCGTGCGGCTTCGTGGACACGCCCCTGTCGGCGGCGCTGCTCGGTGACCAGCTGGAGGCCCGCCGGGCGGAGCTGCGGGCGACGCTGCCGATCGGCCGGGTGGTCACCCCGGCCGACGTCGCCCGGCTCGCGGTCCACGTCATGGCCAACACCGCCCTGACCGGCGCGACCTTCGACATCGACGGCGGCCAGCAGTTCACGTGAGCGGGCCAGCCGGGCCGTGGCCCTGCCCGCCTGCCTGAGCCCGCCGGCGGAGGGATTCCTTGATCTCGCTGAACCTGGCCACCGCGTCGGGGGTCCACGGCGCCGTTTGCTCGCTGGCGCGCAGGGCGTCGTCGATCTCGCTGAGCTTGGCGGCCGACACCGCGCCTGCCCGCTCGGTCAGGTCTTCCCGGTTCACGGTGGTCAGCCAGGTGCACGGGGTAAAGCCCGGCCTCGGGATGGCGAACCGCAGCACGCCGTCGAAGGGCAGCCCTTCCTTCGCCCCGACTGCGACTTCGGTTCCCAGCCCGGAGATGTCGGTATCCGCCGGGGCGACAACCTGCATTGCCCGGAACCCGGACGGGTCCTCCCCCGACAGCAGCACGACCGGCCGGCGCTCATCAAACTCGGCCCACCAGACCTCGCCTCGTCGCATGGCGTCCTCCTGGTTCCTCAGCCGGGACCCCGGGCGTGCCGGTGCCGGAGACGGGGCGGCCACCGCCTGGTCATCGCGGTTCGTGACGACTCGTGATGGTTCCCTGGTGGCCACTGGCCCCAGCGTAGACCCCGGCCGGCGGCTGGGGACACCTGGCGCGCCGCCACCAGCACCGCGCCCGGACCCGCCACTACCAGCGGCAAAGCAGCCCGAGAACAGCCCGCATAACGATCTACGGCTGGAGCACCGGGCTGGTTACCTCACTGCGTCCAGAGGATGTCGCCTCCTATTTCGCTCGTGTAATTCACCGCGTACATGCCGCACGTAGACGCGTCGGCTTCGGCGCCGAATTTCGGCGTGTACCTCTTGTACACTCCCGGGCTGGAGAAGTAGAAGACTGCCTCCTGCCTCCAGGTAAGGTGGGCGTTTCCGAAGAGCATGTAGCAGGTCGCCGCGTTGTATGATTCATAGACTCCGCCGTAGAATGTATCGTACACGGGGGCGCTTACGACGGGAATATTAGAGGTGGCGCCAGTATTATTGTCCGTCATGTACACCTCCCAGGTGCAGCCGCCTCCTGAGCCGTTGCACTTGGTCGCCACCACGGAGGTGTTAATCGTGTCGCCTGCGTTCACCTTCTTGATGGCGGCAGCGACGGCGTTCCCGCCCCACAGGTAGTAGGACCCCATCCACAGGTACAGGCCAGAGTTGTTCGATGTCTCCACGCCATTCTTGCCGGTGTAGATATCGCCCCAGCCCACGATCGGCTGGACGATCGAGTCGCCGACATTATCCTCGATGCCGTCGAACATGAAATTGGCCAGGTCCGTATCTTGCGAGATCGGGCTCGCAGGCGTCGCGAACACCGCGTCAAACCGGGCGAGCGGCCCCGGCGAGGAGTAGTCAGCGAAGTCGTACTGCCACCCGTTGGTCGATGCGGGAGGGGTCGTGGCGGCCGCCGGAGAGACGGCCGGGGTGGCCGTGGGGGCAGGCTTCGCGCCGGGCGATGCCGACCGGGGCTTGACCAGCTGCGGGTAGGCACACCGGCTAACGTGCTCCACGGAGCCGTCGGGGAAGAGAATCTCATTGCGGATTCCGTCCACCTCTCCGCCTTCCGGAACGGAATACGAACACGCCTTGTAAACCAGCCCGCCGGGCGAGGGAGTCCAAAGCCTTGACTTGAGCGCCCTCTGGTAGTAGGCGGCGTTGGCGAGGAACCCGCTTCCCGTCTTATTGAGGCCCGCAGGCAGGCCGATGCCGGACGAAGGGGTAACGGAAGGGCTGACGCCAGTACCCGTTCCGGCGTGAGCCGGCCGGCCAGCGAGCACGCCGAGGAGCGCGACGGCAGCGACTGCGGCGAGCAGCAAGCGCTGCGAAGCTGTTTCACGAAATGGACTTTAGCAGCGCGAAAGGTTAAGAAACAGTGATTATCTGCATGGGCACACAGTGATACGTTGTACCGCGAAAGCGAACTAGGGACTGGAGGGGCGTACGCGATGAACTCTCCCGCGCACGGGAGCGGGCCGGATCGAGGCTGGCGGCAGCAGCCGGGTAAGGCCTTCCCCTGCCCCCGGAAGGCGCAACGTTTCCGGCGCGGCCGGCGTCCTACAAGCATGAGGATCAAGCCAGCACTCGCCCCGGGCGCCCTAGCCGCGCTGGTGACGCTCGCCTTGTCGGCGTGCGCCGCCGCTCACGGGCCGGCGTCGACCTCCAGGACAGCCATGCCGGGCGCTGGCTCGCCGCCGCCGGCCTCGAGGAGCGTCCCGTCTTCGCCGATCGGGAGCGTGACGGTCACCGCAGTGGCCAGCTCCCACGACCCGGGCAAGGCGGGCCCGCCGGTCACCGTCACCAGTCAGGGCACCATCACTAGCATGATCGCGCTCATTAGCGGCCTGCCGACCTACACGGGGCCGATATGCGATCCCGTGCCCACCGACGAGGTGCGACTAGCCTTGCGCGACAAGTCCGGTCAGGTCATCGGCAGCGCCGTGGTCCCCCAGACATCCTGCACTGCCCAGCTGTCCATGCCCGGCCAAACCCGGCCCAGGCTCGCCGACAACCCCGCCGTCATGGGCGACCTGCTGCACATCGCCGGGATCCACTGGTTCGGGTACTAAACCCCTGTCCGGCGGAGCCTCAGCGGCGCGCCGGCGGCGCCCTGGGCGCCGCCGGGTCGCGGCCTTAGTCGCCGGTGCAGGTGGGCCAGTGGTCCACTGCCCACTGGGGCCAGCTCGCCCAGCCGGGGGGCGGAGGCGGGATCTCGGCGCCGGCTAGCTCGGCGGCGCCGGGCACCTGGATCTGGCGGGACCACGCGTCCACGTCGCCTTCGCTCATGGGGAAGGTGTGGTGCGGTTCCGTCGCCTGGCGGCGGGCGATGCGGGCGAGCTGGACCTCCTTGTCCACTGGCAGGTAGATCACCTGGCTGTCGGCCCCGGCCGACTGGGCGAGCCAGCGCAGGGCCGCCCGCTCGTCACGGCCCCACAGGCCGTAGTCGAGCACCACGCTGGTCCCCAGGCGCAGGGCCTGGAGGGCGACCGAGATGAGGCGGCCCTCGACGATCCAGCGCTTGCCGCCGGCCATCGAGTCCCCGAACAGCGGGACCATCCAGTGATCGGGGGTCAGCCGCAATGCGCGGTGCGCGGCCGCGAGCTCCTTGGCGCGGGTGGTCTTCCCGGCGGCGGGCAGCCCGACCATCAGGAACAAGGTGGCGGGGCCGGCGGCGGGCGGGCAGGGGAATGGCTCTTCGCTGAAGTCAGACATGACTCTCCTGATCAGGCAGGATGACCCCGGCAGCACGCGAGCGCGCGTTTACCGCCGGGCGAACGCTGATCGGGCGGTCCGTCCTGGCCCGTCCGGGACGGGGCAGGCACTACGGCCGCGATGGCGGCCGCCTCGGCACCGCCGCTAAGCGGCGGTCCGGGTCGTCATGGCAGCGAAGCAGCACATGGCTTCACCCTAACCGATAGGGAGCGCCGGGACCGTGGCCAGCGTCCGAGCGGGCGAGCCCGCATTTTCGCCTAGCTACCGCGCGGCTCGCCGGGCGTCCGGCGGCCCCTGCTCCGGTCGCTGCTGGCAGGGGAGGAGTCGCCGGCCGGGGCGAGGGCCGCGTGGAGGGCGGCGTGGAGGGCACCGTCGAGGGCGCCGAGCGCGGTCGCGACCAGGGCGGGCCGCTGGTCGCGCGGATAGCCGGCCGTGACCCAGGACAGGCAGGCGGCGTCGAGGAAGCCGATGTAGCCCCGCAGGGCGTGCTCGACCATGTCGCCCGGCGGCAGGTCCAGGACCTGACGCAGCAGGGTGACGTAGCGGGCGCGGGCTCGGGTGCGCAGCTCGGCCGCCTCGCCGGGAACGCCGTCGCGGTGGTCGCGCAGCGGGGCCGCCCACCCGCGCGGCGCGCTGGCGATGAAGTCCAGGTACACCTCGATCGACGTGGCCAGGCGGTCGCGGGCGGTCGCGGCCGGCCCGAGCCGGGCGTCGGCCGCGCGCTGGCGCGCCAGGAGGGACTCGATCGCCTCCCGGACGACCTCCGCGTAGAGGGCGGCCTTGGTCGCGAAGTACTTGTGCACCAGAGCCTGCGACGCGCCCGCCGCGCGGGCGACCGAGGCCAGGCTGACCTGCTCGTACGGGGCGCTGGCGAAGGCCTCGCGGGCCGCGTCGAGGATCGCCGCGCGCCGCTGCGGCGGGTCGAGCCGCTGGCGGGGGTGGCGATCGGCACGGGTCATGGAGGCACATTACCGCCCTTAGTGAGGTATGGTCACTAGCGTTAGTGAGTAATGGTCACTAGAAGCTTGCCGTCGCGAGGAGGACCGTTGCCGGGCTGGGTCGAGCACGCCGTGTGGTGGGAGGTCTATCCGCTGGGCTTCACCGGCGCACCAGCGCGCCTCGAAGACAGCGAGCCGGTGGTCCGTCGCCTCGGGCACCTGGAGGGGTGGCTCGACTACGCGGTCGAGCTCGGCGCGTCCGGGCTGGCCCTCGGGCCGGTGTTCGCCGCCCGCACCCACGGGTACGACACGATCGACCACTACCGGATCGATCCCCGGCTCGGGGACGAGGAGGACTTCGCCCGGCTGGTCAAGGCGGCCGCCGGGCGGGGCCTGCGAATCCTCCTGGACGGGGTGTTCAACCACGTCGGGCGGGGCTTTCCCGCCTTCGCGGACGTCCTTGAGCACGGCCCGGCGACCGCGACCGCCTCCTGGTTCCGCCTGTCGTGGCCCGACGGCGCCCGCCCGGGCGACGAGCCGCGCTATGACACGTTCGAGGGGCACCAGCACCTGGTCGCCCTCAACCACGACGAGCCCGCCGTCGCCGAGTACGTGGCCGGCGTCATGACCCACTGGCTGGAGCGGGGAGCGGACGGCTGGCGGCTGGACGCCGCCTACGCCGTGCCGCCGGCCTTCTGGGCGACGGTGCTCCCGCGCGTGCGCGCCGCCCACCCGGACGCCTGGATCGTGGGCGAGGTCATCCACGGCGACTACGCCGCGATCACCGGGACCTCGGGGATGGACTCGGTCACCCAGTACGAGCTGTGGAAGGCGACGTGGAGCAGCCTCAACGACGCCAACTTCTACGAGCTCGCGTGGGCGCTGGACCGGCACAACGACTTCGCCCGCGCCTTCATCCCGCAGACGTTCGCCGGCAACCACGACGTGACCCGGCTGGCGAGCAGGCTGACCGATGACCGCCACCTGCCGCACGCCCTCGCGATCGTGCTCACCGTGGCCGGCATCCCGTCCATCTACTACGGCGACGAGCAGGCGTTCCGGGGCATCAAGGAAGACCGCCCGGGCGGCGATGACGCCATCCGTCCCGCCTTTCCCGCTACCCCGGCGGCCCTGGCCCCCTACGGCTGGGGCACCTACCGCCTGCACCAGCAGCTCATCGGGCTACGCCGACGGCACCCGTGGCTGGCCCGCGCCCGCACCAGCACCCTCCACCTGGCCAACGCCTGCCTCGCCTACGAGGCCCGGCACGCGGACCAGCGGCTCATCACCGCGCTCAACGTGAGCGACGGCGCCGTTCACCTGCCCGCCCCGCACGCCCGCACTGTCCAGGCGGGGACGGGCACCCTGCGCGGCGCGGGCACCCCGGATGCGACCGTCGAGCTCGGCCCGCACGGCTGGGCGATCCTCGCGTGAGCCGGCCGGGTGCTTCCGGGAGCTAATGTTTGCCCTTTTACCAAGAATTAACCCCGATCGGGAAGCATGGACCCGCTTGCTCGATTCATCCTGATGACCACCGGCCTGGTTCGGGGAGCTAGCGGGAAGAGGGTCCATGCTCAGGGAACGCACCGAAGCGACGAAGGCCGGCCGGAGCCCGTGGTTCCCGTTCGGGACCAGCCCGGACGCGCCGGTCCGGCTCCTGTGCCTGCCGCACGCGGGGGCGGGGGCGTCGGCGTACCGAGCGTGGGCGAGCGGCCTGCCGGACTGGATCGGCGCGTGCCCGATGCAGCCGCCGGGCCGGGAGCAGCGGCGGGCCGAGCCGCCGGTGGCCGAGGCGCGGGCGCTCGTCGCGGCGGCTGCCGACGATGTCGTCGCCCTGATCCGGGCGCCCTACGCGATCGCGGGGCACAGCACCGGGGCGCTGTGCGCCTTCGAGCTGGCGCGGGAGCTGCGGCGCCGGGGCGCGCCCGGCCCGGCGTACCTGTTCGTCTCCGGACGGCGGCCGCCGCAGGAGCCGATGCTCCAGACCCGGGTGGGCGAGAAGTCCCTCGACGAGCTGGCCCGCATGCTGCGGAAGATGGGCGGGACGCCGGAGGCAGTGCTGGCCGACCGCGAGTTCCTGGCCATGATCGCGCCGATGCTGGTGGCGGACTTCAGCCTGAACGAGGGCTACGCGTTCTACCCCGAGGCGCCCCTGGACGTGCCGGTCATGGCGTTCACGGCGGCGGGCGACCCCGCGGGGAGCCCCGGGATCATGGCCGGGTGGCGGCAGGTGACCACGGCCGGGTTCAGCACGCGCCAGCTGGACGGCGGCCACTTCGCGATCTTCGACGAGGCGGCGACGGTGCTCGGGGCCATCGCGGAGGCGCTAGCGCCCTAGGGGCCCGCGCCGCACGTGGTTCACCCTGCCCCGGTACCTGCCCCCAAGTACCGTCTGGCTTAAATGTTCTCGATGTACTCGATGAGGAGGGACCACGGCCATGGCTGACGAGGCTGACGACGACCGCCGCTACACGGTGGTCATCAACGACGAGGAGCAGTACTCGATCTGGCTGGCCGGCCGGCCCGTCCCGGCCGGCTGGCGGGAGGCGGGCAAGCAGGGGCTGCGGCAGGAATGCCTGGACTACATCGACGAGACGTGGACCGACATGCGCCCGCTGAGCTTGCGCCGGGCGATGGACGGCGCGCAGGACGGGGCGAGCTAGCCGCTTCGGCGGGCGGGCCGCGCGCCCGCATGGCACCGTGGGCGGCATCTGCTGGCGCCATCGCCTAAGGAGCGCGGCCCGTGCGCGTACGGCACGTCAACCCGGAGGGACTCCCCCCGCAACCCGGCCTTCAGCCAGGCGGTCGTGGTCGAGCAGCCGGCCAAGACCATCTACATCGGGGGGCAGCGGCGTCGGGGCCGACGGCAAGGTCGTCGGCCCCGCGGTCGGGGAGCAGGCCCGGCAGGCGCTGCGCAACCTCGCCACCATCCTCCAGAGCGAGGGGGCGAGCCTGGGCGACATCGTGCACTGGACCATCGCGGTGGTCGATGGCCACCCCCTGGAGGAGGGGTACGCCGCGTTCGGGGAGGCATGGAACCGGGCGGACCCGCCGCCGGCGATCACGGTGCACGTCGTGGCCGGCCTGGGGCCAGGGTTCCTGGTCGAGATCGACGCGGTCGCCGTCGCGTGACGCCGGGGCCGGAACTGGCGCCAATGGCAGCATGCGCCGCCGGCAACGTCAGGGGTAAGGCCCTTCGCCTGCGGCCCGCATCAAATTTCAGCCGTGTTCCCCTTCCCGCTGATCCATGACATCCGGCCCGGTCAGCCTCGTGCAGTAGACGTAGCCGCCGGCCGTGTCCCGGCAATGGCGAGCGGCACCCGGCGGCGCATCATCGCGGCCGCGGTGGCCGCCCTGGCTGCCGGCTGCCCTCAAGCGCGCTGGCCTCGTCCCGCGCCCGCTGCGCGCCCTGCGCGGTCAGCACGTAGACCGGCCGGGGCGCCCCGGCCTCCGACGGGGCGGCAGCCTCCCGCGCGCTGACTGACTGCTCGCGCACGAGCCGGCCCAGCACCGCCCCGAGGGTGGCGGGCGACAGGCCAGCCGCCCGGGCGAGGTCGCCGCCGCCGAGCGGCTCGCCCGCGCGGTCGAGGAAGCAGCCGAGCACCGCCGCCCGCACGAGCTGGCCGGCCCGCCGCAGCGCCGCGCCGGCCCGTTCGCGGGCCGGGCCGAGGTCCGCGGTGGCCAGCTCAGCGGGCCCGAGCCGGGTGAGCCGCGACAGCTCCGCCAGGGCCGCCGTTGCCTCCGCGCGCACGGGCGCCGCCGGCGGCAGCGACCGGGCCTGGTCCAGGTACCACATCAGCTCGTGGAGCTGGCGCATCACGGCGAAGGCGGCGAACATGGGCCGGGCCAGGCCGGGATCCCGGCGCCAGTCGGTGCCGCTGAACGTCACCTGCGCGACCTTCTGACCCGCGCCGTAGCAGTCGAACACCGTGCAGCCGGTAAAGCCGCTCGGGCGGAGGCGGTCGTGGATCCGGCAGCGGAAGTCATCGCCCAGGTTGGGGCACGGGGCGCCGGCCGGCTTGCTGATCGCGAAGTCGCCGGAGGCGGCGAAGCCGGGCGCGACGCAGCACAAGCCGAAGCAGCGGGCGCAGTCGGCCGTCAGCTCGGCGCGGTACGGGCTCTCCTCGGGCATGACGTTCCTCACGCGATGAAGGCGGGCTCAGGCGTCATCGGGCGGCTGGTGCGGGGCGCGCGGGACTGGGGCACGTCACCCGGCGATCATGAGGCAGCAGTGCCGCCGACTATACGCCGTCAGCCCCGGACGGCCCCAGGGCCGCGCCCCGCGAGGCAGCGGGCTCGCGAGCCCCGGGCCAGCGGAGAGCGGGCACCGGGACGACGCCCCGCCTGCGGGATCGCCCCCGCCCGGCCTGCGGCCTGACCGGCCCGGTCACCCTCACCCCCACGGCCCGGCGACCGCGCGCGAGCGCGGCCGGAGTCCCGTCCCCGCGCCTGGCGCGTGTCCGGGCGATCTTCGGTGGCCGGCGCGCCGGCGCGCCGGGCGCGCCGGCCGGGGGCGCGAACCCTGGCGCCGACGCGCCCCGGAGCGATCAGTCTTGCTGTTATCAGGATCACTCGCAGAACTGCCGTCGATTGGGCGCGCATATGATGCGAATCAACGGCACTTCGCTGGCCACTCGCTACGATTTTGCTGTTATCTAGCAGGGTTCCCGGTCGCGCGCTGGGCGTGGCCCCGGGGGCGCGAACCCTGATGCCAGCGCATCCCGGAGCGACCGGTCTTGCTGTTATCAGGATCACTCGCGGAACTGCCGTCGATTGGGCGCGCACGTGAAGCTAGCCGACGGCATTCAGCCAAGCGTTCGCTGCTTATCTTGCTGTTATCGGCACGGCCGCCGCGCCTCCCGCCCGGGCCGGCCATATGGGACGAGCCGCAACCCGGCGTCGCCCGCTTCCCCGCCGGGGCCGGCCGCATTGCGGCCGGCCCCGGCGCATTCTGGCGCCCGGGCGGGCAAGTCATTAAGAGCAAGTGAATTCTTTGCGAAAGAGAATTTAACGGGCCCGGCCTGCCGTGGAAAGTCCGGCACGCGGCACGGGAAATGCAGCCCGCATCACCAGCCCCAGCGAGGCACTCAGAGCATCGTGACGAACCGGTCACCCTCCGCCGTACTGGCTGGCAGCAGGGGCGCCAAGAAAAACCGCATTCACGCAAATAAGCAACCAAAGTTACCCATTGATGAGCAACTATGAACCTTGGGTAGGACTCGCGCGACTTGTCCGATAAAACAAGAAAGGCGAGGTAACGCGCGTATAAAGGTCCTTCGCGGGTGCGGGGCGGCCGGAACCATCCCCAAGCGGAAAGATGATCCACAATGGGAAGCAATCGCCTTAAGGCCATGCTGGCCGTGGCCGCCGGGTGCGGCGTCGTGGCCTGCGGCCCGCTCACGGTGCCCCCGAATGCGTCGGGGACGCCCTCCCCGGTCCACACCACCCGCACGGCGACGACGCCGCCGACCCCCGTGACCCCGCCGCCCACTCACACGGCCACCCCGACGCCGACCATGACCGCGACGCCGTCTCCCTCCCCCACCATGACGGTCACGCCGCCCCCGACGGCCACCATGACGCCGCCCCCGGCCTCCCCGCCGACCGGCTCGTACTCGTGCTCCACGAGCGACCAGCAGGGCGGCTGCCCCTCGGCCGGCGCCTACACCGACGTCAACGCGGGCACCTACCAGGCCGCGCACGTGGTGCAGGACATCTGGAACCCCGCCAGCGCGCTCACGAGCCAGGCCCTGTCGGCCAGCAGCATGTCGCAATGGCAGGTCAGGGCGACCGTGGCCAGCGGGAACACGGCCGTGCTGAGCTACCCCGATGCCCAGGACACGCTGACCGACCCCACCAACAACCCGGTCGCGTTCGGCAACTTCGCGTCGGTCAAGAGCAGCTACGCGGCCCAGATGCCCTCCGACGCCGGCCTGGCCGGGTCCTCGGACGACTACGAGGCCGCCTATGACATCTGGCTCGGGCACCAGGGCGCGGACTACGCGCAGGAGATCATGGTCTGGACCGACACCCGCAACCAGCGCCCGGCCGGCGACGACACCGGCCACGCCTGGACCGACCCGTCGACCGGGGTCGCCTACGAGGCCTGGGACTCCAGCGGCCACAACCCGGTCAGCCTGGTCCGCCAGGGCAACGCCACCAGCGGCTCGGTGGACCTCGGCAGCCTGTTCACGTGGCTGCGCTCTAACGGGTACACCACCCAGACCGGGATAAACCAGGTCGACTACGGGTTCGAGCTCTGCTCCACCAGCGGCCGGGCCGAAACGTTCACCGTCACCGCGTACACGCTCGACGCCACCTGCACGAGCGGGTCAAGCTGCTGATAACGCCAAAGCGCGGCGGGCCGGCTTCCTGCCGGCACCGCCGCGCGGTCGCGTCAAAGCTGTCAGGCCGTGCTCCCGGCCAGGTCATGCTGGGGAAGCCCCGGCTACTGCTTGACCAAGAAGTCCCGGTCCGCCTCCGCGAGGCGGGACGTCGCTGCTACCAGCGGTACCAGCGGCCGCGGCCGGCTCCCTCACCCATGCGCAGCAGGAAGCCCAGCAGCCAGATCACGAGGACGGCGAGGGCGATCCACCACAGGATGTGGATGGCGAAGCCAAGGCCACCGAGGATGAGCGCGAGCAGCAGGACGAGCAGGATGATACCCATTAGTAATCTTTCCCTTCTGCGCGGCCGGGCGCGGGATGTGCCGGCCGCTGGTGACGAGGTATCGGCTACCCGGAGCGAGGCACTGTATTCCGGGTTATTCGCGGCATCTGCGGGCCGCTCAGTACAGGTCGCCGCCGGTCAGCACGTAGAGGAACGGCACGAACGGGATGATCCCGCAGATCGCCCAGGCGAGCTTGCCGACGGCGCTCAGGTCGCGGCGCCCGGCGAGGTTGACCCACATGAGCACCACCGCCAGCGGGTGGAGAATACAGAGCAGCAGCTCGATGAGCAGCTTCATCACGCCTCCTAAGCCGGTTCTGACCCGGCTTAAGCTGCCCGGAGGCGGGCCGGGCAAACCGGGCCCGGCGGCTGGGTCAGGACTTCAGCCACCCCTGGCGGCGGAACATCAGGTAGAGCAGGATGACCGCCACGACCTCGGTGCCGACGCCGAAGCCGAGGAATGCGGGCCAGCTGCCGATGTGGTTGACCAGGGCGCCGAAGTTCTGCCCGAAGAACCCGGTCAGGAACGACAGTGGCAAGAAGATCGTGGAGATGACCGCGAGCTGCTTCATCACCACGTTGAGCTGGTTGGACACGACCGACGAGTAGGAATCGGCCGTCGCGGCGATGTGGTCGCGGTAGGAATCGGCCAGGTCGGCCAGCTTCCGCAGGTGGTCGCGGATGTCGCGCAGGTACGGCAGCTGGTCCTCGTCCGCGCCGGGCACGCGGACCTTGCCCGACGCGAGCGCGTCGACGATGTCCGCCTGCGGCAGCAGGACCTTCCGCAGCGGGGTGAGCATGGCCCGGTAGCCCGCCAGCTCGGTCAGCTGGCTGCGATGGGGCGACTCGATGATCTCGGCCTGGAGCGCGTCCAGGCGGTCGTCGAGCTCGTCCATGACGGGGAAGAAGCTGTCGGCCAGGGCGTCCGCGAACTGGTAGAACACCGATCCGGGACCGGCCGCGAGGGCGTTGCTGGCGCTCGCGCGGCGGGCCGCCTCCTCCAGGGCCGGGCAGGTGTTGCGGTGCACGGTGACGATGTAGCGGGCGGAGACGATGCAGTGCACCTCACCGAGGGAGTCCAGCGAGCGCACGTCGATCGCGCTGGCGCTGGCGCTGGTCATCGGGGCACTGGTCACCGGGGCGCCGGAGCGGCCCGGGAGCACGAGCTGGCTCACGCTGGTGGCAGCGCCCGCGCCGTACATCACGACCGCGACGTAGTCCTCGAACTCCTCCAGCTTGGGCCGCTCGCCGAACTGCCGCGCGTCCTCGATGACGAGCGGGTGCAGCCCGAGGCCCCGCTCGAGCCAGTCGGCCAGCTCCGCCGTCATCTCCGACAGGTCCAGCCAGAACGGCGCGTCCTGGCTCGCCGCGGCGGCCAGCTCACCCGGGCCGGGATCGGCCCGCACGGTCCCGTCGGGACTCACGAGCCGTGCCTTGCCCGCTCCCATCACGGCGGCCGTAGCCGCCGGGACCGCGGCCCTTGTCCCGGAAACCATGCGCTGGCGACTCCTCCTGCAAGCGGGTGCGCCTCAATCTAGCGCGCCGGGCGCCCCCGGGGGTCGCCGCCCGCCGGGGCTAGCGCTTCTTGGTGCTGGCCTTGGCCCGGCTGGCGGCCGACTTCTCCGTCGCCGCGTTGCCGGTGCTCAGCGTCCCGTCGGCCGACTCCAGGTGGGCGCGGACGAACCAGTGGAACTGCTCCAGCTGGCCCGCCTGGCCGATCAGCATGTCCTGGGTGACCAGGTCGAGCTCCTCGGTCGCGTCGATCCCGGCCCGGTGGGCCTCGATGATGCCGCCGTAGACGACGTCGAGCGCCCCGAGGTGGGCGACGGCGTCGGCCCGGCCGATGGAGTAGTCGTCCCAGTCACGCTGGGCGACCAGGGCGCCGGGGGTGCCGACGGGCGCCCCGCCGAGGGCCGCGATCCGCTCAGCCACCTGGTCGGCCATCACCCGGACGGCCTCGACCTGCGGGTCGAGCATCGTGTGGATGGCGATGAAGTTCGGCCCGGTCACGTTCCAGTGCACGTGCTTGAGGGTGAGGGCCAGGTCCTGCAGCGAGTTGAGCCGGCCCTGCAGCAGGGCGATCACTCGCTCGGCGCTGCCCGGCTTCATCCCCGGTACGGTATATGCCACCATGTTGGCTACCCTTCCTTCTCGTTTCTTCTTGCCAGATTGCCGCTCCTCAGTCAGCTACCGCGGTGGACGGAGGCTAACCCTTCGCAGGTTGCGGCACCGGGCCGCGCCGGCCGGGCCGGGGGCGGTTCCGTGAAAGAAAGCTCGTTACGTTCCTTGCCGGGACAGCAACGGCGATAGGGGCGGGTAAGCGGGGGGATCATCGGGGATGAAAGGGCTTGGATTCTCCCGAACGCACCTGGCGACCATGCAACGACAGGGGAAGCTCAATGCCGACGATCACCACACGGGACAAGACCGAGATCTTCTACAAGGACTACGGCGCCGGGCAGCCGGTGGTGTTCAGCCACGGCTGGCCGCTGAACGCCGACGCCTGGGACGACCAGGCGTACTTCGTGGCCGCCAACGGGTACCGGGCCATCGCGCACGACCGCCGGGGGCACGGGCGCTCGTCCGCGACCTGGGAGGGCAACGACCTCGACCACTACGCCGACGACCTCGCGGACCTGATCGAGGCGCTCGGCCTGCGCGACGTGGTCCTGGTCGGCCACTCCACCGGCGGCGGGGAGGTCGTCCGCTACGTCGGCCGCCACGGGACCGCCCGGGTCGCCAAGGTCGTCACCGTCGGCGCCATTCCCCCGCTGATGCTCAAGACCCCGGCCAACCCGGGCGGCACGCCCGTCGAAGCGTTCAACGACATCCGGGGCGGGCTGCTGGCCGACCGGGCGCAGTTCTACAAGGACCTGTCGGCCCCGTTCTACGGCGCCAACCGGGACGGGTCCACCGTTTCCCAGGGCCTGCGGGACACGTTCTGGCTGTGGAGCATGCAGGTCGACTTCAAGTCCGCTTACGACTGCGTCAAGGCGTTCTCCGAGACCGACCAGAACGACGACCTCAAGAAGATCGACGTCCCCATGCTCATCGTCCACGGCGACGATGACCAGATCGTCCCGATCGACGACGCTGCCCGGCTGACCGTCAACATCGTCAAGGGCTCGACCCTGAAGGTCTACCCGGGCGCGCCGCACGGCCTGGCCAACACGACGGCCTACAAGGAGACCCTGAACAACGACCTGCTGGCCTTCCTCCGCGGCTAATCCGGCCGCCATTACCCAGGCGTTACGCGGGGCGGCTGTACTGGCGGCAGCGGGGTGAGGGGCGAGCGGCGGAGGGGCCCGCTCGCCTCTCTCGCCTCTCTCGCCCCGCCCGCCGCCAGGGGCGCCCCCACGTCAGGGAGCGGCCGAGCAGCGCCAGGACCTGGTCCAGGAAAGCCGCCGGCGGTCCCGGCGCAGGAGCTCACCTCGCCGGGCTGAGCCCGGGCCGACCGACCGCCGGCGCGGGCGCGCCTTGCTACGGTTGGGCGCATGACCCCTGCGGATGACCCGGCCGGGCTCAACCAGGTGCTGGCCGAGCAGCGCGCCTACTATCACGCGTACGCCCGGGAGTACCTGGCCCAGGAGCAAGAGTTCCCGGGCACCGCCGAGCTCGGGGCGGCCATCGACGCGTTCGGGCCCACGGGCAGCGTGCTCGAGCTGGCCTGCGGGCCGGGGACGTGGACGGCACGGCTGCTGCGCCACGCGAGCTCGCTCACCGGGGTGGACGCGTCGCGCGAGATGCTCGCGCTGGCCGCCGCCCAGGCCGGCAACGACCGGGCCCGCTTCATCGAGGCGGACCTGTTCGCCTGGGAGCCGGACCAGCAGTACGACGTGGTGTTCATCGGCTTCTGGCTGTCGCACGTCCCGGAGGCGCGCTTCGCGTCGTTCTGGTCGATGGTTGACCGGGCGCTGCGGCCGGGCGGCCGGGTGCTCATCGTCGACGACGGCCACCGGTCTCCCGATGAGCTCATCGAGGGCGAGCAGTCGACCACGATCGCCCGCCAGGTCACCGACGGCACCTCCTACCGGCTGGTGAAGGTGCCGCTGACCGCGGCCAGCGTGGAGCAGCGGCTGCGCCGCCTCGGCTGGGACGTCGCCGCCACCCAGTGCGGGCCGTTCTTCTGGGCGACGGCGACCCGCGCCTGACCTCCCCGGGCGTCAGCCCTCCAGGACCCACTCGTCGTCGCGGATGATCTCCACCGTCCCGTCCGGCCCGGTGCCGGTGACGGTCATGCCCGCGCCGCCGATCACGACGTCGGTGTGCACCGCCGAGCGGTTCAGGCCCAGCTCGTACAGCTCGTCCCAGCTGCGCGACAGCCCGCCCTCGACCGCGAACGGGAAGCTCTGGCCCCAGGCGACGTGGCAGGCCGCGTTCTCGTCGAACAGCATGTTGTGGAACAGCACGCCCGCCCGGGCAACCTGGGAGTAGCGGTCCACCAGGGAAACCTCGCCCAGGCTGCGCGCCCCCTCGTCGGTATCTAGCTGCGCCTGCACCGCCTCGACGCCGGAGTCGGCGGCGACCTGGCCGATGCGGCCGCCCTCGATCGCGAACGTCAGCCCCTCCACCACCCGGCCGTTGACGATCACCGGCTTGGTCAGGCGGATCTCGCCATCGGCCCGCCGCCGGTCGGGCGAGGTGAAGACCTCCTCGGTCGGGATGTTGGGCATGTAGGTGATCCCGTTCCGGTCATCCAGCGAGCCGCCCGCCCAGCAGGTCCCCGGCAGCAGGCCGACCTCCAGGTCGGTGCCGTTCTGGCTGCGGTAGTGGACCGAGGTCAGCTTCCGGGCGGTCAGCGCGCGGGCGCGCGCGCCGAGCTCGGCTGCCCGGGCACGCCAGGACGCGACCGGGTCCTCGTCGTCGAGCCGCATCGCCGTTGCCACCGCGTCCCACAGCCGCTCGGTGTCGGGCTCGCCGAACACCTGCTCCGCCCAGCCCGCGTTCGGGGCGGGGACGATCGTCCAGCGCAACTGCAGCCCCATGACGGCCTCGCGGTAGGCGAGGGCCTCCTCAACCGGGAACGCGGCCGCCCGGGTGGGCTCCACGCCGTCCATCACGTGCGGGTTGGGGTCACCGAGGAGCACGATCGACACGCCCCGCTTAGCCACCCAGCCCTGCAGCCGCGCCATCGCCCACGGCCGGGTCCGCGACAGCCGGTCCAGGGCGGCGTGCGTCGCCTGCGACCGCCTGACCGGCCCGTCCGACCAGTCCACTTCCACCCACGCCGCCCCGGCGGCGTACGCCCGCTCGATCACCGCCCGGGCAAGATCCAGGTGCGCGACGTCGGACCGGAGGAGGACCTCCGAGCCCGGCTGCACGTTCGCGCCGATGTGGACGACAAGGTCGGCGAGCCGCTCCGTGCGCTCCCCGGCAGACAGACTAGGCACTCCCACTCTCCCTTGAAAAGATGCAAAACCGTCATGGCGTGCGCTATGCCGCCATTGTCATTGAGTATCGCGCACGGCACGCGATACAATCCATCCCGTGATCCACTCCGATTCGGACTGACAGGGCGCGCTCGTCCCCGCGTCCACCTCGTCAGCGCTACTCTCGGAGAACTCACCATGTCACGCCCTGTCGGGGGCGGCCTCTCTTATATGGCCGTCCTCGGGTTCCCCCATGCCCGCCTCGCGTTCGGCGCGGCGACCCTCGCCCGCCTCTGCTACGGCTTGCAGGGCCTTGCCCTCCTGTTCTCGCTGCGCACCGCGCCCGCCGCCCTGCCGGCGGCGGCGCTCGCGGTCGCGCTGTTCGGCCTGGCCACGGCCCTCGGCATCCCGGTCCGGGCGCGGCTCGCCCAGCGCCACCGGGCCGCCCTTCCCCTGCTGGCGGGGGCTTACGCCCTGTCGCTCGGCGCGATCGCGGCGGCCAGCGGCGCCCGCCTGCCGGCCGGGGCCGCGATCGCCCTGGCCGTCGTCGCGGGCCTGTTCCCGCCCCCGGTCGGGCCCACCATGCGCGCCCTGTGGGGGCGCATCTGCCCTGGGCCGGCCTACGCGCAGCGGGCCCTGAGCCTGGACACCGCAGCCGAGTCGGCCGCCTTCGCCCTCGGGCCGGCCGCGGCCGGCTTCCTCATCCCGGTGCTGGGGGCGCCAGTGCTGCTGGGCGCCTGCGCCGGGCTGATCCTGGCCGGCTGCCTGCTGCTGACCTGGGCCACCGCCCAGGCAGCGGACCAGGCGTCCCCGGCGCCGGGCAGGCCGGCCCGCGGCGACGCGACGGCCGGCAGCCCGGCGGCGGGCGGCCCGCCCGCGCACGGCGGGGAGGACAGTGCGCGGCGGGATCCGGGCGCGGTTGCCGGGTCGACGGGGAGCGAGAGCGCCGGGGAGCGGCTGCCCTTCCGGTTCCTGCTGGTTCCCCTGATGCTGACGGTGGCAGTGTCGATCGCGGTGAACGCGGCTGAGATCGCGTCGGTCGGGGCTTGGGGGGTGACCGTGACCGGGGTCGCGCTGGCGCTGTTCTCCGGCGGCGGGGTCGCGGGCGGGCTGGCCTACGGGGGCCGGACGTGGCGGCTGCCGCTCGCCCGGCGGCCGGCCTTGCTGGCGGCCGGGGCGGCGGCCTGCTACGCGCTGCCCGCCGTGCTGTTCGCCCCGCCGGCGGCCTGGGCGGCGCTGCTCGCGGCGGGCGCGTGCACCGACATCCTCCTGGTCGCGACGTACCAGCTGGTCCACGCGCGGGTGGACCAGCAGCGCCAGGCCGAGGCCGGAGCGTGGCTGAACACCGCTTTCAACCTGGGCGCGGCGGCGGGCACGGCGGCCGGCGGCCTGGTCACGGGCGAGAGCGGCCCGCGCGCCTGCCTCGCGGTCGTCGCGGTGCTGCTGGCGACGTGCGCGGCGGGGCCGGCCGGCCTCGCGCTGTCAGCCGGGCGCCCGGGAGGTCGGCCGGGGAGGTGAGGGCGCCGCCGAACGCGTCGTCGGTCCACGACCGCGAGACGGTGCCCGGCCGGACCTGCCTGACCGCGGGAGCGCCGCCGAACGTGAGCGAGTACTGCGAGCTGTCCGGCCGGAACTCCACGATGTCCATGATCGGTACCCTGTAAAGCCGCGCTCGGCGATAACGGGCCTGCCGCCCGGGCGGCAACCGTAGGCTGCTTCGTGTAAGGCGGCCGGAGCGGGGAAGTCCGGGTCAGGCACCAGGCGAGCAGCAAGGGGATGCTACGTGAGCGATTACCCGCACCAGTCGCGATCGCGGGCGCAGTGGCCGCAGCAGCCGCCACCAGGCGCACGCCACGACGACGACGCGCCGGCGGCACCCCGGCGACGGCGCGGGCGTCGCTGGCTGACCGTGCTGATCGTCATCGTCATCGTCCTCGCGGGGGTGTTCGTCGCGGGCGACCGGATCGCCGTGGCCTACGCGCAGGGCGTGATCGCCAGCAAGATCCAGGCCCAGGGCCACCTGGAGCAGAAGCCGACGGTCACGATCGAGGGCTTTCCCTTCCTGACCCAGGTCGCCGCCCGCGATGTCCGGAAGGTCACCATCAGCACGCGGGACGTCACCGAGGGCAGGCTCGTCATCTCCGGCATTGACGCGACGGCGACCGGGGTGCGCCTGTCCGCCAGCTTCAACCGGGTGACGATCGGCCAGATCACCGGCCAGGCGGTGATCACCTACCCGGCCCTGGACTACGCGGTGGGCATTCCCGGCGGCGCCCGGATCACCCCTGACCCGTCGGCCGGGCACAACGGGGTGACCGTCTCCGTCGCGGGCGGCCTCGCCTCCGCCTCGGGGCAGGTCATCCTGGTCAGCGCGACCCGGGCCATCTTGAAGGTCGAGAAGCTCGGCGGCCTGGCCGGGTTGCTCGGCGGGACCACCACCGGCAGCTACGTGCTGGTCATCCCGGCCCTGCCGGCCGGCCTGAAGGTCACCAGCCTGTCGCTGACCGCCCGGGGCGTGGTACTGGTAGCCGCCGCGAAGCACACGGTGCTGTCGCAGTAGGGTCGCCTTATGTCCGAGATACAGGCTGAGGCGGTTGCTGAGCGTGAGCACGTCCTGTCCGTCGTCGTCTGCGCGGCAGCGCCGGCGGCCAGCGTGGCCACGCTGGTGCGCGAGGCGGTATCCCGGGGCTGGGCCGTCCAGGTGATCGCGACGCCGTCAGCGCTGCCGTTCTTCGACGCCGGGGAGATCGGGGAGATCGCCGGGCGGGCGGTGCGGAGCCAGTACAGCAAGCCGGGCGACCCGCGCTCGAAGATCCCGGAGGCGATCATCGTCGCCCCGGCCACGTTCAACACGATCAATCAGTGGGCGCTGGGCATCAGCGACACCTACGCGCTAGGCGTCCTCGCCGAGCAGGCCGGGATGGAGATCCCGATCGTCGTGGTCCCGTTCGTGAGCGAGGCCCTGGCCGGGCGCCCGCCGTTCCAGCGCAGCATCAAGGCGCTCCGGGCGGAGGGGGTCAGCATCCTGATCGGCATCGGCGCGATCCAGCCGCACCCGGTCCACACCGAGGACGAGCACGCCGCCAGCTTCCCCTGGGTGCTGGCCCTGGACGAGGTCAGCGGCATGACCGGCTTCGGCTTCCCGCCCGGGGGCGCCCCGGCCGACGACGAGGAGCCGGCTCTCCCCTGAGCCCGCTTACAGGCTCCAAGGCCCATGAGCACTGTTCTTGAGTACTGAGCGCGAGGTGCTGCGGCAGACGTTCGCCCCGGTCGCGGCGCGCTACCACCGGGCGCGGCCCGGCTACCCGGACGCCCTCATCGACGCGGTGATCGGGCGGGTGCGGCGGCATTGGGCCGCGGTGCAGCACGGGGCCAGGCGCCGGGCGTAGCCTCGAAGCATGACCTCCAAGATGCGCAACCGCGGCCTGATCGTCACCGGGGCCGTCGTGGCCGCGTACACCGTCGGCACCGCCGTCGCCCGCCGCATGGGGTACGCCGTCGGCGCCAGCACGGTCGTGAAGTGCCGGGCGGGGCACGTCTTCAGCACCATCTGGATTCCCGGGGCATCGGTCAAGGCGCTCAAGCTCGGTCCCTGGCGGTACCAGTGGTGCCCGGTTGGCCGGCACATGGCCCTCGTCCGCCCGATGCGGGACACGGACCTGACCCGGGAAGCGCGCGACCTCGCGGCATCGCGCCGCGACGTCCGCGTTCCCTGACAATTGCCCCCTTCACAAGCGCGCAAGCTCGGCCTCCGGGCCGGCCAGCGGATCACGCTCGACGCCCCGCCGCCCGGGTGGGCACTGCGGGACCCGCCCGGCGGCCTCGCCCCGCCCGATCCCGGCGCCGCGGCCGACGTGATCGTCGCGTTCTTCCGGTCAGCGGCGCAGCTCCCGGCCCGGCTGCCGGGCCTGGGCGCCCGGGTGCACCCGGCGGGCGCGATCTGGGCCGCCTGGCCGCGCCGGGCGGCCGGCCATCGCAGCGACATCACCGATAACGTCGTGCGCGCCTGCGCCCTGGACCTCGGCCTGGTGGACGTGAAGGTCGCCGCCCTGGACGACGACTGGTCCGCCCTCCGCCTGGTCTGGCGCGCCGCTAGCCGCGCCCCTACCCACCCCTCCCCGGACGCAGCCAGCCCCGGGCACCCTCTTCTTGCTGTTATCAGATCCGGAACCGGAAGTGCCGTTGATTAGCCGCACATGTGATTCCAATCGACGGCAATCAGGGGTGACGACGCCACCCGCGAACGTCAGCGGGCGCCCGCACCTGTGCCGTTTCTTGCTGTTATCAGATCCGGAACCGGGAGTGCCGTCGATTTAGGCGCACATAGGAGCGCAACCGACGGCAATGACGCGCGGCGGCGCTAGCCGCAGGGGCGGGCGGCGGCGGCCTACTGGTAGGCCTGCGCCTGGAGGGTGAACAGCTCGGCGTAGCGGCCGGCGGCGGCCATGAGCTCATCGTGGGTGCCGGACTCGATGACCGTGCCGCCTTCCAGGTAGATGATCAGGTCGGCCATGCGGACGGTGGAGAAGCGGTGCGACACCAGGAGGGTGATCGTGCCCGCCTGGGCCGCCAGCCCGGCCGCGGCGTCGGCGTAGCGGGTGAACAGCTCGTGCTCGGCGTGGGCGTCGAGCGAGGCGGTGGGCTCGTCCAGCGTGACCAGCAGCGGGGCGGCCCGGCGCATGGCGCGGGCGAGGGCGATCTTCTGCCACTGGCCGCCCGACAGGTTGTGGCCGCCGGTGAAGGGGCCGCCGACGTAGGTCGCCAGGCCCGACGGCAGCTGGCCGGTGAGGTCGGCCGCGCCGGCCCGGTCGAGGGCGGCGAGGGCCAGCGGCTCGGAGGCATGCCGGGCGACCTCGCCCACGCCGACCGACGACACGGCCGGCAGCGAGAAGCGGGAGAAGTCCTGGAAGGCGGCGCTGCACCGCTCCCGCCAGGCGGCCGGCGACATCGCCGCGAGGGGCACGTCATCCGCTGCGATCACGCCCGACGTGGGGGTGTACATGCCCAGCAGCAGCTTGACGAGCGTGGTCTTGCCCGAGCCGTTCTCCCCCACCACGGCGACCGTTGACCCGGCCGGGATGTCCAGGGTGAGGCCCGCCAGCACCACGCGGCCCGAGCCGGGGTAGGTGAAGGTCACCTCGCGCAGGTGAATCCCGGACGTGAGCCGGTCCGGGGCGGGCCGGTCCCCGGCGGCCGCGACCGCGCTGGCGTGATGGTCCTCCAGCCACAGCAGCCGGTCGGCGGTCGCGAGGGTGGCGACCAGGCCGGACGACCCGGCCGCGGCCGACGACAGCTGGGCGCGGGACCGGCGGATCAGCGAGACGGTCATCAAGACGGTGCCGAGCGACAGCGCGCCGCCCGACGCCTGCACGACGGTGAAGCCGATCGCCGCCATCAGCCCGGCCGCGTAGGCGATCCAGCCGGCCGACTGGATCGCCAGGACCTGCAGTGCCTCCCGGCCGGCGCGCTTGTCCAGCGACGCGGTCAGCCCGGCGTGCTGGCGGGCGATGTGGGCCGACAGTCCGTAGGACCGCAGCTCGCCGGCTGACTCGGCGTCAGAGGCGAGCTCGAACAGCATCCCGGCCAGGCGGCGGTCATCGGCCATGCCGTTTTCCGCCCGCTTGGTGATCCGCCTGGCGACGCGGTCGCACAGTAGCGGCGGGATGGCGGTCACCGGGAGCAGCAGCAGCCACGGCGAGACCGAGCCGAGCAGCACCAGCAAGGCGATGATGCGGGCGACCGACGAGACGTTCGACAGGATCTGGCGCGGCGCCCCGGCGAGCTGGCGCGCGCCCGCGTTCAGCCGCTCGACCTCGGTGAGGTAGTCAGGGCGCTCCAGGTGCTCGATGCCGGGCACGCTGGCGATCAGCTCGATCGTCTTGGCGGTGCGGTAGATGGCGATCCGGTCCCCCAGCGCCATCGCCTCGGTCCCGCCGATCGCCATGAGCACCCAGGCCAGCGCGAGCAGCCCGGCGACGACGGCGACGCCCTCGGCCAGCTGGGCGGCCGACCCGGCCAGCGCCCCGTCGACCAGCAGCCGGTAGCCGAGCGGGTAGCAGGTCCCGGCCACGCTGCCGAGGACCAGCAGCAAGGTCACGGCGGTCATCCAGCCGGGCGCCGCCCGGAAGCCGTCCAGGAACAGGACGTGCGCCAGGCGCGCGTAGCGCCGCGAACGGGACATCGACGTCACTGGCCGAACCTCGCTGCCTGCTTGCGGTACATCGTGGCGTAGGTGCCGCCCGCGGCGACCAGGGCCTCGTGGGTGCCGCGCTCGGTGATGACGCCGCCGTCGAGGACGCAGATCTGCTGGGCGCGGCGGACCGTCGCGAACCGGTGGGAGATCACCAGGGTCGTCAGGCCAGCCGTGATCTCGTGGAAGCGGCCGTAGAACAGCGCCTCCATGCGGACGTCGAGGGCGGCGGTCGGCTCGTCCAGGACCAGGACGCGGGCACCGTGCTCGGTCGCGAACAGGGCGCGGGCCAGGGCCAGGCGCTGCCACTGGCCGCCGGACAGGTCGACCCCGCCGGGCAGGTCCTTCGTCGCGATCGTGTCCCACCCGGCCGGCAGGCCGTCCACCACCGCCGCGAACCCCGACCGGGCCGCCGCCCGCTGCACGCCATCGGAGTCGTCACGGAACTCCAGGGCGCCGAACGCGATGTTGTCGTAGACCGAGACCGGGTACTTGACCGGCGACTGGGGCATCAGCGCGATTGCCCGCTGCCAGGTGCCCGCGTCCAGCTCGCGGACGTCGGTGCCGTCGACCAGGAGCCGCCCGGCGGTCGGGTCACGCAGCCGGGCCAGCAGGCTCACCAGGGTGGACTTGCCGGCCCCGTTGACGCCGACGAGGGCGGTCGAGGTGCCGGCCGCCAGCTCGAGGTCAACCCCGGACAATACGTCCCGGCTGGTGCCCGGGTAGCGGAAGCCGACGGCCGCGAAGCGGACCGACTCCCGCGGCAGCCGCGCCCCCGGGCCGGGCGCGGCCCCGGCTGGACGGGCGGCCAGGGCGCCGGTGCCCGCGGGGGCCGCCTGCCCGGGGGGCGACAGACCAGCCTCCAGGTGGTCCACGTCGGGCAGGCCCGCCAGCGTCCACGCCAGCGTGATGTCTTCGAACGAGACGTTGCCGGCCGCCATCGACACCGACAGCATCGGCAGCAAGATCGCCAGCGACCGCAGGCCGATCTCGTGCGCGCGGGCGGCGTCGGCGATGACGTAGAGCGCGACCGCGTACCCGGCCAGCACCGCCACCAGGCAAGCGGCGGCCCGCGCGTGCAGGCCGCGCAGGCCCGCGTGGCCCGCCGTGATCGCCTTCCCGAACTCCTCGCGGTACATGCCGGCGACGAAGCGGGACAGGCCGAACACCCGGACCTCCTTGCTGCTGCGGGCCTTCGTCCCGACCCCGGTGAAGTACCAGGCGCGGCGCATCGTCGTCGTCTGCCCGCGCAGGTCGGTCGCCTGGCGGACGACGCTGCCGAGCATCGCCCGGCGCACTAGCACCCACATCACCAGCAGCAGCGGCCCGAGCCACCAGGCGTAGGCGGCGATCACCGCGCAGCCGATCACGCCCGACAGCCGCCCGGCCAGCATTCCGGCCCACGTGACGGGCGCGTCCCCGGGGAAGAAGCCGGTCAGCGACCCCTCGGCCCGGGCCAGCCGGTCCAGCGTCTCGGCGTCCTCCAGGTGCGCGATGCCGGCCGGGGCGCTGACCGCCCGCAGCAGCCGGGCCTGGAGCCGGCCGGTGATCCGCTGCTGGGCGGCGGTGCCGAGCGCGCTCCCGACCGGGTCGGCGACCAGCGAGGCGGCGTAAATGAGGGCGGCGATGACGAGCAGCCCGGTGAGCCGGCGGCCGGCGCCCGAGCCCAGCCCGTGCTCGACGGCCCCGGGAATGGCCCCCACCACGAACCCGAGGGCCGCTACCACCAGCGGCGAGATCACGGCCGAGGCGACGACCCAGGCGGCGACCGCCACCGACAAGGCCGGGCTGGAAGCCCAGAGCAGCCGCCACGCCTGCCAGCCGCTCAGTCGTTCGCCCGCGCCCGTCCGCATCGCCACAGCTAGACATCTTATTCGGCCGCCCGCGCGATCGCCCCTGACTTCCGGCCAGCGAGGGAACGGGCGCGGCGGCGGCCCGGGCCCAGCGGACAGCCCGGGCCGCGAGCGATGGACGGCCTGCTCGACGGCCGAAACTCGGTGATTGCATCTAACACAAGTGCACAGCACGCGACGCTGCCGTCACGGTTATCTACGCCTGCCACGGCAAGTCGTTTTATAAATAGCAATATACGGCCTCATGCACGTTCGTCCGGTCTAGAGTGGCGATCATGTCTTAAGTGCAACGACCGTACCGGCGGGACTAGGCAATGGGGCTCCAGCGACGACCGGCGGCGGCCAGGCTGCCGGCTAGTGAGAACGACAGGGCGATCGATGCTGCCGTGCGACAGCGGCCAGGCGGCGGGCAGCATAGCGATCGGCAGGGCGGCGGCCGACAACAAGGCGGCGGCCGACAACAAGGCAATGATCGCCAGCCGGGCGACGGGCAGCCCGGCGACGGGCGTCCGGAAGGCGGGCAGCCGGAAGGCGACGCCAGCCGGCAGCCGGCGACGGGCGGGCATGGCTCGCCCGGGGGGCACCCGGCGGCGTACGGCGCGCCGCGCGGGCCGATGGCCCTGCGGAACTGGCCGGTGGCGCGACGGCTGTTCGCCGTCATCGCCCTCGCGGCCGCGATGGGCCTGATCTTCGGCGGGCTGCAGGTCGCGTCGGCCGTCAGCAAGGCGAGCGAGTTCGCCCGCGTCACCCACCTCGCCCGGCTCGGGCAGCAGGGCATCATCCTCGCGTCGGTGCTTGAGCAAGAGCGCGCGCAGACGGCGATGCAGCTCGCGGTGCACAACGGCAGCGGCTCGGGCCTGCCGGGCGACCTCGTCCACTGGTACGGCCCGGTCGACTCCGACAGCGCCACGGGCGGAGTCACCGGGCAGGCGGCGACGAAGTTCACCCAGCTCGCCGCCAGCGTCAGCACCTCCTATCCGGCCGGCGCCCAGGAGCAGGTGGCCAACGTGCTCGGCGACGTCGTCCAGGCGATCCCCGGGATCCGGTCGGAGGCGCAGTGGGCCGAGGCCCCCGCCACCGTTGGCGGCCTGCCCGCCCCGGGTACCGAGCTGACCTCGATCGACTACTACTCCCAGGCGATCGGCGAGATCTTCCAGCTCAACGACACCATCGCCCAGGGCAGCGGCGACGCCACCTTGATGCAGGACGTGCAGCAGCTGGGCGCGATCTCGCGGGCGACCGACCAGGCCTCGCAGCAGCAGGCCATCTTGTGGTCGGCGCTGATCAGCTACGCCCACGACCACGGCGCCTACTCCGGCGCGGTGCCCGGGCTGGAGCAGATCTACCAGGCGCTCGCCAGCTCGTCGGCTCAGCAGGTCGGCTACCTGGACTCGTTCCAGGCGTCGGCGTCGGCCGCCCAGGGCCAGCAGATGCAGGCGGCCGCGTTCCGCGAGCCGGATGCGACGATGGCGGGCGTCGAGGACTACGTGCTGGAGAACCAGACGCTGAACCTCACTGACGTCGGCATGCCCGGCGTGGCGGCGGCCGCGCAGTGGAGCGCGGTCTCTGGCGCCGCTGTCAGCCAGTACGGGCAGCTGGAGACCCAGCTCGCGCAGGCCATCGTGGACCGCAGCGAGGCGGTGCAGCACGCGGCGGAGCGGTCGGCCTGGGAGACCAGCGTCCTGACCGCCATCGTGCTGCTGCTCATCTTGCTCGCCGCGATCCTCGTCGCCCGCTCCCTGGTGCTCCCCCTGCGCCGCCTGCGGGAGGGCGCCCTGGAGGTCGCCTCTACCAGCCTCCCGGCCCGGGTCCGGGCGCTCGCTGAGAGGACCGAGCCAGCCGAGGCCCTTGAGGTAGAGCCGATCAGCGTGCTCTCGGTCGACGAGATCGGCCAGGTGGCACGGGCCTTCGACCAGGTGCACCGGGAGGCGGTGCGGCTCGCGGGCAACGAGGCGATGCTGCGCTCCAGCCTCAACGCGATGTTCATCAGCCTGTCGCGGCGCAGCCAGTCGCTCATCGAGCGGCTGTCGCGGATGATCGACGGCCTTGAGCTGAACGAGGACGACCCCGACCGGCTGTCCAACCTGTTCGCGATGGACCACCTTATTACCCGGATGCGCCGTAACTCTGAGAACCTGCTGGTCCTGGCCGGGTATGAGACGGCCAGGAAGCGGACCGAGCCGGTATTGCTCGGGGACGTGGTGCGGGCGGCGGCGTCGGAGATCGAGCAGTATGGCCGGGTCGTGCTCAGCGTCCAGTCCGGGATCGAGGTGTCCGGGCTTGCCTCGACCGACGTGATCCACCTGCTCGCGGAGATCATCGAGAACGCGACGCTGTACTCCCCGCGCACGACCGAGGTGTACGTCACCGGCCAGGAGCTGCCCACCGGCGGGGTCCTGATCGAGGTCACCGACAACGGCGTGGGGATCTCGGAGGGCCGGCTGCAGGAGCTCAACTGGCGGCTGGAGCACCCGCCGGTGGTGGACGTGTCGGTGTCGCGCCACATGGGCCTGTTCGCGGTCTCCCACCTGGCCGCGCGGCACAAGGTGGCGGTGCGCCTGCGGCCCGCGAGCCCGCGCGGCATGGTGGCGATGATCTGGCTGCCGAGCGCGGTGGCGGCGCCCGCGACCATCGGGTACGGCGAGCGGCTGCGACGGCTCGGGGCCGGGCACCAGATGACCGGCGAGCGGGGCGGCCTGGCGGACCGGCCAGCGGCAGTGCCGTCCGGGGCGCAGTCGCTGCCGGTCCGGACGGCTGGCGCCGCCCTGGCCGAGGGGGGCAGGCCGTCCGGGCCAGGGGCGCTGGGCCCGGGCGGGCCCAGTCCAGCCCGGCCGGGGCCGGAAGTACCGAACCCGGGGCTGCTAGGCCCGGGGATGGCCGGGCAGGGGTTGCCGGGGTCGCGCGGGGCGGGCCCGGTGCTGAGCGGCACGGGGATGACGGGGGCCGGGCGGACCGGCCCCGCGATGGCTGCATCGACGGAGGGGCGGATGACCGGGCCACAGCCCGCGCAAGGGCGGATGACCACAGGGCCGCAAGCGGCGGCCGGGCGGGCTGCCACGGGGTGGTTCGCGCCCCGCGGCGCGGCCGCGGGCAGCCGCGGACCGGGCCGCCACTCGGCCGGCAGTGGTTTCGCGGGCGGCGCTCCCGCCGGGGGCCAGTCAGCCGGGGGGCGCCCGGCGGGCAGCCGGCCGGGGGGCGCGCACGCGGCTAGCGGCCCGGCCGGCGGCGGCCAGGCGGGAAGCGCGCGCGCGGGTAACGGGCAAGCGGGTAACGGGCAACCGACGGGCGGCGCGGCCCGGGCCTGGCCGTCGCCGCTGCAGGATGACGCGCCCGAGCCGATGACAGCCGGGCTGACCGGGGCCGGGCTGCCGATGCGGATGCCCCGGGGCGATCGGGCGCCGGTGCCCGCGAGCGCCCCGCTGGCCGCCCCGGCCGACCAGGCGCCACTGGCGAGCAGGTCGCCGGAGTCGGCCCGCAGCCGCCTGGGCGGGTTCCAGCACGGGTCCCGCCGGGCCGAGTCGAGGCAGCCACCTCCCGGGGGGGCGGCCCCTCGTAGCCCCGGGGGCACGCCCGATCAGACGGCGGGGGCATCGGACGTGCGTGCAGGAGAGGGGACGGATCGTTGAACTACGCAGGGCGCCAGGATCTCGACTGGCTAGTGACCGATTTCACGGTGCGGGTCCCCGATGTCGCGCACGCCGTCGTCATATCGGCCGACGGCGTGCCGCTGGCGCTGTCGGAGGACATCCCGCCCGAGCACGCCGGCAAGCTGGCCGCGATCACCGCCGGGCTGACCAGCCTGATGGAAGGGGCGGCCCGCGTGTTCGAGGGCGGCCCGACCGTCCAGGCGCTGGTGGAGATGGAGGGCGGCCTGCTGCTGGTGAAGGCCATCAGCGACGGCTCCAGCCTGGCCGTGCTGGCCGCGCCGCTGTGCGACACCGACCTCGTCTCCTACGAGATGACCCTGCTCGTGGAGGCAGTCGGCGAAGTTCTCACGCCCAGGGCACGCCAAGGAACCTAACAGGCACGTTACAGATAATTCTGATCTTAACTCCTTAGGCTGGGTAACCAGCTACTTCACCACCCAGGCCTGCCAGAACCGCAGGCGGCTGGGGGTGGCATCAGGTAGTGATGCCACCGCACACGCGCTGTTGCGGGTGTAAAGTCGCAACTCAGAATTTCCAGCTACCTGGGTAGGAGTCGAAATGCGCGTCCTCGTGCTCGGCGGTGACGGTTTCTGCGGATGGCCTACGTCGCTCTACCTGTCCGCCCGCGGACACGACGTGACCATCCTGGACAACCTCAGCCGGCGCAAGATCGACGTCGAGCTCGAGGTGCAGTCACTGACCCCGATCCGCCCGCTGGGCGAGCGGCTGCGGGCCTGGCACGAGGTAGCCGGCCGCGAGATCGGGTTCACTCCCCTGGACCTGGCGACCGAGTACGACCGGCTGACCGCCGTGCTGCGGGACCTGCGGCCGGACGCGATCGTGCACTTCGCCGAGCAGCGGGCCGCGCCGTACTCGATGCGCACCCCGGCCACCAAGCGGTACACGGTTGACAACAACGTCCGGGCGACGCACAACCTGCTGACCGCCCTGGTCGACACCGGCATCGACGCCGCGATCGCCCACCTGGGCACGATGGGGGTCTACGGCTACGGCTGGTCCGGCTCGGCCCCGATCCCGGAGGGCTACCTCACGGTCAAGGTGCCGACCCCCGACGGCGACCTGGAGCGGGAGATCCTGCACCCGGCCAACCCGGGCTCGGTGTACCACATGACCAAGACGCTCGACCAGCTCATGTTCGCCTTCTACGCGAAGAACGACGGGCTGCGCATCACCGACCTGCACCAGGGCATCGTCTGGGGGACCCAGACCGACCAGACGGCGCTGGACGAGCGGCTCATCAACCGGTTCGACTACGACGGGGACTACGGCACCGTCTTGAACCGGTTCCTCATGCAGGCCGCGATCGGGCACCCGCTGACCGTGCACGGCACCGGCGGCCAGACCCGGGCGTTCATCCACGTCAAGGACACCGTGCGGTGCGTGGAGCTCGCGATCGAGCACCCGCCCGCGGCGGGCGACAAGCCCCAGGTCCTGAACCAGATGACCGAGACCCACCGGGTGGTGGACCTCGCCAAGCTGGTCGCCGATCAGACCGACGCGGACATCGCCTACCTGCCCAACCCGCGCCGCGAGGCGGAGGAGAACGAGCTGATCGTCCGCAACGACCAGTTCCTCGCGCTCGGCCTGGAGCCGACCACGCTGTCGTCCGGGCTGCTGGAGGAGTGCACCAACGTCGCCGCCCGCTACCGGCACCGGGCGGACCTGACCAAGATCGTGGCCCGGTCGGTGTGGCGGGCCGGCATGCAGACGGCGGATGACCTGCTCAGCGCCATGCCGGCCGAGGACGAGGCCCCGGCCTAGCCGCGCTCCCGGGCGCCCGCGGCGCCCCCGGCGGGGCCGTTGCCGCCACCGGCCCGGGCCGGCCATCCGTGGTATCGTTACGGAACCCCCGAGCCACGCGAGGTAATCATGGCACCCGGCGCACCACCGAGGGATCTCGGCGCCCAGCGACGGCACGGCCAGCTTCCCGCCGAGGTGACGGGCTTCATCGGGCGGAAGGCCGAGCTCGCCCGGGTCACCGCCTTGCTGGAGGCCGGCCGCCTGGTCACCGTCTTCGGGCCAGGGGGCGTCGGCAAGACCAGGCTCGCGCTGCGGGCCGCCGCCCTGGTGCAGGACCGCTACCCCGACGGGACCTGCCTCATCGAGCTGTCCGGGACTGACGACCCGGGGATGCTGGCCGCCACCGTGGCCGACCGCCTGGCGATCCCCGCCGGCGGGCGCCCGGACCCGGACGTGGTCATCGATTACCTGCGCCACCAGCGGATGCTGCTCATCCTGGATACCTGCGAGCACCTGATCGACGCCTGCGCGGACCTGGCCGAGGCGGCCATCCTGGGAGCGCCGGGGGTCACCCTGCTCGCCACCAGCAGGCAGCCGCTGGACGTGCTCGGCGAGCACACGTTCCTGGTGCCCCCGCTCCCGGTCCCGGCCCTGGTCCCGGGCGACGGCGCGAGCGCTGCGGGCGGCGACGCGTTGGAGCTGTTCGGGCAGCGCGCGGCCGCGGCGGTGCCCGGGTTCCAGGTCACCCCGGCCAACCGGCCCGACGCGATCCGGCTGTGCCAGCGGCTCGATGGCATCCCGCTGGCCATCGAGCTGGCCGCCGTCCGGTTGCGGGCGCTGCCGCTGCCGGAGCTGACGGCCCGGCTCGACAATCGCTTCCAGGTGCTGACCAGCGGCCGCCGGGGCGCCGTGCCCCGCCATCAGACCCTCCGGTCGGCCACCGACTGGAGCTACCGGCTGTGCTCCCCGGCCGAGCGGGAGCTGTGGGCGCGGCTGTCGGCCTTCGCGGGCGGGTTCGACGCCGGCGCGGCCCATGAGGCCTGCGCCGACCCGGGAACCAGCCGCGCGGACACCCTGGCGACGCTCGCCGCCCTGGTCGACAAGTCCGTCGTGCTGCGCGAGACCGCCGACGGCGACCGGTACCGGCTGCTGGACACGCTGCGCGAGTACGGCCGGGAACTGCTCGCCGCCAGCGGCCGCGAGGCCGCCATCCGCGATCGGCTGCTCGCCCGCGCGCTGCGCCAGGCGCGGGCGTTCGAGGCTGCCTGCCTGGCCGATGACCAGCTCGCCCGGTTCCGCGCGCTGCACGCCGAGGACGCCAACCTCCAGGCCGCGCTCGGCCACGCCCTCGGGGGCCCGCCGGGGGCCGAGCGGGAGCGGGCCGGGGCCGACCTCGCCATCGCGCTGGCGCCGTACTGGCTGATCTCCGGGCTGCTGGCCGAGGGCAGCCAGTGGCTGGACCGGGTGCTGGACCGATTCGCGCAGGCGTCGCCGCAGCGGGCGCGGGCGCTGGCGATCCGGGGCCGGCTGGCGACGTTCCGGGGCGACATCCCCGCCGCCGTGGCCGACATCGAGGCCAGCATCCCGCTCGCCGGCGAGCTGGGGGACGAGCTGCTCGCGGCGCGGGCGCCGATGTACCTGAGCCTCGCGCTGGCCTTCGCCGGGCGGCACGAGGAGGCCGCCGCGGCCGGCGCGCGGGCGCAGCGGCTGATGGCGGCGGCCGACGACCAGGACGGCCTGGCCTGCGGGTACCCCCAGCTAGCGCTGCTGGCCCAGCTCACGGGCGACCTGGACCGCTGCCTGGCGCTCTGCGGCCGGGGCCTGCGGCTGCTCGGCGACCGCGGCGGCGAGCGCTGGGTGCACAGCTACCTGCACCTGGTGGCCGCCTTCGCGTACTTCCGCCAGCCCGGCCGGACGGCCGAGTGCCTGGCCGAGCTGCGCGAGGCCCTGCAAGCCGAGCAGGAGCTCGGCGACCTCACTGGCCTGGCCTACGCGCTGGAGATCCTCGGCTGGATGGCGGCTCGCGAGCGCCGCCTGGAGCGGGCGGCCTGGCTGCTCGGGGCGGCCGACGGGCTGTGGCGGCAGTCCGGGCGACGGCTCGACGGCATCGCCCTCCTGGCGGAGCAGCACGACGCGGCCGTGCAGGCAGCCCGGGACGCACTGGGCGACAAGCGCTACGCGGCGCTGGCCGCGACGGGCAGAAGGCGGCCGCTGGCCTACGTCATCGGGCACGCCCTGGCTGGCACGGACGAGCTGCGCAAGGCCGAGACGGGAGCCGGCCCCGGGGCCGGGGCGGCCGTCGGCGGCACGCTGACCGCCCGCGAGCAGGAGATCGCCGTCCTGGTCGCGAGCGGGCTGTCGAACCGGGAGATCGCCGGGCGGCTGTTCATCTCCAAGCGCACGGTCGACGCCCACGTGGAGCACATCTTCAGCAAGCTCGACATTTCCTCGCGGGTCCAGCTCACCGTCTGGCTCCGCGACAAGCTGGCTGCCGTCCCGGCCGCCGCGGTCCCGGCCACCGCGGTCCCGGCCACCGCGGTCCCGGCCGCCCGCGGCTAGCGCGGGCGGCGCACTCGCCGACCTTCGCAAAGCCGGGCATATCATCACCCGGGCAGCTCATTATCCGGCTATCGCGACACGGATTCCGCAGCTAGGACAAGCCAGGATCGGGCCCAGCGCATAGGATGGCGCTATTGCCTGACCTCATGAGGAGCCCATGTCATTCGGCCTGGCGGCGCGGTCGGCCGGGCAGCTTCCCGAAGAAGTTACCGGCTTCGTCGGCCGGGAAGCGGAACTGTCCCAGATCGCGGCCCTCCTGGACACGACCCGCCTGGTCACCGTCACCGGCCCCGGCGGCGTCGGCAAGACGCGGGTGGTGCTGCGGGTCGCCGCCCAGCTGGCCGGCCGCTACCGCGACGGCGCGTGCCTGGCGGAGCTGTCCGCCTTGCGCGACGGGCAGCTACTGCCCAGCATCGTCGCGGCCGCCCTGGGCCTGCCGGACGTGGGCGCCGGGGCGGCCGGCACCGAGGCCGTCCTGCGGCACCTGCGCGACCGCGAGATCCTGCTCATCCTGGACACGTGCGAGCACCTGCTCGACGCGTGCGCGCTGCTCGCCGAGGCCATCCTCACGCATGCCCCCGGCGTGTCGGTCCTCGCCACGAGCAGGCAGCCACTCGACGTGCCGGGCGAGAGCGCCTGCCCGCTGCCGCCCCTGTCGGTCCCCGGGCAGTCGCCGGCCGGTACCGGGCTAGCCGGGCCGGTGCCTGCTGGAATGGTGCCGGGGCCGCGGGGGCCGGCGGTCCCGGGCATGCCCGGGACCGGTGACGCGGTCGAGCTGTTCACCCAGCGGGCCATGGCCGTGGTGCCGGGGTTCGCGGTCACCACGGCCAACAAGGACGCCGTGATCGCCTTGTGCCGGCAGCTCGACGGCATCCCGCTGGCGATCGAGCTGGCGGCCGTGCGGCTGCGGGCGCTGCCGCTGTCGGAGCTGACCGCTGCCCTGGACGGCCGGTTCCAGGTCATGACCGGCAGCCGCCGGGCGGCCCCGCGCCGGCACCAGACGCTGTGGGACGCCGTCGGCTGGAGCTACGACCTGTGCTCGCCGGCCGAGCAGGCCCTGTGGGCGCGGCTGTCGGTGTTCGCGGGCAGCTTCGACATCGACGCCGTCGAGGAGGTCTGCGCGCGCGACGACGACAGCATGCTCGGCCACCTCACTCGCGACGAGATCACCGAGACGGTCATCCGGCTCGTGGACAAGTCGGTCCTGGCCCGCGAGCCGGTCCCCGCGCCCGGCGCTGGCCCGGCGGCGACGCGCTACCGGCTGCTGGACACGATCCGCCAGTTCGGGCTGGCTCACCTGGCGGCCTCCGGCGACGAGGCCCGTATCCGCGACCAGCATGTGGCCCGCTACCTGCGCCTCGCCCGGCACTTCAGCGAGCACATCCTCGACGACCAGCTCGGGCAGTTCCGGCGGCTGCGGGCCGAGCACGCCAACATCCGGGCCGCCCTGGAACACGCCCTCGGCCAGCCCGACGGGGCGGCCCTCGCCATCTCCTTGTGGGGGTACTGGCAGGTCTCGGGGCTGCTGTCGGAGGGACGGTACTGGCTGGAGAAGGTGCTGCGGCAGTCCCCCGGCCCGTGCCGCGAGCGCGCGTGGGCGCTGGTGCTGCTCGGCTACCTGGGCGCCTTCCAGGGCCGGGGCGGGGAGGCCGTCGCCCGCGCGGCCGAGGGGATCGCCGTCGCCGTGGCGGCGGGCGACGAGCTGGCGGTCGCCCGCGGCCACCTCTACCACATGATGGCGCTCGCCTTCGCCGGGCGGCACGAGGAAGCCGGCGCGGCCGAGGCCGAGGCTGGCCGCCGCCTGCAGGCGCTGGGGGACCGCATCGGCCTGCACTCGCTCGACGCGCAGGCCGGCCAGCTCTGCATCCTGCGGGGCGACCCGACCGGGGCCATCGCCCGGGCCGAGGAGGGCCTGGCCCGCTTCGGCGACGCCGAGGAGCACTGGCTCAGCTCCTACCTGCACACGATCATCGGCATGTCCCGCTTCCAGGTGCCCGGCCAGGAGCCGGGGGCCAGCGCCGCGATGACCGAGGCGCTGCGGGCCAAGTTCGAGATCGGCGACACGGTCGGGACGGCGTACTCGCTGGAGGTGCTCGCCTGGCTGGCGGCCCGGGCCGGGCTCCTGGCCCGGGCCGCGTGGCTGCTCGGCGCCGCGCAGGCGCTGTGGGCCAAGGTCGGCGGCCGCCTGGCCGGGTCGGAAATGCTTGAGGGGCAGCACCGCGCGGCCGAGGCGGCCGCCCGCGCGGGCCTGGGCCAGCAGCGCTACGACGGGCTGCACGCGGCCGGGGGCCGACGGCCGCTGCCCGAGATCGTCGCGCTGGCGCTCGACGGCGCGCCCGACCTGCCCTCGGACCCGATCCGCGCCCCGGCCGCGGCCGGCCTGACCAGCCGGGAGCGGGAGATCGCGGGCCTGGTGGCCAGCGGCCTGTCCAACCGGCAGATCGCCGAGCGGATGGTCATCTCCAAGCGCACGGTCGACGCCCACGTGGAGCACATCTTCGGCAAGCTCAGCATCTCCTCCCGCATCCAGCTCACCAACTGGGTCCGCGAAGGAGCCGTGTTACCGGCTGGCCGGCCGACTGGACCAGCTGCCCGGTGCGGGAGGCGAAGGTGAGGGTCACGCAGACGACCGGCGGCTGGACCGACGCGTAGGTGACCGCGGTGGTGGCGCACGACGTCTCGCCCGGGCAGGCGGAGGTCATTGCTGACATGTCCCGCGCCCGTGAACTTACCTGGCCCTGGCCTCTCCCGTGCGGGCGGTTCCTGGCTCATGCTAGGGAGGGCCCGCCCGGGGCGGCGGCCAAGGAGGAGCGCGCATGGTCCAGCGGTACCCGGTGCCCGGTCCCTATGACGAGGGCATGCTCGACGTGGGCGACGCCAACCACGTGTACTGGCAGGTCCGCGGCAACCCCGACGGCAAGCCCGCCGTCATCGTGCACGGCGGGCCGGGCGGGCTGTTCATGCGCGGCGGGTACAGCTCCTTCCACCCGGACGTTTACAAGGTGGTCCTGTTCGACCAGCGGGGCTGCGGCGCGAGCACCCCGCACGCCAGCGATCCCGGCACCGACATGCGCCATAACACCACCGGGCACCTGATCGCGGACATGGAGCGGCTGCGCGCGCACCTGGGCATCGAGCGGTGGCTGCTGTACGGCTACTCCTGGGGCTCCACCCTCAGCCTGGCCTACGCCCAGCGGCACCCGGAGCGGGTGTCGCAGATGATCCTCATGGCCATCTTCGGCGGGCGGCGGCGCGACATCGACTGGCTGTACCGGGAGGCCGGCCGGTTCTACCCGCAAGAGTGGGCGCGCTTCGCGGCCGGGGCGGGCGCGCCGGCCGACGGCGATATCCTCGGCGCCTACGCCCGGCTGGTGGAAGATCCCGACCCCGCGGTCCGGGGGCGGGCCACCAGCGACTGGTGCGCCTGGGAGGACGCGGTGCTGGCGCACGAGACGCGGGTGCCGCCGGCGACGTACTCCGGCCGCCCCTCGCCGGACCGGGTGGCGTTCGTCCGGACCTGCGTCCACTACTTCTCCCAGGGCGCGTTCCTGGAGGACGGCGCGCTCATCCGGGACGCCGGCCGGCTGGCCGGCATCCCGGGCGTCCTGATCCACGGCCGGCTGGACATGAACGGGCCGCTGGAGGCCGCCTGGGAGCTGTCGCGGGCGTGGCCCGGCTCGCGGCTGCTGGTGGCCGAGGACGCCGGCCACCTCGACAGCGAGACCAAGGTCCGCTACGTCCGGGAAGCAGTCGACCGGTTCGCGCGGCTATAGGTTCCCGCGGCGATCCTGCTCCCGCTCGATGGCCTCGAAGAGCGCCTTGAAGTTGCCCTTGCCGAAGCCGAAGGAGCCGTGGCGCTCGATCAGCTCGAAGAACACCGTGGGGCGGTCGCCGACCGGCTTGGTGAAGATCTGCAGCAGGTAGCCGTCCTCGTCCCGGTCGACCAGGATGCCGCGGGACTGCAGCTCCGAGACTGGCACCCGGACCGCGCCGATCCGCGAGCGCAGCACCGGGTCGGTGTAGTACGAGTCGGGGGCGGACAGGAACTCCACCCCGCGTGCCTTGAGCTCGTCCACCGCCGCGAGGATGTCCGGGGTCGCCAGCGCCAGGTGCTGCACGCCGGGGCCACCGTAGAACTCCAGGTACTCGTCGATCTGCGACTTGCGCTGGCCGACGGCCGGCTCGTTGAGGGGGAACTTCACCCGGTGGTCGCCGCTGGCGACGACCTTGCTCATGAGGGCGGAGTAGTTCGTGGCGATGTCGTCGCCGATGAACTCGGCCATGTTGGTGAAGCCCATGACCCGGTGGTAGAACTCCACCCACTGGTCCATTGCGCCGAGCTCGACGTTGCCGACGACGTGGTCGAGGGCCACGAACACGGGCGAGGTGACGGCGGCCGAGGTCCGGGGGACGTAGCCAGGCAGGTAGACGCCGTGGTAGCGGGAGCGGTCAACGAGCGTGTGGACGGTCTCGCCGTAGGCGGCGATCGAGGCGGTGCGCACCGTCCCGTCCGCGTCGGACTCGTCGTGCGGCTCGTCAACGATGGTCGCCCCGGCCGCGCGGGCGTGCTCGACGCACTTGTCCACGTCGGGCACCTCCAGGGACACGTCGATGACCCCGTCGCCGTGCCGGCGGTGGTGCCCGGCCAGCGGGCTGAGGGGGGTTACCGCGCCCTTGACGACGAACCGGGCGGTCCCCGAGCGCAGCACGTAGGCGTGGTGGTCGCGGTTGCCGGTCTCCGGCCCCGCGTAGGCCTCCAGCGTCATGCCGAACGCGAGCTGGAACCACAGCGCCGACTGGGTCGCGTTGCCCGCCACCCACGTCACCGCGTCCCAGCCGCTTACGGGAAAGGGATCCTGGCTGGCGTCGTACGCCACCACGCCGACAAGCGCTTCTTCATCGATAACCGTCATGACTCCATGGGAACGGAGCGGGCTGGCCCTTGGCAACCTCCCTAGCTCGTGCTAGTCAGCTATTGCATAATGCCGAGCATCTGCGGTATTTAGCTAGTCAACTTGACTAGTTGGATGTTGCCCCAAGCAAGGAGCGAGCAATCGCCGAGCTGGACACCCTGGACCTGGCCCTGCTGCGGGCGCTGCGCGAGCACCCGCGGGCGGGGGTGCTGCAGCTGTCGCGCCTCGCCCAGGTCGCCCGCGCGACCGTCCAGGCGCGCCTGGACCGGCTGGAGAAGGCCGGGGTGATCACCGGCTACGGCCCGGACCTGGACGTGGCGGCGGCGGGCTTCCCGGTGCGGGCGTTCGTGACCCTGGAGATCAGCCAGGGGGCGCTGGACCGGGTCACCGCCGACCTGGCGAAGATCCCGGGCGTGCTGGAGGCGTACGCGATCACCGGCTCGGCCGACGTGATCGCGACCGTCGCGGCCCGCAGTCACGCGGACCTCCAGCAGACCCTGCTGGCGGTCGATTCCTCCCCGTCGGTCGCCCGCTCGATCAGCGCGATCGTCTTGTCCACGGTGATCGCCCGGCGCGACCTGCCCCTGCTCACCGCCAGCTCGGCCGCCCCGGCGCCGCGCGCCCCGGCCTTCCGCGAGCCCTAGGGCGCGTAAAGGGTGACTAGCCCCGGGGGCGGTAGCGCAGGGAGACGGCCCCATTGGCGAACCGGCGCTGGTCCATCAAGGTGAGCGGGACGCGGAAGCCGGCCGGGAAGGCGGGCGTCCCGCCGCCGACCGCGACCGGGACCACGAGCAGCCGGTACTCGTCCACCAGGCCGGCCCGGATGGCGAACGCGGCCAGGCTAGGGCCGCCGACGCTGACGTCCCCCTGCTCCTTCAGCGCGCGGACGGCCGCGGGGTCGAAGCGCGGCTCGATCCGCGTGCGGCCGGTCGGAGCCGAGCGCAGCGTCGTGGAGTAGACGACCTTGTCGGCCGCCCGCCAGATCCGGGCGTAGTCGCGGGACGCGGGGGACGGCTCGTGCTCCGGGACCGTCTCCCAGTAGTGCAAGACCTCGTACATCCGGCGGCCGTAGAGGTAGGTGCCGATCTCCCGCTCCTGATCATTGACGAAGGCGTGCACTTCCTCGTCGGGCGCGCTCCAGTCAAACTTGCCGTCGGCGTCGTTCACGTAGCCGTCCAGGGACGCGATCACCGAGTAGACCAGCACTTGCCGCCTCCGCTTCGTAGCCGTGCTCCGGCTTCCTGTCGTAGGGACGATCGTCGTCGGCGGCATTCATCGGCGGGCCGGCTAGGTAACTCCTCCCCCTGCCCTGAATACTGGCCCCGGTACTACGGACGGGAGGCGTGGGATGCCGGAGCTTCCGGAGGTGGAGTCGGCCCGGGCGGTCATCGAGCGAGGCGGGCTGCGGCGGCGCATAGCCGAGGTGGACGACTCCGATTCCTACGTGTGCCGCCCGCACCCGCCGGGCGAGATCCGGCACGCGCTCCTGGGCCTGGAACTGGTCACCGCCCAGCGGACGGGCAAGAGCATGTGGTGCCAGGCCGGCCCGTCGCCCGAGCCGCTCACGCTCGGCATTCACCTGGGCATGGCGGGCAAGATCGTGCTCGCGGGGGCCGACGGGAGCGAGGTCGACGGCGGCGACTACTGGGAGGGACGGCGGCAGCCGGGCAACTACCGCTGGTCGCGGTTCACCCTGACGTTCGCCGACGGCGGCCGCCTCATGCTGGTCGACCCGCGCCGCCTGGGCCGCGTCCGGCTCAACCCGCCGGTCGAGAAGCTCGGCCCCGATGCCCAGCACATCACCCCGGCCCAGTTCCGGGCGGTGCTCGCGGCCGGGTCGACCGCGCCGGTCAAGGGCCGCCTCATGGACCAGAAGCGGATCGCCGGCATCGGCAACCTGCTGGCAGACGAGATCTTGTGGCGAGCGCGGGTCCACCCGGCCCGGCCCGTGAGCACCCTGACCGACGACGAGCGGTCCCGGCTGCTGCGGTCCACCCGGGACGCGATCCGGCTGGCCGTGCGCGACGGGGGCGTGCACACCCTGACGATCATCGCCCACCGGCGCCGGGGCGGCACCTGCCCGCGCGACGGCGCGCCCATGAGCACCGCCCCGGTCGACGGCCGCACGAGCTGGTGGTGCTCGGCCGAGCAGGTACTCCCCCGGGCCAGGGCCTGAGGGCTGCCCCCGGCAGTCACCGGCGGCCAGCGATGTGCGGGGGCGATCGCTTCGGGCCCGCGAGTGGCGGGAGTGACGGCCGGGCTGATGCCGTCCCTCGGCTGGGCGAGGGACGGGCGCCGCGCCCGCGTAGCCTCGCCGGGACGCCCTGTAGTCCGCCGGCCTGCCCGGGGTGGCAAATACCGACCCGGCTCGCGCGGTTGCCGGCAATCGCGGCGCCCTCAGGCCGTCCTCAGGTCACGCTCAGGCCGTGGCGGCCAGGGCCTCGATGCGGTCGAGCATCGCGTCGAGGGCGACCTCAAGCGGCCGGGTGTCGCGTTGCAGCTGGGTCATCAGCAGGCCGCCCTGCAGCGCGGCGAGGATCGCCAGGGCCAGGTCCTCCGGGTCGGTGACGGCGGGCAGGTCCCCGCGGGCGTGCATCGCGGCCAGCCCGTCGCGGATCCGGCCCTCCCAGCGGCGCAGCCCCCGGGCCGCGGCGACGCGGGCGACGGCGTCCGTCTCGGCCACCTCGGCCCCGAGCGCGCCGATCGGGCAGCCGCCCCGGCAGCCAAGCCGGCGCTGGTGCTCGACCAGGAAGTCGCGCCACGCGCGCAGGCCCGCCAGCGTGTCGAGCCGGTCCAGGTGATCGCCCTGGGCATCCAGCACCGTGTCCGCCTGGAAGTCGATTACCGCGCGGACCAGCGCCTGCTTGTCCGCGAAGTAGTGGTAAACCTGCGAGCCGCTCACCCCGGCGGCCGCCCTGATTTCCTCAAGGGTGGTCTCGGCGACGCCGTTGTCGAACATCAGCTCCGCCGCCGCCGCCACGATTCGCTGCCGGGTCTCCTGCCCCCGCCGGGTTAGCGGCCGCCCGCCGGTCTCCGCGCGCTCATTTCCGGTCATTTCGCCATGGTACTACCAACTGGATTGGACAACCCACTTTTGGCCAGGCAGGGTGGATCGCGTAACCCAGTTTTCTGCCACGATCCTTGAGGGGACTCACCATGACCGGAAGCACTCACCTCACCGGGAGCACCGATCTCACCGGGAGCACCGATCTCACCGGGAGCACCGCCCTCGTGACCGGCGCGACCAGCGGCATCGGCCGCGCGGCGGCCGGCTTGCTTGCCCGGCGCGGCGCGCACGTCCTGATCAGCGGGCGGGATGCCGCCCGGGGGGAGGCCGCCGTCGCCGCCATTCGCGTTGCCGGCGGCAAGGCCGACTTCATCGCGGCCGACCTCGGCGACCGCGACTCGGTGCGGGCGCTCGCCCGCCGGGCGGCCGAGCTCGGCGGCGGCCACGTCGACATCCTCGTCAACAACGCCGGGGTCTTCCCGTTCGGACCGACCCCCGGCGCCAGCGACGCGGACATCGACCTGGTCTACGACGTCAACGTCAAGGCGCCGTTCATCCTCGTCGGCGAGCTCGCGCCCGCCATGGCCGCGCGGGGCAACGGGGCCATCGTCAACGTGCTGACGATGGTCGCCCAGTTCGGCGTGGCCGGCATGGCCCTGTACGGGTCGAGCAAGGCCGCGCTGACCCTGCTGACCAAGGCATGGGCGGCGGAGTTCGGCCCGAGCGGGGTCCGCGTCAACGCGGTTAGCCCGGGGCCGACCCGGACCGAGGGCACCGCCGGGATGGGCGACCAGCTCGACCAGCTCGCGTCGATGGCCACGGCCGGCGCCCGGCCGCCCCCGAGGAGATCGCCAGCGCCATCGCCTACCTGGCCGGCGACGAGGCCAGCTTCGTCCACGGGGCCGTCCTCGACGTAGACGGCGGCCGCAACGCCGCTTAGCAGGCCCGGCTACCGCCTCATCACCTCGCCAGCTGCACTGCCTGAGGTGCACTGCCTGAGGTGCACTGCCTGAGGTGCACTGCCTGAGGTGCCCTGCCTGAGGTGCACTGCCTGAGGTGCCCTGCCCGCGCTGCCTCCCCGCCCGGCCGCCCGCCCCGGGCCGCGCGGGCGGGGCAGGCGAGGCGGAAGACCCGTGAAAGGGATCTACGACGACGTGTAGTAGATCACGCGGCCCATCACTATCGCTTGTAGTAGAGACGCTATAGGGTGACATCGTGGGCACTGAACAGCACTACCTGTTCGAGGCGCGCCAGATGCAGGCGCTCTCCCTGTCCGTGCACATCCCGCTGGTGTGCTTCGGCATCGCGTTTCCCGTCCTCATCCTGTTCACCGAGTACCGGTACCTGCGCACCGGCGACGAGCTGTACCGGGTCCTGGCCCGGCGGTGGTCGCGGGTCATGCTCGCGCTGTTCGCGGTCGGCGTCGTCACCGGCACGATCTTGTCGTTCGAGCTCGGCATGCTGTGGCCGCAGTGGATGGCGGACTTCGGCAACGTCTTCGGCCTCGGGTTCACGCTGGAGGGGTTCTCCTTCTTCATCGAGGCCATCTTCATCGGCATCTACGCCTACGGGTGGGACCGGCTGCGGCCCCGCACCCACTTCCTCTGCGGCATCCCGGTCGCGGTCGCGGGGGTCGCGGGGTCGCTGTTCGTCATCGCCGTCAACGGCTGGATGAACCACCCGTCCGGCTTCACCCTGCACGGCGGGCGCGCGGTCGACGTGCACCCGTGGCAGGCCCTGTTCGCCAACCCGATGTTCTGGAGCGAGTACGTCCACATGTACTTCGCCGCGTTCATCGTCTGCGGCTTCCTCATGGCCGCCGTCTACGCGTGGGCGCTGCTGCGCGGCCGGCGCGGCCGCTACGAGCGCACGGCGCTGGGGATCTCGCTCGGGGCCGCCTCGGTCGCCGCGCCGCTGCAGGTCATCGTGGGCGACTGGGCCGCCCGCGACGTCGCCGTCTACCAGCCGGTCAAGCTCGCGGCGATGGAGGGCCTGGCCACCACGACCAGCGGCGCGGCCGAGCACCTGCTCGGCTGGTACAACGGGCACGCGGTCGTGTGGGGCATCGAGATCCCTAAGCTGCTGTCGCTGCTGGCCTTCCACAATCCCGGGGCGACGGTGCAGGGCCTGGACATCGTCCCCCTCGGTGACCAGCCGCCGGTGAACGTGGTCCGCTTCGCGTTCCAGACGATGGTCGGCATCGGCAGCCTGCTGGCCGCCATCGGGCTGGTCTACCTGGTGTTCCGCCTGTGGCCGCGGCTGCGGTCACGGGTGCTGCCGCGCTGGCTGCTGGTGGCCGTCATCGCCGCCGGGCCGCTGTCGGTGGTCGCGCTGATCGCCGGGTGGATCACCACCGAGGTCGGGCGGCAGCCGTGGATCGTCTACGACGTCCAGCGGGTCTCGTCCGCCGTCACCGGCGCGGGCGGCATCCCCGTCGGGTACGGAACGCTGTCGGTGGCGTACCTGGCCCTCGCGGCGATCGTCGCGGTCATCTTGCGACGGCTGGCCCGGGTGCCGCTGCCGGCCGGGCTGGGCGGCTCGCCGGGGCCGGCCTCGCCCGGGACGGGGGCGGTCACCGGTGGCTTACGTGCCCGTCGCCATGATGCTGGCCGGGATGGCCGCCTACACCGTGCTGGCCGGGGCGGACTTCGGGGCGGGACTGTGGATGCTGCTGGCGGCCGGCCCGGGCGCGCCCCGAATCCGGGCGGCCGCCCGGCACGCGATGGGGCCGGTCTGGGAGGCCAATCACGTCTGGCTGATCTTCGTGCTGGTCGTCGGGTGGACGAACTACCCGGTGGCGTACGGGTCGATCGCCTCGACGCTTGCCCTGCCGCTGACCGCCGCGGCGGTCGGGATCATCTTCCGCGGCGCCGCCTACGCACTGCGCGGGCAGGGCGCCTCGCGGGCGGCCGAGACCGTGCTCGCGCTGTCGTCGGTGCTGACCCCGTTCGCGCTCGGCACCGTGATCGGCGCGATCGCGACCGGGCGGGTGCCGGCCGGGAACGCGGCCGGGAACCTGGTGACGACCTGGCTGAGCCCGGCCCCGGTCCTGACCGGAGTGCTGGCGGTCGCCTTCTCGGGGTTCCTGGCGGCGGTGTTCCTGGCGGCCGACTCGCGCCGGCTGGCCTCGGCGCCGGGCTCGCCGCCCGGCTCAGCGGAGCTCGTCGCGATCTTCCGCCGCCGGGCACTGGCGGCGGGCGCGGTGGCGGGCGCGCTCGCCCTGGCCGGCCTGCTCGTCATGCGGGGCGCCGGCCTCGACCTCACGCACGGGGCGGCCCTGGCCATGGTGGGCGTATCGGCGGCAGGCGGCCTGGCCACCATCGGGCTGTGCTGGCGCTCGCGGTTCGGCCTGGCCCGGGCCGGCGCGGCCGTGGCCGTGGCGGCCGTGGTCGCGGGGTGGGCGGCGGCCCAGGCCCCGCGGCTGCTGCCCGGGCTGACGGTCACCGCCGCCGCCGCGGGCCAGGCGACGCTGGTCGCCACCACGATCGCCGTCGGCGTCGGCCTCGTCGTGCTGCTGCCAGCGCTGGGGCTGCTGTACGGGCTGTTCCTGCGCGGCCGCCTGGACGCCCCGGACGCGCCCCACGTTCCCGGCGCGGTGCTCGCTCCCGTCCGGCCCGGGGCACCCGCGCCGTTCTCCCCGGCCGAGGCCGGGGCGGCAGGGGCCAAGGCGGCAGGGGCCAAGGCGGCAGGGGCCGGCGATGTGCCCGGGGCAGCCGAGAAGCCGACGGCGGCGAACGCGGCCGGAGCGCGCCCGGCACCGGCGACGGAAACAGGCGGGATGCCAGCGGCAGTGGCGCCCGCCGGGGCCGCGCTGCCAGCGGGCACGACGGCGTCAGCACGAACGGGGCCGGCGGGACCGTCCGCGGCGGCCCCGGGCACTGGCACCACGGGCACTGGCACCACGGGCACTGGCACCACGGGCGCTGGCACCACGGGCGCTGGCACCACGGGCACTGGCGCAAGGCCCTCGGCCCGGCTGAACGGGGCGCTCGCGGTCGCGGGCCTGGTCGCCGGGACCGGGCTGCTGGTGTTCAGCGACGCGGCCTGGGCACTCGGGCTGGGCGTGGCGCTCCTGGTGCTGTGCGCGGTGACCGTGTTCCGGCTCAGCGCCGGCCACGAGGACGGCTAAGCAGGCCCGGCTTGTGCTGGCGCGGCTTGTGCTGGCGCGGCTTGTGCTGCCCTTGCCGGTGCTAGCCGCTGGCCGGGGCCTGCCCGGGCGGGCGAGCCGGGCCGGGCTAGCGCGTGTCCTGGCGATCTTCGGTGCGCCGGCGCGCCGACGCCGGCGCGGCCCTTGCGTCACGCGGTTGCGTGGAGGATTTTCCGGTCCGGAAGGATTTTCCACCCTGGGGCGCGGGAAATCCTTCACAACCGTAATTTCTTACCGAAAAAGGGTGACACCTGCGGCGAGGACGCGCGCGTCGGGATGGCCGCTGCTGCCGGTCCTCGCGGGCCGCGGCCCTGCCAGGGTCTGGCTAGGGCCGCGGCGAAGACCGCCAGGACACGCCTTAGTCAGGCCGTCAGGGAGACGCTCGCCTCGGTCGTGTAGACGGCGAAGCTGAACGACTCCTGGAAGTACAGCTCCACCCGGGTCGCGTCGTGGGACAGGTAGCCGATCGACAGGTCCTCGCCCAGCTTCAGCTCGAAGTCGCCGCCACGGCACGACAGCAGGACCGCGCCGTCGATCGCCGGGGCCCAGATGAGGTCGCCGTCAATCACCCGGCTGATGTGCTCGCGGATCGGGTAGCCGTGGTCGGAGGTCTCGCTGACCTCGGTGTAGGCGTCGGCCGACAGCAGCAGCGAGAACGGGCCGTCCACGCCGGCCAGCCGCAGCGCCGAGATCGCCCGCGACACCGCGTCCGGGTACTCGCGGACGTCGCCCGGCAGCGCCAGGCCCGGGTTGGAGGACTCGGTCCGGATGCCCGCGACCTGCGCGGCCGCGTACCCGTCGAAGACGGCGCGGTCCTCGGCGAACGCGATCTGCTTGGCCGCATCCTTGACCGGCTGCCAGTCGGGGTCGAGCGACCCGCGCTCGACGCTGTCGATCGCCGTCCGGTCCAGGGTGAACGGCACCCGAAGCTGGACGACCGGCCGCCACTGGCGCAGGCCGGCGATGATCCCCTTCTCAGGCGGGTCGATCGCCGTCAGGTAACCGGTCCCGGTCCCGGCGTAGGCGGCGCCGCTGGGGCCGGTCACGTCGACCACCTTGCGCCCCGCCACGTGCCGGGCGAAGGTGCGCTTGGCCTCTTCCTCGATGCTGGCCCAGGCGGCCGAAGAGATCGGGGCGAGCTCCCGGTACAGGTTGTTCATGCGCGCAATCCTTTCAGCGATCCAATGCCGAGCGAGCCGCCGGGGCCGGCCGTCCCGCCCGCCGCCGTCTCACCCGCGGGCGGTCCGGCGGCGTGCGGTCCGGCCAGGGCGGCCTCGGTACTAGGGGCCTGCGCGGCCTGCGCCGCCGCGCCGGCCGGCCAGTCGGGGATGCCGTCGAGGAAGTCCGCCGACGGCGCGAAGAACAGGCAGCCGGTGACCGCGGTCGAGAAGTCGAGGATGCGGTCGGTGTTCCCCGGCGGGCGGCCGATGAACATGTTCTGGAGCATCTCCTCGGTCACGGCCGGGTCGGCCGCGTAGGCGATGTAGTAGGTGCCGTACTCCCCCTGCCCGACCTGGCCGAACGGCATGTTGGCCCGCACGATCTGCCGCTCGTCGCCGTCCGGGCCGGTGATCGTGTTCAGGGCGACGTGCGAGTCGGCGGGCTTGACGTTGTCGGGCAGCTCGATGTCGGCGAGCTTGGTCCGGCCGATGACGCGCTCTTGCTCCTCGACCGGCAGCGCGTTCCAGGGGCCCATGTCGTGCACGTACTTCTGGACGATGACGTAGCTGCCGCCCGCGAAGGGGCGGTCCTCATCGCCCACGAGCGCGGCCGTCACCGCGGCCGATCCGGTCGGGGACTCGGTGCCATCGACGAAGCCGAGCAGGTCGCGCTCGTCGAAGTACTTGAAGCCGTGCACCTCGTCGGCGACCGTCACCACGGCGTCGAGCCGGGCCATGACCTGCGTGGCCAGCTCGAAGCAGAGGTCCATGCGGCTGGCGCGGATGTGGAACATCAGGTCCCCGGGGGTCGCCGGGGCATGATGGCGCGGCCCGGCCAGCTCGCGGAACGGGTGCAGGGCGGCGGGGCGCGGGCCCCCGAACAGCCGGTCCCAGGCCTCGGAGCCGACGCCGGCCACGCACGCGAGGTCGCCGGGGATGCGGAAGCCGACCGCGCGCTCCAGGCCGGGCAGGTCCGCCAGCAGGTCGCGGGTGACCTCCTCCCCGCCGGGGCGGATCGTGGCGACCAGGAAGATGGCGGCCGCGGTGAGCGGCGTCAGCACTGGTTGCGGCTCAGTCAACCCACGGCCCCCTTCGTCGCGAGGAAACTAGCCTCCCACACGTCACCGCCATCCAGTGGCCGGGGCTCGCGGGGGTGCCCCCAGCGGCCCGGCGAACCCGGCATAGCCTGGTCAGCATGGATGAGGTTCCGGAAATACTCGGCTTGCCAATCGGGATCGGGGCGACGGGGCACCGGCGGGAGTCCGACTCGATGGGGGTCATCGACGTGCCCGCCGACCGGTACTGGGGGGCGCAGACGCAGCGCTCGCTGCTGCACTTCGGCGGCATCGGCGACGACCCGATGCCGCTGGCGGCCTGCCACGCGCTGGGCCACGTGAAGAAGGCGGCGGCCCTCGTCAACGGGCGGGCGGAGCGGCTGCCAGGCTGGCTGGCGGACCTGATCGCGCAGGTGAGCGATGAGGTGATCGGCGGCGAGCTGGACGGCCACTTCCCGCTGCGGGTGTGGCAGACCGGGTCCGGCACCCAGACCAACATGAACGTCAACGAGGTCATCAGCAACCGGGCCATCCAGCTGGCCGGCGGTGAGATCGGGTCAAAATTCCCGGTTCACCCCAACGACCACGTCAACCTCGCCCAGTCCTCCAACGACACGTTCCCGACGGCGATGCACATCGCCGCCGTCCAGGCGATCCACGAGCAGGTGGTGCCGGGCGTGACGGCGCTGCGGGCCGCGATCGAGGCGAAGGCCGGGCAGTGGGGCGACGTGGTCAAGATCGGCCGCACCCACCTGCAGGACGCGGTCCCGCTGACGGTGGGCCAGGAATGGTCGGGCTGGGCCCGGCAGCTGGAGCTCGGATGCGGGAACCTGCTCGCCGCGGCCGACGGCCTGCTCGAGCTGGCAGCGGGCGGCACTGCCGTCGGCACCGGGCTGAACGCGCCGCCGGGGTTCGCCGAGGCCATCGCCGCGCAGATCGCGGAGCAGACCGGGTACCCGTTCCGGACCGCCGTCAACAAGTTCGCCGCGCTCGGCGGCGCCGACGCGATCGCGGCCGCGTCGGCCGGGCTGCGCGGCCTCGCGGTGCCGCTGACGAAGATCGCCAACGACATCCGCTGGCTGGCGTCCGGCCCCCGCAGCGGGCTGGGGGAGATCATCGTGCCCCCCAACGAGCCCGGCAGCTCGATCATGCCCGGCAAGGTCAACCCGACCCAGTGCGAGGCCATGATCATGGTCTGCGCGCAGGTACTGGGCAACGACTCGGTCATCGCCGCCGCGGCCGCCGCGGGGACCCTGGAGCTGAACGTCATGCGGCCGGTGATGATCGCGAACTTCCTGCACTCCGCGTCGATCCTGGCCGGGGCGACGCGGGCGTTCCGCGAGTTCTGCGTCGAGGGGGCCGAGCTGAACCGCGCCCGGATCGCCGAGCTCGTCAGCCGGTCCCTGATGCTGGTCACCGCGCTCACCCCGGTGATCGGCTACGACCGGGCGGCGCGGATCGCGCACGACGCCGATGCCTCCGGGTCCACGTTGCGGGAGGCGGCCCTCGCCTCGGGGTACATCAGCGCCGAGGACTTCGACCGGGTCGTGGACCCGGCGGCTATGGTTGGCCGCGAGGGCAGCAGCAAGCCGGGAATTCGATAAGCGCGTAACGCGCCCGCCGCCGTGGTGACTTATGTTTAGCGCCGCGGTGACCTGGGGGGGTACCGCGGCGTGATTACCTTGACGGGCAGGAGAACGGCCATGGAATTCGACGTGATCGTGATCGGGGCCGGCCCCACCGGGGAGAACGTCGCCGACCGGGCCGTGCGCGGCGGCCTGACCGCCGCGATCGTGGAGTCCGAGCTGGTCGGCGGGGAGTGCTCCTACTGGGCGTGCATGCCGAGCAAGGCGCTGCTGCGCCCGGCCGCCGCCGTCAGCGAGGCGGGCAGCGTCCGCGGCGTGACCGGCGCCCGGCTGGTCCCGGCCGAGGTCCTGGCCCGGCGCGACTCCTTCACGCACGACTGGACGGACGACGGCCAGGTCGAATGGCTGAACGGCGCCCACATCGAGCTCTTCCGGGGGGCCGGGCGCATCACCGGGGAGCGCCGGGTCCAGGTCGGGGAGACCGAGCTCACCGCCCGGCAGGCGGTGGTGGTGGCCACCGGGACCAGCGCGGCCGTCCCGCCGCCGCTGGCCGCCGCCCGCCCGTGGACCAGCCGCGAGGCGACCAGCGCGAAGCAAGTGCCGGGCCGGCTCGTCATCGTGGGCGGCGGGGTGGTCGGCTGCGAGATGGCAACCGCCTGGTCGGCGCTCGGGTCGAAGGTCACCCTGCTGTCGCGCGGCCCGCTGCTGGAGCGGCTGCCCGGGTTCGCCGGGGACCTCGTCGCCGCCGGGCTGCGCGCCGCCGGGGCCGACGTGCGGCTGGGCGCGAGCGTGGCCGGGGCCGAGCGCGGCGCCGACGGCATCGTGCGGGTGACGGTGGACGACGGCACCGTGATCGAAGCGGACGAGGTACTCGCCGCGACCGGCCGCCAGCCGCGCACGACCGGCATCGGCCTGGAGACGGTCGGGCTGGAGCCGGGCAGCTGGCTGGAGGTGGACGACACGCTGCGGGTGACCGCCGCCGGCGGCTGGCTGTACGCGGCCGGGGACGTGAACCACCTGGCGCTGCTGACCCACATGGGCAAGTACCAGGCCCGGATCTGCGGGGACGCGATCGCCGCGCGGGCGCGGGGGACCGAGCCGAGGGTCACCGACTGGTCTAGCACCCGGTGCGTGCCGCAGGTCGTGTTCACCCTGCCCGAGGTCGCGGCGGCCGGGCGCACGGCGCAGGAGGCCGGGCAGGCGGGCGTCCGCACGCGGGTCGTGGAGTACGAGATCGGCAACGTCGCCGGCGCGGGCCTGTACGCCGACGGCTACACCGGGCGCGCGCAGATGGTCGTGGACACCGACCGCAAGGTGATCGTCGGGCTAACGCTGGCCGGGCCGGGCGTGGGCGAGATGATCCACGCCGCCACGATCGCCATCGCGGGCGAGGTCCCGCTGGACCGGCTGTGGCACGCCGTCCCCTGCTACCCCACGGTCAGCGAGCTCTGGCTGCGGCTGCTGGAGACGTACGGGCTGTAGCGCCGCAAACACGTCAAAAAACTTCTGGCCCGGCCGTAACGGCTGGCCGGGCTCCGGCGTTCTACCTTCAGGGCTTACCCCCGCTTGGGGCTCCCGGATGCCCCCCCGTCCGGGAACCCCATCCTGACGCCAGGCTCCCTGACGCCCCCCCGCCCGGGAGCCTGGCGTCCTTCTTCCTCGCGCCGGCTTACCGGTGTCATCCGCGGCCGATGAACGGCATTGTCGTGGCGGTTATCGTCATGAACTGGACGTTCGCGTCGAGCGGCAGGCCGGCCATGAACAAGACGGCGTCGGCGACGTGGCGGGGGTCGAACAGCGGCTCCGCCCTGATCGAGCCGTCCGCCTGCGGGACGCCCTCGGCGAACCGCTGGCTCATCTCGGTCATGGCGTTGCCGATGTCGATCTGGCCGCAGGCGATGCTGAAGGGGCGCCCGTCGAGCGAGATCGACTTGGTCAGGCCCGTGATCGCGTGCTTGGTGGCCGTGTAGCCGACGGTGCGGGGCCGGGGCGAGTAGGCCGACACCGACCCGTTGTTGATGATCCGGCCGCCCTGCGGGTGCTGTTCCTTCATCATCCGCACGGCGTGGTGCGCGCACAGGAACGACCCGGTCAGGTTCACGTCCACGATGGACCGCCAGGCGGCCGGGGTGACCTCGTCCACCGCGCCGGCCGGGGCGCTCGTGCCGGCGTTGTTCACCAGCAGGTCAAGCCGCCCGTACTCGAGTTCCACGGCCGCGAACAGGGCCGCGACTGAGTCCGGGTCCGTGACGTCGACGGTGACGGGAAGAAAGCGCCCCTCAGGGGCGAGGCCGGCCGTCTCCTCCAGGGCGGCGAGCCGCCGCCCGCCGCCCGCGACCCGCCAGCCCGCGCGGGCCAGGGCCACGGAGATCTCGCGGCCCAGCCCGGAGCCCGCCCCGGTCACGACCGCCACCTGATTCGCTGTCATGGTCACTCACGCTAGGGGACGCACGGGCCGCGATAAAAGGCAGGCGGCCGCCAGTGGGTATGAACGGCGCATGGCCAGCAAGGAGACTAACGGCAAGCATGCCAGGAGCAAGGGTGGCGAGCGACTGCCGAAGGACGTGTACGAGAAGGAGCTATACCGGCTGCAGGCCGAGCTCGTGAAGATGCAGGAGTGGACCCGGGTCGCGGGCGCTCGCGTCATCGTCATCTTCGAGGGCCGGGACGCGGCGGGCAAGGGCGGCACGATCTCCCGCGTCACCGCCTACCTGAACCCGCGCACCGCCCGCATCGCGGCGCTGCCCACGCCGACCGAGCGGGAGCGGACGCAGTGGTACTTCCAGCGCTACATCGCGCACCTGCCGGCGGCGGGCGAGATCACCCTGTTCGACCGGTCCTGGTACAACCGGGCCGGCGTCGAGCGGGTGATGGGCTTCTGCACCAAGTACGAGTACGCGCGGTTCATGCACCAGTGCCCGATCTTCGAGCGGATGCTGATCGAGGACGGCATCCTGCTGCGCAAGTACTGGTTCTCGGTCAGCGACGAGGAGCAGCAGCGCCGCTTCTCCGGCCGGCTGAACGACCCGATGCGCCGCTGGAAGCTCTCTGCGATGGACCTAGAGTCCCTCACCCGCTGGGAGGACTACTCGCGGGCGAAGGACGAGATGCTCACCCAGACCGACATCCCCGAGGCGCCCTGGTACGTGGTCGAGTCCGACGACAAGCGGCGGGCCCGGGTGAACATGATCGCGCACCTGCTGTCCACGATCCCCTACCATGACGTGCCCGAGCCGAACCTGGTCCTGCCGCACCGGCCAGCCACCACCGGCTACGTCCGGACCTCGCGCGACCTGCAGACCTTCGTCCCCGACCACGCGGGGACGCTCTGACGCGGACCGCCCGGGCGCGCAACTAGTTGCGGGATCTAGCGACAGGTGGCATTCACCAGTCAATTCGGGGCCATTGATAATGGCATCACTGGCAACTACTAACAACTATGTTCGCTCACGGTGAACGGCAAACGTGACTAATCGACCATCATCGCCTGCTGTCACGTCCTAGCCTCGACTCCACGAACCCCGCACGGGGGCCGCGAACGGCGACCGGCCGGCCGTGGACCCCGCTACCGTAAGGAGCAGGCACATGCCAGCAACGCTGGAAGAGCGCGTCGAGGCCGTCGAGACCGCGGTGAAGGACTCGCAGGCCGCGACCGGGACCTTGGAGACTAGGGTGAGCAACCTGGAGACCTTCGCCGGCCCGGGGCAGTCGGCGGCGCTGTCCGCCAACCTGCAGGAAGTCAGGGTCATGCTCGCGGGCATCGACTCCCGGCAAAAGCGCCTCGAAGAGGGCCAGACCCAGCTGGTGGCCGGCCAGCGGCAGCTCAGGGACGAGTTGAAGAGCGGGCTCAACGACCTTCGGGCCGAGGTTGATGACCTGAAGGGCGACGTCGGAACGCTCAAGGGCGACGTCGGGACGCTCAAGGGCGACATAGCGGAGCTCAAGGGCGACGTCGGGACGCTCAAGGGCGACATGGCGGAGGTCAAGGGCGACGTCGGGACGCTCAAGGGCGACATGGCGGAGGTCAAGGGCACCCTCGCCGAGATCCTCACCCGGCTGCCCAGGCCGGCCGAGCCCGGCAGCAACTAGCCGCCGGCGGTCACGCGCCGCCCGGACGCCTGTCCGGGCGGCGCTCGCGTACGGCAAACTATGGCCCGTGGACACTGGGGACTTGCGGCAGCGGGCCGCCGCGCACGGGATCGACGTCACTTACTGGGACTGGAACGGCCGCGAGGCGACGGTCAGCGACGAGACGCTGGCGGCCATCCTCGCCGCGATGGGGGACGCGCCCGCACCGGGCTCATCGCCCCAGCAGGAGCCGCACGCCGTCGCCCCGGTGCCCGGCCGCCGCTCGTGGGGGTTCACGGTGCAGCTGTACTCGCTGCGATCGCGAGACTCCTGGGGCCATGGGGACCTGCGGGACCTGGCCGACCTCGCCCGCTGGTCCGCCCGCGACCTCGGGGCGGACTTCGTGCTCATCAACCCGCTGCACGCGGCCGAGCCCCTGGCACCGGTCAGCCCGTCCCCCTACCTGCCAATGAGCAGGCGCTTCATCAGCCCGCTGTACCTGCGCATCGAGGACATCGCGGAGTTCGCGGCCCTGTCAGGGGCCGAGCGGGCCCGGCTGGCCGGGCTGGCGGGGCCGCTCCAGGCCGCCAGCACCGGCTCCGGCCTTATTGACCGGGACGCGGTGTGGGCGGCCAAGCGGGCGGCCCTGGAGGCCATCCACCAGGTCCCGCTGGCCCCCGCCCGGCAGCAGGCGCTCGATGAGTTCAAGCGGCGCCAGGGACTGGCGCTGCGGGACTGGGCGACCTGGTGCGCGATCGCGGAGCGGCACGGGCCGGACTACCGGGACTGGCCGTCGCCGCTGCGGGTGCCGGACTCGGCCGAGGTCGCCGTGCTGCGGGCCGACCTCGCGCGCCCGGCCGAGTTCCACGCCTGGGTCCAGTGGCTGGTCACCGAGCAGGTCGCCGCCGCCCAGCAGGCCGCCCGGGACGCCGGGATGGCGATCGGCATCGTCCACGACCTGGCGGTCGGCTCGCACCCGGGCGGGGCCGACGCCTGGGCCGGGCAGGGCTCGCTGGTGCGCGGGATCAGCGTCGGCGCCCCGCCGGACGCGTTCAACCAGCGCGGCCAGGACTGGACGCTGCCGCCGTGGCACCCGGGCCACCTGGCGGCGCAGTGCTACCGGCCGCTCGGGGACCTGATCGGCGGGGTGCTCGGCCCGGCCGGGGCGCCGCACGCGGGCGGCATCCGGGTCGACCACGTCATGGGCATGTCCCGGCTGTGGTGGATCCCGGCCGGGATGCCGGCCAGCCAGGGCGCCTACGTGCACTACGACGCGAACGCCACCCTGGGCACCCTGGCGGCGCGGACGTCGCGGGCCGGGGCGATCGCGGTCGGGGAGGACCTGGGAACCGTCGAGCCGTGGCTACGGGAGGCCCTGTCCGGGCGGGGGGTGCTCGGCACGTCCATGCTGTGGTTCGAGCGGGGCTGGTCGAATGAGCCGCTCGCCCCGCAGTGGTGGCGGCGCAACTCCCTCGTCACCGTCTCCACCCATGACATGCCGCCCGCGGCCGCGTTCCTGACCGGCGAGCAGGTGACCGAGCGGGCCATGCTCGGCCTGCTGACCCGCCCGGTCGAGCAGGAGCGGGCCGAGGCGGACCAGCTGGTCGCCGGCTGGCTGGGGGCGCTGGCGGAGCAGGGACTGTTGCGGGGGGGCGAAGGGGGGGCGTCCCCCCTGGGGCACACCGCGCCCGGGCAGCGGCCGGGCTCGGATGAGTTCACGGCCGCCCTGTACGGCTACCTGGCCCGGACCCCGGCCCTGCTCATCGGGGTCTCGCTGGCCGAGGCGGTCGGGATGCGGCGCTCGCAGAACATGCCCGGCACCACCGTCGAGTACCCCAACTGGAAGGTCCCCCTCTGCGGCCCGAGCGGTTCGGCGGTCATGCTGGAGGACCTGCGCGACAACCCCGCGCTGCGCGCGGTCGTCGCGGCGGTAACCTCCCGCTGACCTTGGCCTCATCTGGGTTACCCCGGGCACATAGGACCGGGAAAGCATGGAAGGATCACAGGCGACGGGCAAACATGACCGCGATCGCGGCGTGGTCGCGCTGAGCACGGCATGGTATGCCGCCGTGCGGGAAGTACACCGCCGCGTGGGATAAACAATGACGGGAGATACTCATGCCAGCGACTCCGCTACGGGAGCGCAAGGCGTGGCAGGCCCTAGAGCGCCATCACGCTGAGATCGCCGGGCAGCACCTCCGCGACCTGTTCGCGGCGGATCCCGGGCGTGGCGAGCGGCTGACCGCGCAGGCGGCGGGCCTCTACCTTGACTACTCCAAGAACCGGATCACCGACGAGACCCTGCGCCTGCTGGCCGATCTCGCGCGGGAGACGGGGATGCCCGAGCGCCGGGACGCGATGTTCCGCGGCGAGCACATCAACGTCTCCGAGAACCGCGCGGTGCTGCACGTGGCGCTGCGGATGCCGGCGACGGCCTCCCTCACGGTGGACGGGCAGGACGTCGTCAAGGACGTCCACGCGGTGCTGGGCCGCATGCGGGACTTCAGCAACCGGGTCCGGTCCGGGGAGTTCAGGGGCTTCACCGGCAAGCCGATCAAGAACGTCATCAACGTCGGCATCGGCGGCTCTGACCTCGGCCCGGTGATGGCCTATGAGGCGCTGCGCCACTACGCGACGCGGGACATCGCGTTCAAGTTCGTGTCCAACGTCGACTCGACCGACTTCGCCGAGGCGGTGCACGGCCTGTCGGCCGACGAGACGCTGTTCATCATCTCGTCCAAGACTTTCGGGACGCTGGAGACGCTGGCCAACGCCAGCACCGCCCGCGACTGGGTGGTCTCCGCCCTCGGCTCGCAGGACGCGGTGGCCAACCACTTCGTGGCGGTCTCGACCAACGCCGAGCGGGTGTCGGAGTTCGGGATCGACACGGCGAACATGTTCGGGTTCTGGGACTGGGTCGGCGGCCGCTACTCGATGGACTCCGCGATCGGGCTGTCCACGATGATCGCGCTCGGCCCCGAGCAGTTCGACGACCTGCTGGCCGGGTTCCACGAGATGGACGAGCACTTCCGCACCGCCCCGCTGGAGTCCAACCTGCCGGTGCTGCTGGGCCTGCTGGGCCTGTGGTACCGCGACTTCTTCGGCACCCAGACGGTCGGCGTGATGCCCTACGACCAGTACCTGAAGCGCTTTCCGGCGTACCTGCAGCAGCTGACGATGGAGTCCAACGGCAAGCACGTGACGCTGTCGGGCCAGCCGGCGGACTACCAGACCGGGGCGGTCTACTGGGGTGAGCCCGGCACCAACGGGCAGCACAGCTTCTACCAGCTGATCCACCAGGGCACGACGATGATCCCGGTTGACCTGATCGGCTTCGGGCAGACCCTCAACCCGATCGGCGACCACCACGACCTGCTGTCGGCTAACGTGTTCGCGCAGGCGGCCGCCCTGGCCTTCGGCAAGACCGAGGAGCAGGTCCGGGCCGAGGGCACGGCCGAGGCAATCGTCCCGCACCGGGTCTTCGAGGGCAACCGGCCCACGAACGTCCTGCTGGCGCAGGTGCTGACCCCGCGCCTGCTCGGCTCGCTGGTCGCGCTGTACGAGCACATGGTGTTCACGCAAGGCGCGATCTGGGCGATCGACTCATTCGACCAGTGGGGCGTCGAACTGGGCAAGGTCCTGGCCCAGCAGATGATTCCCGAGCTGACCTCGGCCGCCGACCCGGACCTGGCCCACGACTCGTCCACCAACGCCCTCATCCGCAAGTACCGCTCACTGAAATCGGGGAATTAACGTAATGCCTACTAGCAAGCCGACGCAGCTCGGCATGATCGGGCTCGGCCGGATGGGCGCGAACCTGGTTCGCCGGCTCATGCGCGACGGCCACTCGTGCGTGGCCTACGACGTGAACCCGGCCGCCGTGCAGGCGCTGGAGGCGGAGGGCGCCATCGGCGCGTCCTCGCTGGCCGACTTCGTGAGCAAGCTGGACAAGCCGCGCAACCTGTGGATCATGGTGCCAGCCGGGATCGTCGACAAGACGCTCCAGGAGCTGATCCCGCTGCTGGACGACGACGACACGGTGATCGACGGTGGCAACTCCTACTACCGCGACGACATCACCCGGGCGGCCGCGCTGCGGGCCAAGGGCATCCACTACGTGGACGTGGGCACGTCCGGCGGCGTGTGGGGCCTTGAGCGGGGCTACTGCCTGATGATCGGCGGCGACGACACGGCGGTCGGCCGCCTGGAGCCGATCTTCCTGACGATCGCCCCGGGCGAGGGGTCGGCCGAGCCGACGCCGGGCCGGGCGCCGGGCTCGACCGCGGCGCAGGGCTACCTGCACTGCGGGGCGAGCGGGGCCGGGCACTTCGTCAAGATGGTCCACAACGGCATCGAGTACGGCATGATGGCGGCGATCGCCGAGGGCCTGACGGTCATCAAGCACGCCGGCATCGGCTTGGAGAAGGCCGGGGACTTCGACGCGGAGACCACCCCGCTACGCGACCCGGAGGCCTACCAGTACGACATCGACGTCGCCGACGTGGCCGAGGTGTGGCGGCGCGGCTCGGTCGTCTCCTCGTGGCTGGTCGACCTGACCGCCTCCGCGTTCGCCAAGTCCCCGGACCTGGAGGACTTCAGCGGGAAGGTGTCTGACTCAGGCGAGGGCCGCTGGACCGTCCTGGCCGGCGTCGAGGAGGGCGTGCCCGTATCGGTCATCTCCGCCTCGCTGTACCAGCGCTTTGAGTCCCGCGACAACGGGGCGTTCACCGGCAAGATCCTGTCCGCCATGCGGTCGGAGTTCGGCGGCCACGCGGAGAAGAAGGCGTGAGCACCGGGGCGAACGGGGAGCAGCTCCCCACCCTGCCCGGCGCCCACTCCACGCTTGCGCAGGAATCCGAGCGGGCGGCCGAGCCGGCCAAGCCCGCCCGGCGCCGCCGCGCTGACTCCCACAAGCGCCCGGTCAGCCACGTGATCGTGCTGTTCGGCGCGACCGGTGACCTGGCCAAGCGCAAGCTCTTGCCGGGCTTGTTCCACCTGTTCGTCGCGGGCCTGCTGCCGGAGCGGGTCCGGATCATCGGGTCGGCCCCGCCGGGCTCTGCCCTGTCCGACGACGACTTCCGGTCGCACGCCAAGGACGCGGTGTCCCATTTCGGGAACACCAAGCCAACCTCGCCCGAGTGGGACAAGTTCGCCGCGATCTTGTCCTTCGGGGCGGCGTCGCCCGACGACCCCTCCCCCCTGGTCTCCGCCGTCGCGGCGGCCGAGAAGGCGATCGGGGGGCATGCCGAGCGGCTGTTCCACCTGGCGATCCCGCCGGTGGCGTTCGGGCCGGTGGTGTCGATGCTCGGCTCCTCCGGGCTGGCGAAGGACGCGCGGGTCATCATCGAGAAGCCGTTCGGCACCGACCTGGCCTCGGCCCGGGAGCTGAACGACACCGTGCACTCGGTGTTCGAGGAGTCGCGGGTCTTCCGGATCGACCACTTCCTGGGCAAGGAGTCGGTCGACAACATCCTCGCCTTCCGGTTCGCCAACGGCCTGTTCGAGCCAGTCTGGAACCGCCAGCACATCCGCTACGTCCAGATCGACGTGCCGGAGACGCTGTCGATCGAGGGCCGGGCGGGCTTCTACGACGCCACCGGGGCCTACCGGGACATGGTGGTCACCCACCTGTTCCAGGTGCTCGGCTTCGTCGCCATGGAGCCGCCCAACTCGCTGGCGGCCAAGCCCCTGCGCGACGAGAAGAGCAAGGTGTTCGACGCGCTCAAGCCGATCGACGTCAAGCACGTGGTGCGCGGCCAGTACAAGGGCTACCAGGACGAGCCGGGGGTCAAGCCGGGCTCGGACACCGAGACGATGATCGCGCTGCGGGTCGAGGTCGATAACTGGCGCTGGCACGGCGTCCCGTTCTACCTGCGCTCGGGCAAGTCGATGACGGCGTCGCGCCAGACGGTCACGCTCGGCTTCCAGGCGCCTCCGCTGCGCATGTTCCCGACGGGCCGGCTCGACCCGAGCGGGCGGATCAACGAGATCGTGATCAACTTCGCCGACCCGGGCTCGATCCACGTCGAGTTCATGGCCAAGATGCCCGGCCCGGAGATGCGGCTGGGCGCGGCGGCGATGAACTTCCGCTACGAGGACTCCTTCGCCCAGGCCAACGCCCTCGAGGGCTACGAGCGGATGATCCTGCTGGCGATGTTCGGCGACCAGTCGCTGTTCACCCGCTCGGACGGGATCGAGCGCGTGTGGGAGATCTCTCAGCCGCTGCTGGACCACCCGCCCCTGTGCGAGCCGTACGAGCAGGGCTCGTGGGGCCCGGCCAGCGTCCAGAAGCTGATCGCGCCGTTCCACTGGCACCTCACCAAGGACGAGATGCGGTACTAGCCTCGGCGTTCGTGACCGGGAACTGCGGGTAGCCTCTTGCTGTCATGGGTGTCGTCGCGTTCATCATCAATGGCACGCTGGCCGGAGCCGGGCACCGGTTCCGGGTGATGTGCCAGGCGGCGGCATCCGCGGCGGGCTGGAAGCCGGAGTTCCTGATCACGCGGAAGGCCGAGGACGGGACCGACGCCGCCCGGCGGGTCGCCCTGGCCGGGGCGGACCTCGTCGTCGCGGTCGGCGGGGACGGCACCGTGCGCTGCTGCGCCGAGGGCATGGCCGGGACCGACGTGCCCATGGCGATCGTGCCGACCGGGACGGCCAACTTGCTCGCCCGCACCCTCGCGATCCCCGGCCACCCGCGCGACGCGCTCGCGGTCGCGCTGGGCGCGGCCGGGGCCGGGCCGGTCCGGGACCGGCCCATTGACCTGGCCATCGCCGACGGCATCCCGTTCACCGCGATGGCCGGCATGGGCCTCGACGCGGCCGTGGTGGCCGGCACCCACCTCAAGCACCAGCTCGGCTGGCTGGCCTACGCCGTCTCAGGGGCGGCCCACCTGGCCACCGCCCCGGCGACGTTCACGATCAGGCTCGACGGGGGCGCCCCGTTCACCCGGGTCGCCCGGTGCGTGGTGGCGGGGAACTCAGGCCTGCTGCCGGGCGGGTTCCAGCTGCTGCCCGCCGCCCGGCTCGACGACGGGCTGCTCGACGTGGGCGTCCTCGCCCCGGCGGGGGCGCTGGGCTGGGCGCGGGTCGCCACCCGGGTCCTGACCCACAGCGGCCGGGAGGACCGGCAGCTGGAGCGGTTCCGCGCCCGCCGGGTCGAGATCACCGCCAGCAGGCCGCTGCCGCGCGAGGTGGACGGGGAGGTCGTCTACGCCGGCCCGTCCCTGACGGTGGAACTGCGCCCCCGGGCGCTGCTCGTCCGCGGCCCGCGGCGCCCGCACGCCCCGTGGCGCGCGCTCGCGCGACCCTAACGCGTTCCTAACAGCGCGCCCCGGCCGCGCCCGGGCCGCGGTGCTATACCGGTATCGGCGCATTCAACGCGAAAGCCGGTGAAAAGTGTCCGTTAGCGCAGCGCGCGGGCCAGGTCCAGAAAACGGCCTGATCGGAACGGTCGGGCGAGTGAGGGTTTCCATTCCCGCGAACGGGCCCGGCGAGGCCCTGCTCATCTCCGGCTCCAAGCGGCATAAGGACGGGACGGAATTCCGCATCGTCACCGGCCACGGGAGCTTCGTCTTTCCGGTGAAGCAGAAGGCCCGGATCTTGTCCCTGGCCCTGCGGGAGGCGGAGATCGCCGAGGAGTGCATTACCAACCAGGGCATCCGGCTGCACGTCCGCGCGGTCGCGGCGTTCAAGGTCGGCGACGACCCGGCCTCGATCGCCAACGCCGCCCGCCGGTTCCTGTCCGAGCAGGACCGGATGGAGGTCCTGGTCGGCCGGGTGTTCGCCGGCCACCTGCGGTCGATCATCGGCGGCCTGACGGTGGAGCAGATCATCAGCGAGCGGGACCGGGTCGCCCAGGAGGTCAAGGACGGCAGCCACTCGGAGATGGAGAAGCTCGGCATCGTGGTCGACGCGCTGGAGATCCAGGAGATCGAGGACGCCACCGGCTACATCAGCAACCTGGCCGCCCCGCACGCCTCCGCCGTCGCCAGCCAGGCCCGCATCGCCAAGGCCCGGGCCGACCTGGAGGCGACCGAGCGCGAGCTCGACGCGGCCGCGACGAAGTCCCAGTACGAGCGGGACGCGGCGATCAAGCGGGCCGGCTTCGTGGCCGAGACCGAGGAGGCGCGGGCGCGGGCCTCGCAGGCCGGGCCGCTGGCCGAGGCGGAGGCCAAGCAGCGGGTCATCCAGCAGCAGACGGCGCTGGCCCTGCACGAGGCGGAGCTGACCGCCCAGCGGCTGGAGGCCGGCATCCGGCGGCCGGCCGACGCGGAGGCCTACCGCAAGCGCACCATCGCCGACGGGCGCGCCGGGGCCGGCGATCCCGGACGCGGTGCCCGCCGCCGGGACAATCGCCAGCGCCAACGGCGATGGCCCGCAGGCGGGCGGCAACGCCTAGCCACGGCGCTCGCCCGGGGCGGCCCGGGCGAAAACCCGTAACACCTGTTACAACCACTGGCGCGGGTAAGGCAGGCTTAAGGCATGGCAGAGCCTCACACCCAGCCGCTTACCCTGATGGCGGTCCACGCCCACCCCGACGACGAGGCGTCCAGCGGCGGCGTCCTGGCCATGTATTCCGACCAGGGCGTCCGGACCATCGTTGTCACCTGCACCAACGGCGAGTTCGGCGACGCGCCGGGCGGCATCAAGCCCGGCCAGGAGGGCCACGACCCGCAGGAGGTCGCCCAGCTCCGGCTGGCCGAGCTCCGGCAGTCGGTCAAGATCCTCGGCGTCACCCACCTGGAGACGCTGGGCTACCGCGACTCCGGCATGGTCGAGTGGGCCTACAAGGCCGACGCGGGCGCGTTCTGCAACGTGCCCGTGGCGGAGGTCTCCGGCCGCATCGCCACCCTCATCGAGACCTACCGTCCCCAGGTGGTCGTCAGCTACGACGACGAGGGGGCCTACCAGCACCCGGACCACGTGCACGCCAGCCGGGCGGCGCAGGCGGCCGCGGCCCAGTCGGGCATCCCGGCCAAGGTGTACCTGTCGACCATGCGCAGCAGCTCCTGGCGGAAGATCTGGGAGGCGCTGCGCGACCTGGGCGAGGAGGTCCCGGACTTCACCGAGGACCCCGAGCGGGCCCGCCGGGCGCTGGAGTCCGAGGAGCGGATCACCACCACCCTCGACATCCGGCCCGTCCTTGCCCGCAAGCGGGAGGCCCTCCTCACCCACGGCAGCCAGATCAACGACTCCTGGTTCAGCAAGATCCCGCCCGACGTCAGCGAGCAGGCGTTCGGCTACGAGTACTTCATCCGGGCCGTCGACAAGGCCGGCGTCCCGGTGCCGGAGACCGACCTGTTCGCGGGGCTGCGCGCCGGGGAATGACCCTCATGTGAGCAACGCGGTCGTCGACAGCGCTGCCGCTGAGCTGTACGCCGGGCAACCGGAGGAGTTCACGCAGCGGCGCAAGGAGCTCGCCACGGCGGCCCGGACGGCCGGCGACCGGGAGGCAGCCCGGCTCATCGGCGCGCTCCGCAAGCCCACCCGGGCGGCCTGGGTGGTCAACCGGCTCGCGCACGCCGAGCCGGGCACGCCTGCCTTGCTGGCCGACCTCGCCGCCGGGCTGCGGGCGGCCGAGCAGTCCAAGGACGGTCCCCGGCTGCGGGAGCTCACCTCCCGCCGCCGGGCGCTGCTCGATGACCTGGCCGGACAGGCACTGCGCCTCGCGGGCCTGGCCGACCCGCCGGCCGGGCTGCGGGAGGAGGTCACCGCGACGCTCGCCGCCGCCCTGGCCGACGACGCCGTCGCCGCGAGCCTGGCCACCGGCACCCTGGTCCGCTCCGCGGCCTGGTCCGGCTTCGGCCTGGCAACCGAGCTCCGGCCGCCGGCCGAGGAAGAGGCCGGCGCCCCGGACGGCGCCAGTAGCACGGATGACGGCAGTACCGCCGGTGACAGCCGGGGCATGGACGACAGCGCTGGCGGGGTCCTCCCAGCGGTGCCGCCCCCACGCGTGCGGGCCGTCCCGCTGCCGCCGCAGGGCCCGCGCACCCTGCCTCCGGGCGCGCGGCCCGCAGCGGCACTCTCAGGGGCGCTGCCGCCGGAGGGAATCGGGTCCGGGCGCGGCCGACGACCCGATCCGGCCGACGCGATCGCCGCGGCCGAGCGGGCGGTGGCGACCGCGGCCGAGATCTCCGCCCAGGCCACGGCGACCGAGGATCGCCTCGAAGTGCGGGTGCGCGACCTGGAGCAGCAGCTGACCAAGGCCCGGGCCGAACTGGCCGACGCCCGCCGCAAGGCCCGGCACGCGGAGTCAGCCGAGCGCAACGCCCGCACGGCCCTCACCCGCGCCCGGCAGCCCTGAGCCGCCGGAAGCACAGCCCTGAGCCGCCGGAAGCACAGCCCTGAGCTTCCGAGCACAGCCCGGAGCCGCCGGAAGCACAGCCCGGAGCCCTGTGCTAGCTTCCCCGCGGCACGCTAGGGGTGAGCCGTGGCGACGGAACGGGCCTTGAGGTAGGCGGTGTTGGCGGCGTCGGCGGTCGCGTAGGCGGCGTTCTCGGCGTCGTCGTAGGCCAGGGGGGCGAGCTGGTGGCCGGCCAGGTCCGCCTCGGTCCGGTAGACAACGGTGGCGTTGCCCTCCAGGACCGGGAACCAGCCGCCGTCGCGGACGTTGATTGCCGCCGCCGCGACGCCGCCGGCGTTGCGGACCACGACCGGCTCGCGCGGGTCGAGGCCGGTCGCCCGCGAGTAGGCGGCCCGGGACGCCACCACGCCCGAGCCGCATGACGGGGTCAGCCCGGCGCCGCGCTCGAACGTCCGCACGAAGACCTCGCCCGCCGGATGCCCGCCGCCCGCCGGGAGCGGCAGCAGGAACGACACGTTCGCCCCCTGCGGGAACCAGTCGGCCGCGCGCTTGCCCGCGTCGATCAGGTCCTGCTCCCGGTAGGCGTCCACCAGGGCGATGACGTGCGGGTTGGGCACGGTGACGGCGGTGAAGCCGGCGAACGGGCCCGACGGCGGGGCGGCGAAGGAGATCTCCGGCAGCTCGAGCAGCACCTGCCGGACGCCCTCGGGGGTGGTCTCGCCCCGGCGGATGACGTAGTCGCGCCCGCCGCTGGCGATGACCTCGGTGCCGGTGCCGCGCTCGTCCAGGACGAGCCGCCCGAGGCCGCGCATGCCGTTGCCGCAGAACTCGGCCGATGACCCGTCCGGGTTGAAGAACCACGCCCGGGCACTGGCGCCGCTGTCATCGTAGAAGTAGATGCCGTCGCTGCCGCCTGTCCAGGCCTCGCGGTCGCACGCCTGCCGGACGAATGCCCGCAGCGCGGCGTCGGACCCGAACGAATCGGGCGTCCCCGCCGCGGCGAAGATCTCGTTCAGCGACCCGTGGGTCTTGACTAGCAGCACCCTGCCAGTGTATCCGCGGCCCCCCGTTACTGGCCGAACGCCGGGTAGGTGGAGAACGCCGCCCCGGCCGCGCAGGCGCGCAGCGCCACCCGCGCGCGGTCAATCATGGTGGCGGGCAGGTCATCGAGGCTGAACCAGGCGAAGTCGGTATAGCAGGCGGCGCCCGCCGCGTCCGCGCCGGAACGCGGCTCGCCGGCCCAGCCGCTGGCAGTGAGGAAGAACGCGATCCGGCCCGCGCCCGACACGTCGTGCATGACGTGGGCGAGCGCCACGTGCGCGGGGCTCAGCTCGATGGCGGTCTGCGCCGCCGCGACCCTGATGGCCGCCTCGACGATGGTCTCCCGCTCGGTCAGGCGGCTCGACGGCGGCTCGAAGGCCCCGTCCCCGTACCCGGTGTTCGCCCGCCTCCCCAGCAGGACCTCGCGGTCTCGCATGAGGAGAAGGTGAACGTCCACGATTGCCTGGTAGTGGTGGCGCGCGCGTGTCGCGCCGGCTGCTAGCGATCTGGTCATGGCTGCATTTGTCCTGCTTGGCTCGCCATTGTCTGTTCCCCGGTCCCGGCGGAGCCTGCGGCTTTACCCCCGGGACACGTAACGTACTCCGGCCTGCCTGTGGATTGCCATGTGCGTAAAGCCGCCCGCCCTGTGGATCGCGGGCGGTTATCACCCGCCGGGGCTGTGGGCTCGCGACCCCGCCCAGCCCGCGCCAGCACGGCTTGCGCGCTGTGGAGGGCGCGAGCGGGGCTGTGGACACCTGCCAGCGGAAATTAGCGGATGCCGATGTTCAACTGCCGGGCCCGCGGGCCGCCAGGCCCGGGCCGTCAGCCCTGGTCGTCCCGCTGGTCCCGCATGGCCTGAATGTTCTCGTTGATCCGGTGCAGTGCCATGAACAGCTCCAGGAACACCCGGATGGACCCCAGGCTCAGCAGCACGAAGACCGGCACGAAGAAGATGAGGACGATCAGCCCGCCCCCGACGTGACCCTCGTTGAACCCGACGAGGATGAAGAAGATCGCCCACAGCAGCACCCATGCCGTCGCCAGGACGTACAGCCCCTTGACGATCTTGGGGGTGACGAACGACTTGAACTGGAAGTCGAACAGCGAGGCGACGAAGCCCTTGCCATGGCTGGCCATCGCCTGCCGGGCCTGGGCCGAGCCGGCGCCGGGAGCCTGGTAGCCGGGGTAGCCGGCCGCGCCCGGGCCGCCGGGCGGTGCCTGCTGCCAGCCGGGCTGGGAGCCCGGCTCGGGCTGCTCCCAGGCCGGCGCGGCCTCCGGGGCACGGTAGGCGCCGGGCGGCGGCGGGTAGTTCGGCTGGTACGCCCCGGGGGCCGGCTGCTCGGGGGGCGGCGGCTGCCAGGCCGCGCGGGCCTGGTCCTGCCCGCCGGCCGGAACCGACTGCCAGCGCCCATCCGGCGGATGACCTGCCATGTGAAGCCTCCAGTGCGCTCGGGGCGGGGGCCCGCGGTTCCCCCGTCGCGTTGTCATACTGCCATAGCTCGCGGCAATTGGTTCGCCGCGCGCGGTGAGCCTGCGCCGCGATGAAACTGGACACCCCGCCGATGACGCGATTTACTGGTTGGGACAGGCGGGCGGGTATACGTAGTCAACGTACCGGCGACACTGGTCGTCAAACGCGCGTGACCCGCCCGCCGTCGCCTCCCCTCGCCTGGTCATTGCCCGCCGTGGACACCGCTCACCATGGCCGCAATTCACCATGGGCGCCGCCCTGGCGCAGGCGGCCGCGACCCGGATAATGGTGCGGGTGAGCACCAGCCCGCCCCCACCCGGCTCGCAGGCCCCCGCCGCCGCCGGCCGGACCTTCCTCGTCACCGGCGGCAACGCCGGGATCGGCCAGGCCACCGCGACCGCCCTGGCCCAGGCTGGCGGCCGGGTCGTCATCGCCTGCCGCGACCCCGCCCGGGGACAGGCAGCCGTCACCGCGATCGGGGCGGCCTCCGGCTCGGGCGAGGTGAGCCTGCTCCGGCTGGACCTGTCGTCGCTGGACTCGGTCCGCGCCTGCGCGGGGGCGTTCCTCGCCCGCGACGAGCCGCTGCACGTGCTGGTCAACAACGCGGGGATCGCCGGGCGGCGCGGCGTCACGGCCGACGGCTTCGAGCTGACGTTCGGGGTCAACCACCTCGGGCACTTCGCGCTGACCATGCTGCTGCTCGACCGGCTGACGGCCAGCGGCCCCGGGGCGCGGGTCGTCAACGTCTCCAGCGAGGTGCACTACCGCGCCCCGGGCATCGACTTCGGGAAGCTGCGGCGCAAGACGGCGAGCCTCCTCGGCCTGCGCGAGTACGCCGTTTCCAAGCTGTGCAACGTGCTGTTCGCCCAGGAGCTGGCCCGCCGCCTCGGCGGCCCCGGGGCCGGCGTCACCACCTACGCGCTGCACCCGGGGGTGGTCGCCTCGGAGATATGGCGGCGCGTCCCCTGGCCGGCTCGCGCCCTGATGACCAGGAACATGCTCACGAACCAGGAGGGCGCGGCCACGTCCCTGCACTGCGCCACCTCGCCCGCCGCGGGGGCCGAGTCCGGCTTGTTCTACGACAAGTGCCAGGTGGTCGCGCCCAGCCCGGTCGCCACCGGGCAGCTCGCGGAGCGGCTGTGGGAGCGCTCAGCGGAGTGGACTGGCGTCGGGTGAGGGGTAGGTAGCAGATCATGGACCTGCCCGTGATGCCGCCGGTCGAGCCAATGCTGGCCAAGGCGCTGACCGCCATCCCCGACGGGGACTACGTCTTCGAGCCCAAGTGGGATGGCTTCCGGTCCATCGTGTTCCGCGACGGCGACGAGGTCGAGATCGGCAGCCGCAACGAGCGGCCGATGACCCGCTACTTCCCCGAGGTCGCCGAGGCGATCAGGCGCGAGCTCCCGGCCCGCTGCGTCATCGACGGGGAGATCGTGCTGCCGGACTTCGCGACCGGGCGGCTCAGCTTCGAGCTGCTCCAGCTGCGGCTGCACCCGGCCGCGAGCCGGGTCGCGAAGCTCGCGGCGCAGACGCCCGCCCACTTCGTCGCGTTCGACCTGCTGGCCCTGGACGACGAGGACTACACCGGCCGCCCGTTCGCCGAGCGCCGGGCCGCGCTGGAGCAGGCCCTGGCCACCGCGATGGCGCCGGTGCACCTCACCCCGGTCACGGCCGATCACGCGACCGCCGCCCGCTGGTTCACCCAGTTCGAGGGGGCGGGCCTCGACGGCCTCGTCGCCAAGGACCCGGGCAGCGCCTACGAGCCGAACAAGCGGCTCATGCTCAAGATCAAGCACGAGCGGACGGCCGACTGCGTGGTGGCCGGCTTCCGGCCGCACAAGGCCGGCGACGACGCGATCGGCTCGCTGCTGCTCGGCCTGTACAAGCCGGACGGGCGGCTAGCCAGCATCGGCGTGGTCGGCGCGCTGCCGATGGCGACCCGCCGGGCGCTGCGGGCCGAGCTCGACCCGCTGGTCACCACGTTCGAGGACCACCCGTGGAACTGGGCGGCGGCCCAGCCGCCGGACGGCGCGGGTGGCCGGCCGCCGGCGGGCCAGGAGCAGGCGGCCACCCGGACGCCACGCAGCTCGGAGTACTCCCGCTGGAACGTCGGCAAGGACCTGTCCTTCACCCCGCTGCGCCCCGAGCGGGTGCTGGAGGTCCGCTACGACCACATGGAGGGCCCGCGGCTGCGGCACACGGCCCAGTTCGTGCGCTGGCGCACCGACCGCGATCCCCGCTCCTGCACGTTCGACCAGCTTGAGGAGCCCGTCAGCTTCGACCTGACGTCCATCCTGCGACCCGGCGGACGGCCCTGATGCCCTCGCCGAAGACGATCATCGAGGTGGCCGGCCGCCAGGTCCCGGTCTCCAACCCGGACAAGGTGTACTTCCCGCGGACCGGCCACACGAAGATGGACCTGGTCAAGTACTACCTGGCGGTCGCCGAGGGCGCGCTCGGCGGGGTCCGCGGGCGGCCGATGGCGCTCAAGCGGTTCGTCAACGGGGCGGAGGAGGAGCCGTTCTTCCAGAAGCGGGCGCCGGAAAAGCGGCCGGACTGGATCGAGACGGCCGAGCTGAAGTTCCCGTCCGGGCGCAGCGCCGACGAGGTCGTGCTGCGCGACGCGGCCGGCCTGGCCTGGGTGGCGAACCTGGGCTGCATCGACCTCAACCCGCACCCGGTCCGCACGGCCGACCTCGACCGCCCCGATGAGCTGCGGGTGGACCTCGACCCGGTTCCTGGCGTCGGCTGGCAGCAGATCCTTGGCGTGGCAATGGAGGCCGGTTCCGTGCTGAAGGACTTTGGCCTGACGGGCTACGCGAAGACATCGGGATCGCGCGGGATGCACATCTACGCGCGCATCGAGCCGCGGTGGTCGTTCACGGACGTGCGGCGGGCGGCGGTGGCGGTGGCGCGGGAGATCGAGCGGCGGGTGCCGGACCTGGCCACGTCGAAGTGGTGGAAGGAGGAGCGGCACGGCGTCTTCGTCGACTACAACCAGAGCGCCAAGGACCGCACCGTCGCCTCCGCCTACTCGGTCCGGCCGCTGCCCGACGCGCGCGTCTCGACCCCGCTGGCCTGGTCGGAGGTCCCCACGTGCGACCCGGCGGCGTTCACGATCGACACCGTGCCCGCCCGGTTCGCCCGCGCCGGTGACCCGTGGGCGGACATGGACGAGTCGGCCGGCTCGCTGGCGCCGCTGCTGGAGCTCGCCGCCCGCGACGAGGCGGCCGGGCTGCCGGACGCCCCCTGGCCGCCGCACTACGACAAGCAGGATGGCGAGGCGGCCCGGGTGCAGCCGTCCAAGCGCCGCCCCGGAAGCCCGGCGAAGGCGCCCGCGAGCGGCTCCGGCCCCAGCCCGGCCGGCCGCCGCCAGTCGGTCAAGCCGCTGATCGAGATCGCCCGGGCGCAGACGAAGGCGGAGGCGATGGAGGGCCTGGAGCGGTGGAAGGCGCGGCACGCCGACGTGTGGCCGTCGCTGGAGCCGGCCGACGTGCTGGTCGACTCGATGCGCGGCCGCAGCACCGCCTGGACCCGGATCCGGCTCAACCTGGAGCACGTGCCGGAAGGGCAGCGCCCGGCCCAGGAGCCGCTGGAGGTTGACTACGACCCGTGGGCCGGCTTCACCGGGCCGCCCGGCCCCGGCTCCTGACCACCCGTGAAACACACCGTTAACGCGCGTGAAGCATGGCGGGCGGCTGCCCGGTCTACAGTGGCCGCATGCTGATCTCCCCGCACGAGCAGGAGCGGCTGCTCATCCACGTGGCTGCGGGGCTCGCCCGGGAACGGCGGGCTCGCGGGCTGAAGCTGAACTACCCGGAGGCGGTCGCGCTGATCACGTCCTACCTCCTGGAGGGCGCCCGCGACGGGCGGACCGTGGTGGACCTGATGGCGGCCGGCCGGACGGTGCTAACCCGGGACGACGTGCTGGACGGGGTGCCCGAGATGATCACCGAGGTGCAGGCGGAGGCCACCTTCCCCGACGGCACCAAGCTCGTCACCGTGCACGAGCCGATCCCGTGACGGGCCGCCCGTGATCCCCGGCGAGATCATCCCCGGCCCCGGCCCGGTAGTCCTGAACGCGGGCCGGCCGGCCCGCGTGCTGGCCGTCGTCAACGCGGGCGACCGGCCGGTCCAGGTCGGCTCGCACTTCCACTTCGCCCAGGCCAACAGCGCCTTGCGCTTCGACCGGGACGCCGCCTGGGGGCACCGGCTGGATGTCCCGGCGGGCACCGCGATCCGGTTCGAGCCGGGCGTCGAGCGCGAGGTCACGCTGGTTCCCCTGGCGGGCCGCCGCCGGGTGCCGGGCCTGCAAACCGGCGGCCGGCGACTGGAGGGAGCCCCGGATGAGTGAGATCGAGCGGTCGCGGTACGCGCTGCTGTACGGGCCGACGGCGGGCGACCGGATCCGGCTGGCCGACACGGCGCTGACGATCGAGGTCGAGCGGGACCTGTGCGCCGGGGGCGACGAGGCGGTGTTCGGCGGGGGCAAGGTGATCCGCGAGTCGATGGGCCAGGCGGTCGCGACCCGCGCTGGGGGAACGCCCGACCTGGTCATCACCGGCGCTGTCATCCTCGACCACTGGGGCGTCGTCAAGGCCGACGTGGGCGTCCGCGACGGCCGGATCGCCGCGATCGGCAAGGCCGGGAACCCCGACATCATGGACGGGGTCGACCCGGGCCTCGTGATCGGGCCGTCGACTGAGGTCATGGCGGGCAACGGGCTGATCCTCACTGCCGGCGGCATCGACTGCCACGTGCACCTGATCTGCCCCCAGCTGATCCCGGAGGCGCTCGGCGCCGGGATCACCACGCTGATCGGCGGCGGCACCGGGCCGGCCGAGGGCACCAAGGCGACGACGGTGACGCCGGGCGCGTGGAACCTCGCCCGGATGCTCGCGGCGACCGACGCCTGGCCGGTCAACGTCGTGCTGCTGGGCAAGGGCAACACGGTGTCGGCCGAGGCCCTCTGGGAGCAGCTGCGGGCGGGCGCGGGCGGGTTCAAGCTGCACGAGGACTGGGGCACCACCCCGGCCGCGATCGACGCGTGCCTGTCGGTGGCCGGGCCAGCCGGGGTCATGACCGCGATCCACACCGACACCCTGAACGAGGCCGGGTTCGTCGAGGACACGCTGCGGGCGATCGGCGGGCGCCCCATCCACGCCTACCACACCGAGGGCGCCGGCGGCGGGCACGCGCCCGACATCATCACCGTCGCCGCCCAGGCCAACGTGCTGCCGTCGTCCACCAACCCGACCCGGCCGCACACCGTCAACACGGTTGACGAGCACCTGGACATGCTGATGGTGTGCCACCACCTGAACCCGGCCGTCCCCGAGGACCTCGCGTTCGCCGAGTCGCGCATCCGGCCCTCGACCATCGCGGCCGAGGACGTCCTGCACGACCTGGGGGCGATCTCGATGATCGGCTCGGACTCCCAGGCGATGGGCCGGATCGGCGAGGTGATCATCCGCACCTGGCAGACCGCCCACGTGATGAAGGCCCGGCGCGGGTTCCTGCCCGGCGACAGCGTCGCCGACAACCACCGGGCGCGGCGCTACGTCGCCAAGTACACGATCAACCCGGCGGTCGCCCACGGCCTGGAGGGGGAGGTCGGCTCGGTCGAGGTCGGCAAGCTGGCCGACCTGGTGCTGTGGCACCCGGCGTTCTTCGGCGTCCGCCCGCACGCGGTCCTCAAGGGCGGCTTCGTCGCCTGGGCGGCGATGGGCGACGCGAACGCCTCGATCCCCACCCCGCAGCCGGTCCTGCCCCGCCCGATGTGGGGCGCCTACGGCCGGGTGCCGTCGGCCACGTCGGTGTCGTGGGTGGCCCCGGCCGCCCTGGAAGCCGGCCTCGACGAGCGCCTGGGCCTGGGCCGCCCGCTCGTCCCGGTGCGGGACGTGTCGGCCCGCGGCAAGGCCGCCATGGTCAACAACGACGCGACCCCGGACATCCGGGTCGACCCGGACACGTTCACGGTCCGCATCGACGGCGTCCCGGTCGAGGCCGCCCCGGCGACCGAGCTCCCCATGGCCCAGCGCTACTTCCTGTTCTGATGCCCCCGCTCCCGCTACTCCCCCCGGCGCTGCCAGCGCTCCCGCTGCCAACGTCCCGGCTGCCGGCACTCCCGGCCGGCCCCGCGAGCCCGGCCAGCGCCCGGCGCTCCCCCAGCCGGGGTCTTCTTGCTGTTATCACGCCGCGCTTCGGGGATTGCCGTCGGTTGGATGCATATTTGCGCCGAATCGACGGCAATCCGTGCCCGGCCGGCTGGGCACGCTCCCCGCGCGGGCACCGATGAGCGCCGTGAGCCTGCTCCTGGCCGACGCCCGGTTCCCGGCTGGGGGGCACGCGCACTCCGGCGGCGTGGAGCCAGCCGTGACGGCCCGCACGGTGACCGGCTTGGCGTCGCTTGAGCTGTTCCTGCGCGGCCGGCTGCGCACGGCGGGCCTGGTGTCCGCCGCCCTGGCCGCCGCCGCGTGCGCGCACGGGGCGGCCTCGCGCGCGGCGGGTGACGAGGCTGCGGGCCCGGCGGCGCAGGCGGCAGGCGGCAGGCCAGCGGCGGCCGGCGAGCCAGTGGCAGTGGCCGGTCCGGTCGCTCCCAGCGAGCCGGCGACGGCCCGGCGAGAAGGGGCCTGCCCGCCGGCCCGCTCCGGCGTGGGCGCGCCGGCCGCGGCCGGCGTTACCTGGGACGTGCTCGACGCCGAGGCGGACGCGCGGACGCCGTCACCCGCGCAGCGCGAGGCCTCGCGACGGCAGGGGCGGGCGCTGCTGCGGGCGGCCCGGGCGGCCTGGCCGGAAGCGGGCTGGCTGGGGGGCCTCGGGCGGCAGCCCCATCATCCCGTCGCCCTGGGGGCGGTGACCGCCGCGGCCGGGGGCGACCCGCCTGAGGCCGCCCGGATCGCCGCCTACCAGGCGGTGGCCGGGCCCGCGAGCGCGGCGGTGCGGCTCCTCGCCCTCGATCCGATGCAGGCCGCCGCGATCGTCGCCCGGCTGGCCGGCGCGGTGGACGCGGTCGCGGCGGCGGCCGCGGCGGCGGCCAGCGGGCCGCTGGCCGAACTGCCCTTCCCGTCCGCGCCAGCGCTTGACCTGCTGGCCGAAGCCCACGCCCGAGCGGAGGTGCGTCTGTTTGAGTCCTGACCACGCGCATGATGAGGTCCCCCACGAGCACGTTCACGAGCACGGGGCGGTGGAGCACCCGGTCCCGGCCCGGGCCGGGCGGGCGCTGCGCATCGGGATCGGCGGGCCGGTCGGCAGCGGCAAGACGGCCCTGGTGGCGGCGCTGTGCCGGGCGCTGGCGGGCGAGGTCCGGCTGGCGGTGGTGACCAACGACATCTACACCACCGAGGACGCCGACTTCCTGCGCCGGGCGGGCGTGCTCGACACCAGCCGGATCGCGGCGGTCCGGACCGGCTGCTGCCCGCACACGGCGATCCGCGATGACATCGCCGCCAACCTCGACGCGGTCGAGGACCTGGAGGCGGCCCTCGGCCCGCTCGACCTCGTCCTGGTCGAAAGCGGCGGCGACAACCTGACCGCCACGTTCAGCCGGGGGCTGGCCGACCAGCAGATCTTCGTGCTCGACGTGTCCGGGGGCGACAAGGTACCGCGCAAGGGCGGCCCCGGCGTCACCACCTCCGACCTGCTGGTGATCAACAAGACCGACCTCGCTCCCCTGGTCGGCGCGTCGCTGGCGGTCATGGAGCGCGACGCCGCCGCCGTCCGCGAGGGGCGCCCGGTCTTGTTCACCTCGCTGCGCGAGGACCCCCGGGCGACCACGGTCGCCGCCTGGGTCCGGGCCGCCCTGCGCCAGCCGGCCCCCGCCGGCCAGTAGCCATGACGACGGTCAGCCCGGCCGCGCCGCCGGCCGCCGCGGGCCGGCTCCGGAACCTCGTCGCCGCGGCGGCGGAGGTGGTGGCTGAGGCCGGCCGCGACGGGCGGACGCGGCTGCCGGTGCTGCGATCGCAGGTGCCGCTGGTGCTGCGGCGCACGCCGCAGGGCGTCTACCTGGTCGGGGCGGGGGCCGGGCCGCTGGGCGGGGACCAGCTGAGCCTGCGGGTCACGGTCCGGGCGGGGGCGTCGCTGCGGCTGGCGACGGTCGCCGCGTCGGTCGCGCTGCCCGGCCTCGACGGGGGCGAGTCGCGGCTGGAAGTCACCATCGACGTGGAGCCCGGCGGGTGCCTGGAGTACCTGCCCGAGCCGGTCGTCATCGCCAATGGCGCCCGGCACGCCAGCGACGTCCGGGTCACCCTGGCCGAGGGCGCCCGCCTCATCGCCCGCGACGAGCTCATCCTCGGCCGCCACGGCGAGCGCGGCGGGAGCTACCGGGGCGCCCTGCGGGCCGACTACGCGGGCCGCCCCCTGTTGCGCCAGTCACTGGAGGCCAGCGGCACCGACGACGCCGCCGGCGGCCCGGCCGTCCTGGCCGACCACCGCGCGGCGGGCACCCTGCTGCTCGTCAACCAGCCCGCTCCCCCGCCGGGGGCGGCGGACGGGATCGCGGTCATGCCGCTCGCGGGCGGCCCGGCCACCCTCGTGACGGCCCTCGCCCACGACGCGGTCACGCTGCGCAGGCACCTCACGGGCCCCAGTTATCACGGAGAATTTTCCGGTCCCGGAAGATTTGCCACGCCATAACCGGAAAATCTTCCAGGAGCCGCCAGGAGCGGCCGGGAGCCGACTGGCGCGAGCCGTGCCTAGAAGGCGGGGACCAGCGCGCGGGTGGTGGTGGAGGGGAGGCCGACCGGGCCGGGGCGCAGGCGCAGGAGGCGGCCCGCCAGCGGCTGGGCGCGGCGCTCGGAGGGGGACAGCTCGATGCTGGCCGTCGTCACGAGCAGGTCGGTCATGCCCGGGCCGCCGAAGGCCATGCTGGTCGGGCGGCGCACTGGCACCGGGATCACCGCGTCGAGCTCGCCGTCGGGCGCGAAGCGGCGCAGGACGCCGCCGTCCCACATCGCGACCCACACGTAGCCGTCGAGGTCCACGGTCAGCCCGTCGGGGAAGCCGCCGGCCCCGCTGAGGTCGGTGAACATCCGCCGGCGGCCGGGCACCCCGTGCGCCTGGTCGTAGTCGAAGACGTCCACCCGGCGGGTCGGGGAGTCCGCGTAGTACAGCCGGGACCCGTCCGGGCTCCAGCCGAGGCCGTTGGAGACCGTCGCCCCCAGGCCCACCGGGGTGAGGACGCCCCCGGTGCCCGCGTTCGCGTCCAGCCGGTACAGCGTGCCCAGCGGCTGGGTCTCGGCGGTGTGCATCGTGCCCACCCAGACCCGGCCCGCCGGGTCGACCGAGCCGTCGTTGAAGCGGACATCGGGCCGGGCGGGCGCGGCCGCCAGCTCCAGCTCGGTGTACTCCCCCGACAGCCCGGCCTGGCCGGGGACCGGCTGGCGGAGGACGACCCGGTGCCGGGCCGCGTACACCAGCGCGCCCTCGCCCGCGGGGAACACCGCCGACACCTGCTCGATCTCGGCCGACACGGTCTCGCCGGAGGGGAACTCGGTGCGGTGCAGCAGCCCGCCGGCGATGTCCACCCATAGCAGGGCGGACTCCTCGGGCAGCCAGTACGGCCCCTCGCCGAGAACGGCCGTCACATCGCCAACTGGCTCAACTGCCACATCGTCACGCACGCGAGTCACCACGGCAGGGTAGGTACCCGCGAGCGGGCTAAATTAGCCCACATCAACCCAGTCGAGCGTGCGGGAGATCGCCTTCTTCCAGCCGGCATAGCCGGCCGCGCGCCGGTCGGCCGGCCAGGACGGCTCCCAGCGCCGCCCCTCGCGCCAGTTGGCGCGCAGCTCGTCGGGGCCGCGCCAGAACCCGGCGGCCAGCCCGGCCGCGTAGGCGGCGCCGAGCGCGGTGGTCTCCGCCACCACCGGCCGCGACACCGGGACGCCGAGGATGTCGGCCTGCAGCTGCATGCACAAGGCGTTCGCGGTGACCCCGCCGTCCACCTTGAGCACGTCCAGCCGCACGCCGGAGTCGGCCGTCATCGCCTCCACGATGTCGCGGGTCTGGTAGCAGATTGCCTCCAGGGTCGCGCGGGCCAGGTGGGCGTTCGTATGGAACCGCGACAGCCCGACGATCGCCCCCCGGGCGTCGGGCCGCCAGTAGGGGGCGAACAGGCCGGAGAACGCGGGGACGAAGTACAGCCCGGCGGTGTCGTCGGCCTGCCGGGCCAGGTACTCGCTGTCAGCCGCGCCGCTGATGAGGCCGAGCTGGTCGCGCAGCCACTGGACGGCCGCCCCGGTCACCGCGACCGATCCCTCCAGCGCGAACACGACCGGCCCGTCCCCCAGCAGGTAGGCGGGGGTGGTCAGCAGCCCGGAGGCGGAGACGGCCCGCTGGAGGCCGGTGTTGAGGAGGAGGAAGTTACCGGTGCCGTAGGTGTTCTTGGCTTCCCCGGGGGCGAAGCACGCCTGGCCCATCGTCGCGGCCTGCTGGTCGCCGAGGACCCCGCCGATGAGCACCCCGGCCAGCGGGCCGGGGCTCGTCACGGTCGCCAGCGAGCCCGACGACGGCCCGATGGCCGGGAGCATCGCCCGCGGCACGGCGAAGATCTCCAGCAGCTCGTCGGCCCAGTCCAAGGTGGCCAGGTCCATCAGCATCGTGCGGCTGGCGTTGGTCACGTCGGTCAGGTGGACGCCCCCGTCCGGGCCGCCGGTCAGGCACCACAGCAGCCAGGTGTCCATCGTGCCGAACAGCGCCTCGCCCCGCTCGGCGTCCGCGCGCAGCCCGGGCACGTTCTCCAGCAGCCAGTTCAGCTTGCCGCCGGAGAAGTAGGTCGCGGGCGGCAGCCCGGTCCGGGCGCGGATGACCTCGCCCCGCTCGTCGCGCGACAAGGCGGTCGCGAGCTGGTCGGTCCGGGTGTCCTGCCAGACGATCGCGTGGTGGTAGGGCCGCCCGGTGCGGCGGTTCCAGGCGAGGGTGGTCTCGCGCTGGTTCGCGATGCCAACGGCGGCCAGGTCGCGGGCCTGCAGGCCCGCGGCGTGGAGGGCGGCGCCGACGCAGGTGCGGGCCCGTTCCCAGACCTCGACCGGGTCGTGCTCGACCCAGCCGGGCCGGGGCAGCACCTGCTCGTGCTCCAGCTGGTGGCGGGCCACCTCCGCCCCGTCATGATCGAAGATCATGAACCGGGTACTGGTCGTCCCCTGGTCAATGGCGCCGACGAACTCTGGCACGGCTGGCCTTTCGCTAGGTGTACCGGTCTCACGGTAGCCAGCGGCGGCGGCGGGCGTGACGTGGAGCCAGGGCCCAGGACCGGTCGGGCACGGTGAAGTTCCCGCGAACACCGGTAACTACCCGCGTTGACCTGGGTAGCTACCCTGAAGTGGTGATGGAGTCCCCGCCGGAGGGGACTTGCGGAGGGGGAAGCTGCCATGCCCGGCGTACTGGACGCGACGAAGCGAGCCGAAGCCCTGAGCAAGCTGGCCGCCGCGCCGCTTGACGTCCTCGTGATCGGCGGCGGCGTCACCGGCGCGGGCGCCGCGCTCGACGCGGCCTCCCGGGGCCTGCGGGTGGGCCTGGTGGAGGCACGCGACCTGGCGGCGGGCACGTCGAGCCGGTCGAGCAAGCTCGTCCACGGGGGACTCCGGTACCTGGAGCAGCGCGACTTCAAGCTCGTGCGGGAGGCCCTGCGCGAGCGGGACCTGCTCGTCAGCAAGCTGGCGCCCAACCTCGTGCACCCGCTGCCGTTCCTCTACCCGATCTACAGGAAGGTCGTCGAGCGCCCCTACGTCGGGGCCGGCCTGGTGATCTACGACGCGATGGAGGGCACCAAGCGCCCCGTCCCCTATCACCGGCACCTCACCACCCGCGGCGCGCTGCGGCGGGCGCCCGCGCTGAAGGCCGACCGGCTGGCCGGCGCGATGGTCTACTACGACGCCCAGGTGGACGACGCGCGGCTGGCGATGACGGTCGCCCGGACCGCGGCCGCCCACGGGGCGGTCGTCGTCACCCACGCCAGCGCGGTCGAGCTGCTGCGCGCCGCGGACGGCGGGGACGAGCGCGGCCGCCCGGTGACCGGGGCGCGAGTGCGCGATGAGGAGACCGGCCGCGAGGTCAGCGTGCACGCGGCCCGGGTCGTGGTCTGCGCCGGGGTCTGGTCCGGCCTGGTGCACGAGGCCAGCGGGGTCCGGGCCGGCTACCAGGTGCGGATGTCCAAGGGCGTCCACCTGGTCATGCGGCGGGCGGCGATCGACGCCGACGCCGGCATGATCTTGCGGACCGACAAGAGCGTGCTGTTCATCATCCCGTGGGGGGCCGAGCAGTGGATCGTCGGCACGACCGACACCGACTGGTTCGGTGACCGGGCTGAGCCCGCCGCGACGGCCGAGGACGTTGACTACATCCTCGGCCAGGCCAACCGGGTGCTGGCCAAGCCGCTGACCCGGGCCGACGTGCTCGCGGTGTACGCCGGGCTGCGCCCGCTGGTGGCCGAGCCCGAGCCCGGCCCCGACGAGGGCGCGGCCGCCGCCAAGCCGACCACCAAGCTGTCGCGCGAGCACGTGGTCGACACGCCCCTGCCCGGCCTGGCCTCGATCGCGGGCGGCAAGCTCACCACCTACCGGCTGATGGCCCGGGACGTGATCGACGCGGCCGTGGCCGACTTCCCCCGCGCCGTCCCCCCGTCGGTCACCGACCAGCTGCCGCTGCTCGGCGCGGACGGCCTGCCCGCGGTCCGGGCCGCCGCCCGCCGGCTGGCCGAGGACTACGGCGTCCCCGCCCCGGCCGTCGAGCACCTCATCGACCGGTACGGGGCGATCGCGGAGGAGGTGCTCGCCCTCGTCCGGGCGGACAAGGCGCTGGCCCGCCCGCTGGCGGCCGGGTTCCCCTACCTGCGGGCCGAGGTTGCCTACGCCGTCACCCACGAGGGCGCCCTGCACGTGGAGGACGTGCTCGCCCGCCGGGTCCGGCTGCTCATCGAGTCACCCGACGCGGGCGCGGCGGCCGCGCCCGACGTGGCCGCGATCATGAGCAGGCTGCTCGGCTGGGGCCGTCGCCAGCGCGCGGCGGAAACCCAGCGCTACCTGGACTTCGCCGCCGCCACGAGCGAGGCGATCCGCGTCCCGGCCAGCGCCGCGCCCCCGGCGCCGCGCGCGCTGCCCCGCTCGCGCCGGCGGGCCGGCGACCCCGGGGAGCCCACCACCCCGGTGCCCGTCCCCGCCTAGCGCCGGGCGGGGTGGCATCCTTGGGAGGCGTGAGCACCCCTGCCAGCGCGAGCGACCAGGCCACCGGTCCGGCTACCGGCCAGGCCACCGGTCCGGCCACCGGCCAGGCGGCCGGCCGGCCGGACATGCGGGACGCCGCCCGCGACGAGGGCGACCAGTACGCGCTGCCGCTGGTGGTCCGGGTCGAGCGGGCGGAGCCGCCGGAGCGGACCGACGCCCTCGAGGCCGCCGCCATGGCCGTGCTGACGCTGCTGGCCGACCCGCGCGCCCAGGGCGACGGGGAGTGGGCTGAGCTGGTCCGGGCCTGGACCGACGCCCGCATCCGCAAGGTCGTGCGGCGGGCGCGGGGCGCGGGCTGGGAGCGCGCCACCGCGCTGCCCGGCATCACCGTCGCCCACCGGACCGCGCAGGTGCGGGTCTTCCCGCCCGTCCTGGTGGACGGGTGGCCGGGCGACCTCGCGCGGCTGCAGGTGGCCGGCACTGACCTGACCGACATATCACGGGCCCTCCCCCTGCCCGCGAGCATGCCCGCGCTGTGGGTGACGCCCGAGATCACGATGACCGCGGGCAAGGCCATGGCCCAGGCCGGCCATGCCGCGCAACTGGCGTGGTGGCGGCTCGGCGAGCGCGACCGGGCGGACTGGGCCGGCGCCGGGTTCGCCCTCGGCGTCCGGACGGCGGAGCCGCGGCAGTGGGCGCGCCTGGTCGCCAGCGGCCTGCCGGTGGTCCAGGACGGCGGCTTCACCGAGGTCGCCCCGGGCTCGCGCACGGTCGTGGCCGACCACCCGGCCCTGCGCCCAGCCGGCTGACAGCGCCCAGAGCCAGCCCAGAAACCCCCATAACGGTCATCTGGCATTAAATGTGCATCGTCGCAACCCGGCGCGAACCGCGTCCCGCCAGTAGAGCCGATAGCAGATTCGGAATAATGGCAACTGGCAGAATAAATGTTCTGATCAGACAGGGATGCTTGAAAATGCACACGCACACTTATTTGCCCTTACATGAGGCAATCTCGTTAGATGTACTACTAGGATTCCGTGGTACATCGGGCGTTGACAGTGGGGCCGTTTTGAGTCTGACCCGGACGCGCGGAAGCAGCCGAGTACGCAAGGAGTGGCGATCGTGGGTGCCCAGCGCTCCGCAGCCCCGGTCCTTTCCGGGGTCGTGCCCCCGCTCGCGGAGTCGTATTTGCAGCGGCCGGAAACCGGGGCGGGGCTGACCGACGGGCTGCACCCGGGCGAGACCATCGTGCTGGCCCGCCAGGAGAGCGCCGGCCCGGACCAGGCCACCGAGGGCATCGGCAAGACCCAGCTCGCGCTCGGCTTCGCCCACGCGGCCTGGAACGCCGGCGCGGTCGACCTGCTCGTGTGGGTGCCCGCCAGCAGCCGCGAGTCGGTTATCGCCAGCTACGCGCAGGCAGCCGGGGAGCTCGACGCCGACAACCCGGGCGAGATCGCCGACGCCGCCGCCAAGCGCTTCCTGGGCTGGCTGAGCCGGACCCGCCGCCGCTGGGCGCTCATCCTCGACGACCTGCAGGCGCCGGCCGACCTGGAGGGGCTATGGCCGCGCGGCTCCACCGGCCAGGTCGTGGTGACGACCCGGCTGCCGGAGTCGGAGCTGCGGGCGCCGGAGCGGACCGTCGTCGGCATCGAGCCCTACAGCCGGCGCGAGGGGCTCGCCTACCTCAACGCCCGGCTGACCGGCTACCCCGACCAGCGCATCGAGTGCCTTGACCTGGCCGAGGACCTCGGCGGGGTCCCGATTAGCCTGTCCTTGGCGGCGGCGCAGATCATGGACGCCGACATCACCGCCCGCGACTACCGCGCCCGCTACACCGAGCGGCAGCAGGCCACCGCCGGGGCGGCGATCGAGGGCTGCTCGGCTTCCCTGCTGGCCAACTGGTCGCTGGCGGTGGAGCAGGCCCAGCAGTCGGCGCCGGACGGCCTCGCGTGGCCGACCCTCGCGTTCACGGCCCTGCTGGCCGGCAACGGCATCCCGGCGGCGGTGCTCACCTCCCCGGCCGCGTGCGGCTACATCGCCGGCCGCCCGTCCGATGGCGGCACCGCCGACCAGAACGCCGTCCGGGCCGCGTTCGCCACCCTCGCCCGCCTCGGCCTGGTCAGCCTGGACCGGGCGAGCGGGGTGCGGACCGTGTGGATGCACTCGGCCGTGCAGGCCGCCATCCGGGCCTACCTGCCCAGCGCGGGCGTCGAGCAGGTGGTCCTGGCGGCGGCGTCGGCGCTGCTGGAGGCGTGGCCCGAGCCGGGCGCCGGGGCCGGCGGGGGCGCGCTCGCGGCCCAGCTGGAGCAGGCCCTGCGCGACTGCGCCGCCTCGCTGCGCGAGTACGCGGGCGACCTGCTGTGGAAGCCGGAGGCGCACCCGCTGCTGCTGCGGGCGGGCGTGTCGCTGGAGGACAGCCTGCTCGCCAGCTCCGCGATTGACTACTGGCAGTCGATCGCGTCCACCTGCGCCCATCTAGTCGGCCCGGGCCACGCCCAGTCCGTCCTGGCCCGCGACCGGCTCGCGACCGCCTACGAGAAGGCGGGCCGGATGGCCGAGGCGATGTCGGTCTTCGAGGCGGCGCTGGCGGACCGGGAGCGCAACCTCGGGGCCGACCACCCGGAGACGCTGATCGCGCGGGTCAACCTGGCGCACTCCTACGACGCGGCCGGCCTGGAGGCCCAGGCGATCGGGCTGTACGAGCAGACCCTGGCCGAGTCCGAGCGGCAGCTCGGCGCGGCCCACCGCGACACCCTGGCCGTGCGGGCCAGCCTCGCCGCCGCGCTGTCGGCGGCCGGGCGGCGCAGCGACAGCGTCCGGCTCTACGAGCGAACCCTGGCCGAGTCCGAGCGAGCGCTCGGAACGGGGCACAAGGAGACGGTCGCGGCCCGCCTTGCCCTGGCCGGCGCCTACCAGTCGGTCGGGCAGGGCAAGGAGGCGATCGGGGCCTGCCAGCGCGCGCTCCAGGACCTGGAGTCGGCGCGGGGACCGGACCATCTGGAGACGATCTCGGCCCGGGCCCAGCTCGCCGGCGCCTACCGGCACGCCGGCAAGCAGAAGGACGCCATCGCCGCGTTCGAGCGGGTGCTGGCCGACCGCGAGCGGGTCCAGGGGGCCGACCACCCCGACACGATGAGCGCCCGCGCCAGCCTCGCGTTCGCGCTGCGGGGCGCGGGCAAGCTCAAGGACGCGATCCCGCACTACGAGCGGGTGCTGGCCGACCGCGAGCGGGTCCTGGGGCCCGATCACCGCGACACGCTGACCGCCCGGTCCAACCTCGCGGCCGCCTACCAGGTCGCCCGGCGGCTGAACGAGGCGATCCCGACCTACGAGCGAGCGGTCGCCGACAGCGAGCGGATGCTCGGCGCCGACGACATGGAGACGATGACGACCCGGTGCAACCTGGCCACCGCGTTCTACGACGCCGGCCGGATGAACGACATGGTCCGCGTGCTGCGCCGCGCGCTGACCGACTGCGAGCAGTTCCTCGGGCCCGACCACCAGATGACGGTCATGGTCCGGGAGAACCTGGACTCAGTGACTGCTCGCTAGAGCGGCCGGAGCCGCGCCTAAGGCGGGCGGAAGCGAGCGCGGCTTGGTGCGTAGCCGCGCGGGGGGCATGGAAGTTAAAGGGGTAGGTGCATGGCGGCGAAGATATTCGACTACGTCATCGTGGGCGGCGGCTCGGCCGGGAGCGCGCTGGCGAACCGGCTGTCGGCCGACCCGACGGCCCGCGTGCTGGTCCTGGAGGCGGGGCGACCGGATTACATCTGGGACCCGTTCATCCACATGCCGGCCGCGCTGACGTTCCCGATCGGCAGCCGGCTCTATGACTGGAGGTACGAGTCCGAGCCGGAGCCGTTCCTGAACGGGCGCAAGATCTACCACGCCCGCGGCAAGCTGCTCGGCGGCTCCAGCAGCATCAACGGCATGATCTTCCAGCGCGGCAACCCGCTGGACTACGAGCGCTGGGCGGCCGACCCGGGCATGGGCGCCTGGGACTACGCCCACTGCCTGCCGTACTTCAAGCGGATGGAGAACTGCCTGGCCGCCCCGGGCACCCCGTCGGCGGAATTCCGCGGTACCGACGGCCCGCTGGTGCTGGAGCGCGGCCCGGCCACCAGTCCCCTGTTCCAGGCGTTCTTCGCGGCCGTGCGGCAGGCCGGGTACCACATCACCGACGACGTCAACGGGTACCGGCAGGAGGGGTTCGCCCCCTTCGATCGCAACATCTCGCGCGGACGGCGCTTGTCGGCCGCCCGCGCGTACCTGTACCCGGTGCTCGGCCAGCGGCCGAACCTCCAGGTCGTGACCCGGGCGCAGGCCAGCCGGATCCTGTTCGACGGCAAGCGGGCGACCGGGGTGGAGTTCACTCTGGCCGGCCCGGGCGGCGTCGGCAGGAGCGGGCGCCGGGTCGCGCGGGCCGGGGAGGTCATCGTCTGCGCGGGGGCGTTCGGCTCCCCGCAGCTGCTGCAGCTGTCGGGGGTTGGCGACCCCGATGAGCTGAGCGCGCTCGGCATCGACGTGGTCGCCGAGCTGCCCGGCGTCGGCGAGAACCTGCAGGACCACCTGGAGGTCTACGTCCAGTACGGGTCCAGGCAGCCGGTCTCGGTCGCGCCCGCGCTGAAGTGGCGCAACCGCCCCGGGGTGGGCGCCCGCTGGCTGCTGCTGCGCTCGGGCCCGGGCGCGACGAACCACTTCGAGGCGGGCGGGTTCGCCCGGTCCAACGACCAGGTCGCCTACCCCAACCTGATGTTCCACTTCCTGCCGATCGCGATCCGCTACGACGGGTCGGCCCCGGCCGGCGGGCACGGCTACCAGGTGCACATCGGGCCGATGTACTCCGACTCGCGGGGCACGGTGAAGATCACCTCGCGCGACCCGGCCGTGCACCCGGCGCTGCGGTTCAACTACCTGTCCACGCCGGCCGACCGCCAGGAATGGGGCGAGGCGATCCGCATCGCCCGCACCATCCTCAACCAGCCGGCGTTCGATGAGCTCAACGCGGGCGAGCTGTCCCCCGGCCCGTCGGTGTCCACCGAGGAAGAGGTGCTGGACTGGGTCGCCCGCGACGCGGAGACCGCGCTGCACCCGTCGTGCACCTGCGCGATGGGGACCGGGCCGATGGCGGTGACCGACCCGCGGACGCTGCGGGTGCACGAGACCGAGGGGCTGCGAGTGGTTGATGCCTCGGTGTTCCCTTACGTGACAAATGGCAATATATACGCGCCCACCATGATGGTCGCCGAGAAGGCGGCCGACCTGATCTCGGGCAACACCCCGCTGACGGCGCAGCCGATCGAGTTCTACCGGCACCGGGCCAGCCAGACCACATGATGGAACCAATGCCCCATAAAGCCAGGAATGCCTGGACAGGTTTGCCCGGTTTCATCATGATCCTGCCATGACAAGCCCCGCCGACGATCCGCTGCCCGAGGCGGTCGGCCTTGTCCGGGGGGCGACCATGGCCGGCCTGCCGCTGCGCCTGCTCGGCGGGCTCGGGGTACGGGCGCTGTGCCCCGCCTTCCCGCCCCGGCTGCGGCCCGGCCAGGACATGGACCTGGCCTGCGCGGGCAAGAGCCGCCGGGACGTGGCGGCGTTCCTCGAGCGCAGCGGCTGCCAGCCCGACCGCATGTTCAACAACCTCAACGGCGACCGGCAGATGTACTTCATCGCCCCCTCCGGGCGCCCGGTCGACGTGATGGTGGACCGGCTGGTCATGTGCCACACGCTGGACCTGCGGCCCAGCCTGGGCAACGCCTCGCTCACGCTCGACCCGGCCGACCTGCTGCTGTCCAAGCTGCAGATCGTCGAGCTCAACCCCAAGGACGTGCACGACATCACGCACCTGCTGTCCGGGGTCGGCATCGACGCGGCGGGCGGCCCCTCGATCAGCACCGCGCGGCTGGGCGAGGTGCTGGCGGCCGACTGGGGCTGGTGGCGGACGTGCACCGGCAGCCTGGAGAAGCTCCCGGCCCTGCTGGCGGCCGATCCCGGGCTGGTGCCGGCCGGGGCGCCGTTCGACCCGCTGAAGCAGGCGGCGGCCCTCCTGGAGCTGGCCCGGGCAGTGCCCAAGTCGCCCCGCTGGAAGCTGCGGGCCCGGGTCGGCGACCGCGTGAAATGGTACGAGCTTCCGGAAGAAGCAAGCCATTAGCGGATCTTCCGGCCAAGCGTTAGCGCCTAGAGAGACAGTGCACACGATGAAGATCTTCTTCGCGACCGATATCCACGGGTCTGAGATCTGCTGGAAGAAGTTCCTGAACGCGGCCGCCTTCTATAAGGCCGACATGGTGGTCCTCGGCGGCGACGTCACCGGCAAGGCGATGGTGCCGATCGTGGCCTACCCGGGCTACTGGGAGACCAGGATCCGCGGGGAGCTCATCCGGGTCGAGGACCACGAGAACCTCGAGGCCGTCCAGCAGCGGATCCGGGACCGCGGCTTCTACCCGTTCGTGGTCACGCCGGACGAGTACACGGTCATCGCCGGCTCGGAGGAGGCCAAGGACCAGCGGTTCGAGGCGGAGATGCTCCGCTCGCTCGACCGCTGGCTCAACATGGCCGACGACAAGCTCGGCCGCTCGGGCGCGGTGCCCTGCATCCTCAACGGCGGCAACGACGACATCTTCGACATCGACCCGGTGATCGAGTCCTCCCCGGCGGTCACGTTCGCCGAGGCGAAGGTGCTCGACCTCGACGGCTTCTACCTGGCGTCCATGGGCTACACCAACCCGACGCCGTGGGACACCCACCGGGAGGAGCCGGAGGAGCAGCTCGCCCGCCGGATCGACGCCGCCGTGGCGTCGGTGCCCGACATGAGCCGGGCGATCTTCAACTTCCACGCCCCGCCGTACGGGACGGGGCTGGACGAGGCGCCGGCGCTGGACGCCAGCCTGCGCCCGACGCACGGCGGGGCGGTCATGAAGCCGGTCGGCTCCAAGGCCGTCCGCGAGGCGATCACGAAGTACCAGCCCCTGCTGTCGGTGCATGGCCACATCCACGAGAGCAAGGGCGTCGCCAAGCTGGGCCGATCACTGTCGGTGAACCCCGGCAGCTCGTACAGCGACGGAGTGCTCCAGGCGGCCCTGCTGGAGCTGAACCCAAAAAAGGGAAAAGTTAAGTATGTCTTGGTAAACGGTTGACTGTTACTGTGCTTCCTGAACGCGGCTGATGCCCCGGTTGCCCGCCATACGGGGAACTGCGGAAGCTTGGACGTGGGTCGTGTTCCTCTCCCTGAGCCATTTCGATTCTTATTGATATAGGAGGGTCTCCTATGGCGCTTGGTGCCATCGGTGACGAGAGACCGGAGCTGTTCCTCCGGAAGGCGACCGGCCTGGTCCGCGGCTGGTCGGTCCGCGACTCACTGATCTACGCCTGCCTGTCGACGAACGTGATCACCCTCGGGCTGGTGGAATTCGCCTACCAGGACGCGTTCCCGAGCGGGCAGCTGCTGACCGCCGTGCTCATCTCCGGCGTGTGGGTGTCGTTCCTCGTCATCGCCTACAGCGGGCTGGTCGTGACGATCCCCCGGGCCGGCGGTGACTACGTCTGGCAGAGCCGCATCCTCGGCAGCGGGGTCGGCTTCGTGATGGCGGCCACCGGCTGGTGGTTCATCCTGTGGCTGTGGGCGCCGATCTACGGCGCGGTGCTGGCGGAGGAGTTCTTCCAGCCGCTGTGGGCCACGTTCGACAACGCCTCCGGGGCGGCCTGGTTCGCCTCGCCGACCGGCGGCTTCGTGGTCACGCTGATCACCGTCGGGTTCGCCGGCGTGCTGGTGTCGCTCGGCATGTCGGGCTACGCCAAGGTCCAGAAGTGGTGCTTCTACGGCGGCCTGGTCGGCCTCGGGGTCATCGTGATCTTGTGCCTGATCAACAACCAGCAGGACTTCATCAACGCCTTCAACCGCGAGAGCGGCCACCTGTTCGGGATGAAGAACGGCTACAGCGGCACGCTGGCGGACGCCGGGAGCTCCGCCATCGGCTACGCGCCGCCCAAGTTCGGCGTCACCGGCGCCTTCGGCCAGTCGATGCTGCTGGTCCCGATGCTGATGTTCTACCTGCTGTGGCCGAACTGGGGCACCACCCTGTACGGCGAGGTGCGCGGCGCGTCCGACTTCAAGCGCGTCTTCAGCGGCATGTTCTTCGGCCTGTGGACCACCGTGATCTTGTCGGTCGTCCTGCTCGCGCTGTTCGCCAAGACGATGGGCTTCAGCTTCTACCAGGACGTCAACGCGCTCTGGATCGACAACGCGTACGGCACCGCCTCCGCCCACGCGATGCCGATCTTCCCCTACCCGGTGCTGCTGATCGGCTGGCTGGTGAATAACACGGCCTTCCAGGTGATCCTGATCCTGCTGATGAGCCTGTGGTTCTTCGGCTGGGTGGGGACGCTGTTCCTGTCGTCCACCCGGGTCATCTTCGCGGCGGCCTTCGACCGGATCCTGCCCGACGGCGCGGCGGCGGTGTCCGAGCGGCGCCGGGTGCCGGTCTGGTCGCTGGTGCTGATGCTGGCCCCCGCGATCGGCCTGTCCGCGCTGTACTGGTACAACACGTCGTTCCACACCTACACGCTGGACGCGACGCTCGTCATCGCGGTGACCTACCTGTTCAGCGCGATCGCGGTGGTCGTGCTGCCGTTCGTCAAGCCGGACCTGTGGCGGGCCTCGCCGGCCTCCCGGATCAAGCTCCTCGGCGTGCCGGTCGTCCCGGCGGCCGGCGTCATCACCATCGCGCTGCTCGGCTACAACCTGTATGAGTGGCTGTCGAACGCCGGCTACGGCGTCAACAACCACAACTCGCTGATCTACATGGGCGCGATGTACCTGCTGGCGATCGTCATCTACGTGACCGCCCGGATCGTCCGCAACCGCCAGGGCATCGACCTGTCGCTGATCAACAAGGAGATCCCGGTCGAGTAGGCCGCCCTCCGCCGTCAAGGGCCCGGGACGCGCGTCCCGGGCCCTTGCCGTTGTCGTTGCCGCGCGGCTGCCCCGCAGAGCAAGCGGGCCCGTGAAAGGTTACGAATCGCGCCGCAAGACGAGGATCAGCCGCCAGGCCTCGGGGGCGCTGACCGGGGTCGTCTCATCGAAGTCGCCGTAGGTCGCCGCGATCTCGAAGCCGCCGGCCAGGCGGATCGCGGCGGTGACCTCGGTCGCGGTCCAGAACCGGTTCGGGACCACGTCGGTAACCGTGCGGGTGGTGCCGTCGGGCCGGGTCACCGCGATCGACACGTGCTCGCGGGTGACCTGGGTGACCGGGTCGATCGCGTCGGGAGCCCCGCCCCAGCGGACGGAGGCGACCAGGCCCGCTTCCTCGATCGTCCACTCGTTGCTGGTGCGGGCGGCCGGCGAGAGGTAGTCGGCCGGGTGGGCGAGCTCCATCACGTAGATGCCGCCGGGGACCACGGCCCGGGCCACCGCCAGGAGGTGGGCGACCATGTCGTCCAGCGTGAACAGGTGGCAGGCGGAGTTGAGCATGGTGATGGCCAGGTCCACCCGTCCCTCGGGGGCACTGGCATCGGGGGCACTGGCATCGGGGGCACCGCTGGCCAGGGTGAAGTCGCGCATGTCGGCTTCGACCACGTCCAGTTTCCGGCCCGCCGCCGCGGCCCGGCCCGCCGCCCAGGCGCACATCGCCGGGTTGAGGTCGAGCGCGGTCGCCCGCAGGCCCCGGCGGGCGAGCTCGAGCGCGTGCTCGGCCGGGCCGGCCGCCAGCTCCAGGACCGAGGACGGCCCCGCCTCCGGCCCGGGCCCGCCCGGGCCGGGGTCGCGGTGCCGGGCCGCCCAGGCCAGCAGGGCGTCGGCCTCGGCCGGGATGTCCCGGTAGGCACAGGCGATCCGGTACACCTCAGGGTCGTCGTAGATGCCGCTCACGCCAGCAATCATGCCGGATCGGGGGCACCACCGCAGACCGCGGCGGCCAACCCGGGCCCGCGAGTGGCTTGCCTCACACGACCCGACAGGCACCGCGAGAGCTGCATCGTCACTTTTCCCGCATTTGCACCAGGCGAAACGTGCATCGCACCATCCCGCCAATTCAGCATCGCGTCTACCGCCGGGCTGCCACGTGGGGCAGACTGGCGCCATGATGACTGAGGCCGAGGCGCTGGAGACACTCGCCCGCGAGGACCCTGCCGTCGCCGCCGACGCCCGGGCCGCGCTGCGCTGGCTGACATCCGGCGGCGGCCTGGAGGTGATCTCGCAGTTGCGGCTGCAGGAGTTCCTCTGGCACGTGCTCCCGACCAGCTGGCCGCTCAGCGCCGCCGGGCAGCTCGCGGTCGCGCGGGCGCTCGGCCGCCTGCTCACGCTGGCCGGCCTGGAACGGTACGCCGGTGCCTGCGCGAGCGGGCAGACCGAGGACATCATCGCCGCCTACGACCAGTCCCCCGGAGACGGCGTGGTCGCCTACTCCCGCGCGGTCGAGGAATCCCGCGTCGCCCCGCCCGATACTGACCTGCTCGCCTGGGGCTCGGCCCGCGGCCACGAGGAGCAGGCCGCCTACGAGGCCTGCGCGGCCGCGATCGAGCTCGCCATCGCCGCGGGCGACCTGAAGGCCGGGGCCAGCGGCTGGAAGACCAAGCGGTCGGCCCTGGTGGACCGGTGGCTGATGGGCCCGGACCTCGGGCGGCACCCCGACTCCGGCTCCGACACCCTGCTCGGCAAGATCAGCGCCGAGCGCATCGACGAGTGGGCGCACGGGCACCCGGGCGAGCGCGCCCGGATGGCCCGCCGCATCGTGCCCCGGCTGCTAGAGCCGCCGGTCCTGCCGGGCGAGCCGCTGCCCGCCCTGCGCTGGCTGCTGCAGCACGCCGACGCCGGGCTGCCGCTGACCGCGCGGCACTACATCGCGCCCGCCGCCGTCTCCGAGGCGATGATCATGTTCGGCTGGGGCGAGGTCGAGGGACAGCGCTGCCAGGAGCTCTCCGTGGACCCGCTGCACACGCTCCGTTCCCTCGCCCAGCGCGAGATGGGGGCGGTCCGCCGCAGCGGGGCGCGGCTGCTGCTGACCCGGACCGGGCGGCTGATGGCGGACGACCCCGGCATCCGCTGGCACATCGGCACCTCCGCCCTCATCGGCCCCGACGACGGGCCCGACCCGGACTTCACCGTGGCCGTGCGCGAGGCGGCGCTGCTGATCATCGCCCTCGACGGCTCCTCGGTCGCGCGCCGGGAGCTGATCGAGCGGCTGGTGCGGGTGCACACGGCCGAGGGCTGGACCTCGCGGTCGGGCCGCAACGTGGTCGACGCGATGCGCTTCGAGCTCGGCATCCTCAGCCAGCGGCTGCAGGCCCTGCAGCTCCTCGACCCCGACAGCGCCCCGGGCGAGATCGCCCTCACCCCGACCGGCGTGGCGGCCGCCCTGTCGGCGCTGCTAGCCCGGGCGCTGCGCCCTCGCCACGGCTAGAGCTCCACTTCGGGGGACTCGTAGCCGGAGTAGTTCTCGGCCAGGGAAGTCGCGGCGGCGGCCGACGACGTGACGTAGCGGAGCTGGGCGAGCTGGATCTCGTCGTCGAACGGGTCGCCGGGCAGGACGTGCATCATCGACGTCATGAAGTAGGAGAAGTGGGTCGCCCGCCAGGCCCGGCGCAGGCACTCGCCCGAGTAGGCCTCGGCCCGCGCGTCCTCGCCGTCGAGCAGCAGGCCAGCCAGGGCGGACGCGAGCACGACGGCGTCGCCGACGGCCAGGTTGAGGCCCTTGGCCCCGCACGGGGGGACGATGTGGGCGGCGTCGCCGGCCAGGAACAGCCGCCCGTGCCGCATCGGGCCGGCCACGAAGCTGCGCATCGGGGTGATCGACTTGTCGGTGATGCGGCCCTCGCCGACCGTCCAGCCGTCCAGCGCGAACCGGGCCTGCAGCTGGGACCAGATCCGGTCATCGCTCCAGTTGCCCAGTGACTCGTCCGCCGGGACCTGCAGGTACAGGCGGCTGACCTCGGGGGACCGCATCGAGTAGAGCGCGAAGCCGCCCGGGTGGCGCGAGTAGATCAGCTCGCTGGTGGTCGGGGCCGCGTCGGCGAGGATGCCCAGCCAGGCGTAGGGGTAGGAGCGCTCGTAGACCGACAGCCCCGGCACCAGCGGCCGCGAGATCCCGTGGAACCCGTCGCAGCCGGCGATCACGTCGCAGGTCACCTCGCGGGCGACCCCGGCCGCGTCGGTGTAGGACAAGACCGGGGCGGTCGTCTCGATGCCGTCGACGGCGACCGACGACGCCGAGAACTCGATCGCGCCGCCGTCGGCCAGCCGGGCACGGATGAGGTCCTTGACGATCTCGGTCTGCGCGTAGACGGTACACCGCCGGCCCGCCAGCTCGCGGAAGTCCAGGTGGTGCCGGGCGCCGGCGAACTGCAGGTAGATGCCGTCGTGCTCCAGGCCCTCAGCGTCCAGGCGCTTGCCGACCCCGGCCGCCCGCAGCGCGGCCACCGTCCCGGCCTCGAGCATGCCGGCCCGCTGGCGGGCCTCGCAGTACTCCCGGGTGCGGCTCTCCACGATGACCGACTCGATCCCGCGCAGCGTGAGCAGCTGCGCCAGCAGCAGCCCGGCCGGCCCGGCGCCGATGATGCCCACGCGAGTCCGTGACGTGACGGCCATGCCAGCTCCCGATCAGCTTTTAGGTTTTCGTCCACCGACACCATAGCACACTGAGTCAGCATATAGTTACATAAAGTAACCGCCCATTGACGGTCCGCTCATCGCACGATGGTTCAGCCAGCGAACAGCGGACGAACCGGAATACGATGGTATGCCACCTCGACCCAGGAGACACCGTGACCGACGACGCCCCGCTCGATGGTGACTACGTGCAGTCCCTGGAGCGCGGACTGTCGGTCATCCGGGCCTTCGACGCCGAGCACCGCAAGCTCACCCTGTCGGAGGTGGCCGCCGCGACCGGGCTCAGCCGGGCCGCCGCCCGCCGGTTCCTGCACACGCTGGTGCACCTGGGCTACATGCACAACAACAACGGCCGCTTCTCGCTGCGCCCCCGCGTGCTCGAGCTCGGCTACGCCTACCTGTCCAGCCTCACCCTCCCCGAGGTGGCCATGCCGCACCTGGAGGAGCTGGTCGAGCAGGTCCGCGAGTCCTCCTCGGTCAGCGAGCTCGACGGCGGCGACGTGGTCTACATCGCCCGCGTCCCGACCAAGCGCATCATGACGGTGGCGATCGCCGTCGGCACCCGCTTCCCGGCCTACGCGACCTCGATGGGCCGGGTCCTGCTGGCCGACCGGCCGGACGACTGGCTGGATGACTACCTGGCCACGACCAGCCTGCGCGGCCTCACCGACCACACCATCACCAGCCCGTCGGAGCTGCGGGCGGAGCTGGACAAGATCAAGGCGCGCGGCTGGGCGCTGGTCGACCAGGAGCTGGAGGAGGGCGTCCGGTCGATCGCGGCGCCGATCCGCGACGTTGACGGCCGCGCCGTCGCCGCCGTCAACATCTCCACCCACGCCGGCCGCCGCACCCTCGACGGCATCGTCCAGGAGCTGCTGCGCCCGCTGCTGGCGGCGGCCGAGCGGATCGAGCGGGACCTGCGCCGGGGAGCATGACCAGCGCGCCGGCCGCGCTCGTCTGCCAGACTTGCTACCCATGCGCACGCTGCTCGTAGACCATCCACTGGTTATCCACAAGCTCACGCTGCTCCGCCAGCCCAGCACCGGCACCGCCGAGTTCCGTGCGCTGGCCGACGAGCTGGTGACGCTTCTGGCCTACGAGGCCACCCGCGAGATCCGGGTCACCCCGGTGACCGTCCAGACGCCGCTGGCCCCCGCCCAGGGCGTGAAGCTGGCCTCGCCGGGGCCGCTGGTGGTGCCGATCCTGCGGGCCGGCATCGGCATGCTCGACGGCATGACCCGGCTGCTGCCGATGGCCGCTGTCGGCTTCGTCGGCATGGTCCGCGACGAGGAGACGCTGATGGCGTCCACCTATGCCAACCGGCTGCCCGAGGACCTCACCCGCCGCGAGGTGTTCCTGCTGGACCCGATGCTGGCCACCGGCGGGACCCTCGTCACCGTGATCGAGATGCTCAAGGGGCGCGGTGCCCCGACCGTGACCGCGATCTGCCTGCTGGCCGCGCCGGAGGGGCTGGAGCGGGTCGCCGCCGCGTTCCCGGAGGGTTCCTCGCCGGACGTGCGGGTCGTCACCGGCGCGATCGACGCCCACCTCAACGACAAGGGCTACATCGTGCCCGGGCTGGGCGACGCGGGCGACCGCTTGTTCGGGACGATCTAGCCTTCAACCCCTTCAGCACGTGCCCGGGCGCTCGCGCGAACGCCGCTGCCCGGTCCGCGTGGTCAGTCCCCCGCTAGCGCCACGCCCAGGGCGGTGCGCTGGTGGACCAGGTAGCGACCGGTCCGGGTCGTGGAGACCAGCCCGCAGGCCCGCAGCACCGCCAGGTGCTCGCTGGCGCTGCTGACCCCGATGCTCGCCCGGGCCGCCAGGCCGGTCGTGGAGGCGGGCTCGGCCAGGGCGGCCAGCAGCGCCGCCCGGGTGCGGCCGACCAGCCGGGCGAGGTCTTCCCCGGACCGCGCGCCCGGCTGCCAGATCCCGGCGATCCCCCGGGCTGGGTAGGCGACCACGGGCGGGTCGAAGCCGACGGCGGCCCCGGGCCACGCGAAGACGCTCGGCACCAGCACGATCTCAGTGCCAGAGACGTCGACCTCGCGCGACCCGGCCGACTCGAAGTGCAGCGCCCCACCGCCAGCGTGGCCAGTGGCCGGGGTCTTGGTGCCGCCTGTGGTCGTGGTGCCGCCTGGTGCGGTCGTGCCGGGAGTGGCTTTGTCTCGACCCGTGCTGCCTGAAGCGGTGCTGCCTGGACCGGACCCCTCTGGACCGGTGCTGCCTGGTGCGGCCCCCTCCGGGCCGGCGCCGTCGGCGGTCCGCGCGCCGGCCGTGCCTGCGCCTGCCGCGGCCGCCGCCCCCGGCCTCGATCCCGAGCTTGCCGCCACGCCCAGGCCCGACCCCGAGCCAGCGAATGCACCCGGCCCCGCACTGGCCGCCGCCCCCAGCCTGCCCCCCAACATGTAATCCCGCCCGGCCCCGCCCCCACGCTGGCCGCCGACCCCGGCCCAGCAGCCGCACCTGCGTCGACCGCCACGCGTTGCCCAGCCGCGTGCCCAGCCGCGTGCCCGCCACGCCACGCCCGGTAAGGGACACCGGATTGGGAAGGATTTACCACGCCATGGCGTGGTACACAAGATGTACGATGCTGCTGTAGGCCGATGACCAGCGGAAACGGAGCGGCGGCATGCGAGACCGGGCAATCCTGGTGGCGAGGGTCAGCGACACGGGCCAGGACGAGGAAAACCAGATTCCGGACATGGGGGCGTGGTCGGCCGGCCATGATTACGTGATGGCCGGCCCGGTTGTCCGGATTCACGGGAAGTCGGCTTTTCACGGGAAGCACCTGGAGCAGCTTTACCGGGAAGCCGTCGAGCTCGTGCGGGCGGATGTCGCTGACGTTATCGTCATGTGGGCGATGGACCGTGGCACTCGGCAGGGGCCTGATGCGGCGTTCCGGCTGCGGCTTGACGTCAAGGACGCTGGCGGGCGGCTGGAATTCACCGAGGAGCCGGAGCTCAATGGCGATAGCCTTGACGCGCAGGAGGCATGGGGCAAGTACTCGGCGGAAGCGCGCCGTGAGTCGGAGAAGCGAATCCGGCGCGTCGAGACGGGAAATCACCGTGCCGTCGCCAACGGGGCGGCGCTCCGCAAGCCAAAGTACGGCTGGGAGATCACCGGGCCGAAGCGCCGCAAGGAATGGGCCGTGAACGCCGCTAAGGCTGCCATCGCGCGGGAGATGTTCACGCGGGCCATTGACGGGGAAACGCTCGGTGCCATAGCCATCTGGGCCAGCGGCGCCGATGGCGGGAAATGGGACGCGTCCCGGGTCCGCAAGATCATCGCGGACCCCGCGTACATGGGGAAGGCGCGGACGACGGTGAGCGGGGAGCCGTACACCTACGATTGCCCGCCCATTGTCGATGCGGAAACGTGGCAGCGCGCCAACGCGGCGCTCAAGGAGCCGAAAAGGTACGTCCGCGTCCCGGTCTCCCCGTATGCCGGCGTGATCCTGTGCGGGAAATGCGGGGCGGTCCGGCGGCGGACCTCGGGCGGCGGCTC